>DGVK01000207.1:0-237 GCA_002395905.1 Verrucomicrobia bacterium UBA4286 | reverse complement strand
AAGCCTCTGGCCTGCTCTCCCGGCGTGGATCGACTGCTTCCTCACGATGTGCTGGGTCGTCGGCGCGGTGAACGCTTTCAACCTTATCGACGGACTGGACGGGCTCGCCTCGGGACTCGCCTTCATCGCCTCGCTCGGCATGGCCGGCGCGCTTATATTCTCGGGCCGCGCCTCGGCTTCGCTTTTCCACTTCGCCTTCGCCGGCGGACTGCTCGGCTTCCTGCGCTACAACTACAA
>DGVK01000046.1:1810-3956 GCA_002395905.1 Verrucomicrobia bacterium UBA4286 | reverse complement strand
CGATGCGTCAAGCGCATGGCGGGCGCCGAGCAGAAGCACGGCGAGCGCGCCAGTGGTCGCGAACGGCAGACAGCCCGCGCCGTCCGTACATCCGGGAAGAATCTCCACGGCCTGCCGCTTCAACGACCATGCACCGAGCTCCGCATCATAGGCAAGCGCCACGCCGCCGTTGAGGGCGCGTACGCCGGCATACGCGACGACGACCAGCATGAACCACATCGCCGGGTCGCGAACGGCGTCGGCCAGCAACCTTTCCCTCGCCATGTGGGGAAGCTCTCCCGAACGGCACGCAGGCGACATCACGACCCATGTCGCGACCAGAAGCGAGAGCCACAGCAGACAGGTCGCCACCGTCTCCTGCGCACAGAATGGAGACAGGAACAGCGGCGCGACCGCCAATATGGCCAGGTGCGCCGCCGTAGCGTAGTTGGCGAGAAACTTCTGCACTTTCTTAGTAGGTGAGCCTCAGACCGAGCGAAAGACGCCAGCGATCATAATCGTAGTTGCTGCGGTCGTGCGACATGTAGGTCTGGTATTCGGCAGTCGTAAAAGCGGTCAAGAAGCGGTTGAGCGTGTAGTTGAGACCGATGCGGCCGGTCAGAATGTCGCAATCGTAGTCGCTGGAGCGGTACTCGGTGTACTCGTGCTGCTCGTGGCGGTAGTTGAGGTCGAATGTGGCGTTGAGCTTGCCGCGGATCATCGTGTGGGCGAGACCCCAGCTCACGAGATCCGTGCGGGTCTCGCTGCCGTATTCACGCTCCGACGGCTGGTAGTAGCTAGACGCGAGAAGCATCATGTGCCACGTGTCGGACATCTTCCAGTTCCCGGTGATCGAGTATGTGAAGCCGTCGGCGTCGTGCGCACCGTCGCCGTACTCGAAGCGGCTCCAGCCGGCCATGACGCGATAGCTTATACGCTCCGTCGCATGGGTTCCTACGCCGACGTGGACCGTCCAGCCCTTGGAGTCGCTGGCGATCCTGCGGCCGCGCTTCTCGCCAGCCTCGCCGAGACGGTCGCGGTCGTTATCCTGCGTGTAGCCCTGATAGTTGGCGGCGATCAGCAGATCGGTCCAGCGGGAGGCGACATAGCCCGCCTGGCCGCCGACGGTCCAGCGCGTCCAGCCGTAAAGCGGCGCGTATTTCTTGGAGTCGTTCTCGTAGTCCAGGTAGTAGTAGGTCGCGTCGGCCGAAGCGTGCCATCTTTCATTGAAGCGGCGCTGAAGCGTCGCGCCAATCTGGAACTGCTGGCGGTCGCGGCCGATGCCGCGGCCCTCATGGTTGGACATGTCGTCGTCCTGCGAAATGAACTGGAAGCTTTCGCGGATGTTCAGCGACCAGCCCTTGCCGCCATCCCTGCTCGTCGCCCATGTGAGCGCGAGGTTCTGGCCGTAGCTGTTCTGGTCCATGCTGGACGAATTGCGCGAATAGTCGTGGTGGCGGTAGTAGGCGCCCGCAGCCAGATTCCAGTTCTCGCCCTTGTAGTCGGCCGTGAAGCCGGGGTGTATGCTCCACGACGAGCCGCTGCGCGAGCTGGAATGGTGCGCCGAATCAACGTTAGAGTCAAATGTGTAGTAGAGCGACACATACGGGCGAACCGTCATGCGCTGGCCGACCTTGAATCCTGTCGGCCTGTCCATGACATCAGCCTGCGCGACAGAGAGCGCGGCGACTGCGGCAATAAAGCAAAGTTTCTTCATTTGACGAACTCCTTTGACTGTTGTTCAATCGCGCTGCATCAGGGATAATCCGGCGGAAGCGGCGGGACAGGCTCCGGCGGGCGCGGAGGGACAGGCTCCGAACGGGGACGCTCGCCGCGGCGGTAGCTCGGATTCCACGGCTTTGTGGGATCGTCTGTGCGAGGAGGCTGCCCCGCGCCGATAGGCGTATCAAGAAGCGTGCCTTCAACTGCGTGGAACAGAGGCTCATTGAAGCCGCCGAACGCCTGATCGGTGAACGGCGTCGTCTCGCGCCCGTCCCCGCCGACAAGGCTGGAGGCGACGTCGGCCAGAAACGCGTCGAGAAGCTGCGGGCCGGAAAGCTGAAGCGCGAGACTCGGGCTGGGCTGACGGCCGGCATCCGCATAAGCGAGCATCGCCTCGTAGTCGGCAGGCTCGGAGAGCGCGGCGGGAAGCCACTCGTTCCTGGCG
>DGVK01000046.1:395-1768 GCA_002395905.1 Verrucomicrobia bacterium UBA4286 | reverse complement strand
CCACTCGTTCCTGGCGAGGTCGCGCTCGTCACCCGCCGGCATCGTGGCGACAAGTTTGTCGGCCAGATCGGCCGGGCTGCCGTTCGACGCCCTCGCCAGCATGGCGGCGGCGAAGGTGTTGCGAACCGCGGCATCGTCGGTGTCGGCGGTGCGCTTCTCTATCCTGGCCATGAGATTCGTCGCTATGTTGACATACTCGTCATCAGTGTAGGTGCGGGAGGGATCCGCGCTCCTGTTGAAGAGATCGGCCGCGAAGCGCTCGTTTACAATCGTCAAAGCCTCGGGCGAGACCGTCGCGAACACCTCGGCGACGAGGTTGGCCAGATTGCCCTTCGCAGAGCCCTTGAGCGCGGCCCTGTTGACATTGAGAAAACGGGCGGCCTTCTCCTCGTTGGAGCCGGGCATCTTGGCGATCGCCGCATTCACATCGGCGAGAAACGCCGTCTGGTCGGCCGCTGCGAGACGCTTCATGACGCCTGTCATGGACGACGGGTCTTCGACAATCGCCCCTATCTGCGCGCGAGCCTCCGCAAGAGGCAGGGCTGTTTCCTGCGCAAACGACGCATGCGACGTCAACACGACCGCCGCAACCGCCATTCCTAGCGTCTTAAGGTTTCTGTTCATCTTCTTGGTTCCTTTGACTGTCAATACCATGTTTCGGGCACGTAGACTACGTCACCCGCCTTTAAAATCATGTCTTTGTCGAACCGGCCGTCCTCACCGATCTCGCGCAGGTCCACGCGCGTACGCGTGCGCCTGCCGTCTTTGTCGCACCGTGTCACGAGGATTCGCGACTTGTCGGCAAAGGGCTTCACGCCGCCCGCGACCTGAAGAACCTTGGTCACGGTCATGTCCATCGTGGCCGGCATGTTGATCGGCCCGGGCTGACCCACCTCGCCCATCACCTTCACCGTTCCCCACGGACTCACGCCGTTGCGCTCGTCGTAAGGCCCGAACGTCACGGAGACCTGCGGCTGGCGTATGTAGACGGAATACGCCTTCACCAGCTTCTGCCTCAACGCCTCAAGCCCAAGCCCGTCGCACGCCACGGGATCCTGCAAAAGGTACGGGAGCGTTATCTCCCCCTTCTGATCGACCATCACCTTCATCTCTTTAGGTGCAAGAGTCGACGAACCTATCTGCACAACAAGCAGCATGCCGGGACCTACGCGAGGCCCGTCCCAATACCTTGCCGCAGCGTCGACATCTATCAACTCCTCTGTCTTGAACAATCCGTCGATAGTGCTGCAACCACACGCCAAAATGCCGGCGACCGACAGTGCAATCGCGTGCACGGCGACTCTAGAAAACACTAAGCCCATAATTGTGTGCGTATTTTACCGAAAATTACCCCCCGTGTCAATAGGGGGGGG
>DGVK01000046.1:0-340 GCA_002395905.1 Verrucomicrobia bacterium UBA4286 | reverse complement strand
GGGGGGGGGGGGGGGGCAGGTCAGTGGGCGGAGAGCCAGTCGCGGCCGACACCTATGCCGACGTCAAGCGGAACGCCGAAGTCAATCGCAGTCGTCATCTCGCGGCGGACGATCTCCTTGAGCTGCTCGACCTCTTCAACCGGCGCGTCGAAAACAAGTTCGTCGTGTATCTGCAAGACCATCTTCGCCCGCAGCCGCGCGGCCTTTATGGCGCGATCCACCTTTACCATCGCGACCTTTATCAAATCGGCCGCAGAACCCTGGATAGGCGTATTTATCGCGTCGCGCTCGGCCGCCTGACGCGCCGTCGCATTTCGCGAGTTGATGTCGCGCAGCGTGC
>DGVK01000127.1 GCA_002395905.1 Verrucomicrobia bacterium UBA4286 | reverse complement strand
CAGAAGCGCATCACCTCGGCGTCGCTGCAGCGCTTGCCGGGCGTGTGGGGGCTCTGCTTCGGGTTGAAGTCGCTGCCGCCCTTGCCGCCGCCCATGGGGAGCGTGGGGAGCGAGTTCTTGAACACCTGCTCGAACGCGAGGAATTTGAGGACGCCCAGGTTCACCGTTGGGTCGAACCGCAGACCGCCCTTGTAAGGACCGATGGCGGAGTTCATCTGGATCCTGTAGCCGCGGTTCACGCGCACGATTCCTTTGTCGTCCACCCACGGCACGCGGAAGATCACCACGCGCTCGGGCTCGACCATGCGCTCGAGGATCGCGTTCTTCTCGTATTGCGGGTTGGCCTTGAGAACCGGGTCGAGGGTTGTAAGCACCTCGTCCACGGCCTGGATGAATTCAGGCTCGCCGGGATTCTTCGCCTTCACGTCGGCGAGGACCGAATCAACGTACTTGCTCATTGTCTTCTTTTCCTTTTTCTTTTCACTTGCGGCGACCGTCATCAGCGACAGCCGATGGCACCCGCATACAGATGATATTATAGCATAAACTGTGCCAAGGCGTAAAAACGGCTTTCGCGCGCTCCGTGCCGCCGCAAGATATTACAGGTTGTGTAAGCACTGCGTCTTGTGATTTACATTCTGTGTTGGGGCTAGCCCTCGTGTGCAGAGTTTGGTATAATATTCCACCTGATGAACCAGAATGCAAAGAGGACGGGCGCGCAGGCGCTCGTTGAATCGCTCGCCAAGGCGGGCACAGAGGTGCTGTTCGGCTATCCGGGCGGCCAGGCGCTTGACATATTCAACTGTCTTACGGACGCGAAGTTCCCGTTCGTTCTCGGCCGCCACGAGCAGGGGTGCGTCCACATGGCCGACGGCTATGCGCGCTCGACCGGCAAGCCCGGCGTGTGCCTCGTGACGTCCGGCCCGGGCGCGACGAACACGATAACCGGTCTTGCGACGGCGAACATCGACGGCATCCCTCTTATCGTGATCACGGGCCAGGTTCCCATGTCGCTTATCGGGACCGACGCTTTCCAGGAAGCCGACACGACGGGCGTTGCGCGCGGAGTGTCGAAGCACTGCTTCCTTGTGCAGAGCGCAGACGAGATTCCCGAGATCGTCGCCGAGGCCTTTTACATCGCGACCCACGGCAAGCCGGGGCCGGTTGTGATTGACATTCCGAAGAACTGCCAGCAGGCGCTTACCTCCGCGCAGTATCCCGAGCGCGTGTCTCTGCGCGCGTATCACCCCGAAAGCGCGGCGACCTCGGCGCAGATGAACCGTCTCGCGAAGCTCATCAACGAGGCCGAGCGCCCCGTGATATACGCAGGCGGCGGCGTGATTGCGTCCGGCGCGGCGAAGGATGTCGCGACGCTCGCCCACAGGGCCGGAATACCGGTCGCGACGACACTCATGGGTCTTGGCAGCTTTGACGAGCGCGACCCGCTCTCTCTCAGAATGGCCGGCATGCACGGCACGCCCGCCGCCAACTGGGCCATGAACGACGCCGATCTCATAATCGCGCTAGGCGTGCGTTTCTCGGACCGCGTAACCGGCAAGATTTCCAAGTATGCGCCGAAGGCCAGAATCGTCCATGTCGACTGCGACCCCGCGTCGATCGGCAAGAACGTCTCCGTGGCGCTCGGAATCGTGGCGGATGTCAAGGACGTACTTACGACAGTGCTTTCGCGCGTGAAGTCGGCGACCCATCCCGAGTGGACTTCGAAGATCGACGGCTGGAAGAAGAGCCATCCTGTCACATGGAGCCAGATGCATCCCAACGTCATAATGCCTCAGGCCGTGATGGAGGCGATCGACAAGGCGACGGGCGGACGCGCTGTGATGGTAACGGACGTCGGCCAGCACCAGATGTGGGCGGCGCAGCACTTCCGCTATTCCATTCCGCGCCATTTCCTCACATCCGGCGGAATGGGTACGATGGGTTTCGGAATTCCTGCGGCGATAGGCGCGGCGATCGCGCGGCCGGACCACAAGACGGTCGCGGTTTGCGGCGACGGAGGCGCGCAGATGACCTTCGAGGAGGTCGTGGTCGCTGTGGAGCACAAGCTGCCTGTGACGTTCGTCGTCATAAACAACGGCTGTCTCGGAATGGTTCGCCAGTGGCAGGAGCTCTTCTACGGCAAGAACTACTCCGGCTCGATCCTCACGGTTCGCGGCCGCGCCGCCAACGAGCGTCTTGAGCAGGATCTCAAATACGATTACCTGCCCGACTTCGTCAAGCTCGCCGAGGCCCATGGTGCCGAGGCATACCGTGTGATCGACCCCGCGAAGCTCGACGCGACTATCGCCAGGGCGGTCAGATCGAAGAAGACGACGGTTGTAGAAGTGATCGTCGAGCCGCGCGCGAACGTCTACCCGATGATTCCCGCCGGCAAGCCGGTAAGTGAAATGGTCTTCAAGTGAGACGGCTGCAAGGAGTACGCGTAATATGAACGAACAGATATACAGGCTCAACTGCTACGTCGAGAACAAGCCGGGCGTGCTCGCGCGGATCGTGGGGCTCATCTCCGGGCGCGGCTACAACATACAGACGCTCAACGTCGGCCCTACCGAGGACGGAACCGTCTCGCGCATGAAGATCGACATTCTCGGCACAGAGAAGGTCGTCGAGCAGATAATTCTCCAGCTCAGAAACCAGGTGAACGTGATCGAGGTCACAAGCCGCAGAATGTAGATTCAATTTCAACAGTAAAGCAACATCACAAAGGAGGCAGTCATGGCGAGTCCAAGCTACGAGGTAAGCGATTTCGGAACAACCAAGTACGGCGAGAAGGCGCGCAAGTTCACGCTGAACGGCGCCGGCGGAACCGTGCTTGAGGTAAGCGACTACGGCGGGAAGGTCGTCCGGCTCTTCACGGCGGACCGCGACGGGAAGATGAAGGATGTCGTCGTGGGCTTCGACTCGCCAGCCGGCTGGGACGAGGGCGACGCCTACTGGGGCTGCATCATCGGGCGCTACGGCAACAGGATCGCCCACGGCCGCTTCACACTCAACGGAGTTGAATACAAGCTGCCAGCGCTCAACAACGCGCCCGGCGGGATCGGCTGCAACCTGCATGGCGGCGCGCGCGGATGGAACGCCTACGTGTGGGGCGCCGAGCCGTTTGTGAAGGGTGACGACGTGGGCGTCGTCTTCACCCACGTCTCGCCCGACGGCGATGAAGGCTTTCCTGGAAAGGTCGAGGTCAAGGTCACTTACACGCTCACGAAGGACAACGTGTGGCGCGTCGACTACGAGGCCGTGCCCGACAAGGAGACGCCGATCAACATGACGCAGCACGTCTACTTCAACTTCAAGGGCGAGGCCGGAGGAACGATCGAAGACCACATAATGACAATCGCCGCGAGCGCTGTTACGCCGACCGACAAGGGCCAGATTCCGACGGGCGAGATCGCCAGGGTTGACGGGACGCCCTTCGACTTCCGTGGCGGCATGCGCATAGGCGAGCGGATCAATGAAGGCGACGAGCAGCTTGAAATCGGCAAGGGCTACGATCACAACTGGATTCTCGACGAAGGCGTTATGGCCGGCGGGAAGGGCGGCCTGATAAAGGCCGGTGCTCTGTACTGTCCGCTGAACGGCCGCGCCGTGGAGGTGTGGACGACCGAGCCGTGCCTGCAGGTCTACACCGCCAACTGGGCGAGCTACGACCAGAAGGCGAAGGGCGGCGAGCATCTGTCGTTCCGCTGCGGCGTCGCGCTTGAGACCCAGCACGCGCCCGACTCGCCCAACAAGCCCCAGTGGCCGACGACGTTCGTCAAGGCGGGCGAGACCTACCGTTCGACGACCGAGTTCCGCTTCTCTGCCAGGTGATCGCGGTATGAACTGCCTTGCCAAAGCAGGACGGGGCTTCGCCGCCGCGCTGGTCGCCGTGTTCGCCACGACCGGCGTTTGCGCGGACGGAGCCCCGTGGGATTTCGCGTCGGCGGTCGCCGGCGACCCCGAACTGAGCACGGTGGTATTCCGCCGCTACAAGCCGGTCGCGACTCATGAGACGTCCGCGCCGGCAGGATATCATCCTTTCTATATAAGCCACTACGGCCGCCACGGAAGCCGTTATCAGTCGGAGCGCGACAACTGCTATGCGGCCAGAGTCATGGCGAAGGCCGACGCCGCGGGAATTCTTACGGACGAGGGCCGCACGCTTTTCAAGAAGCTCAAGGTCATACGCGATGCGCATGCAGGGATGTACGGCGAGCTTTCCGCCCGCGGCGCGGCGGAGCAAAGAGGAATAGCGCGGCGGATGTTCGAGCGCGTCCCTGAAGTGTTCCGCGCCGGCGGGAAGGTGCGCTGCGAGACGAGCACGTTCACGCGCTGCAACATGAGCCTTGCCAATTTCGCGTGCGAGCTGAAGGGGCTTGCCCCCGTGCTTGACTTTGAATTCAAGACGGGCGAGCGGCTTATGTCCAAACTGCTCAGCAGTTCGCCGAAGCGCAAAAAGGCTCTTGAGGACGGCAAGGCTGCCGCCGAGCGCATTCTGAGCGCGACGTTCGACAGGCGGGCGTTCATGGCGCGGCTCTTTACCGACACGGCCCGCGCGGACGAGATGGCCGGTGAATCGTCGCTGTTCATCAGAAGCCTGTTTTACATGTTCGCGGCGTGCCGTCCGCTTGAGGTCGAGCTTGCCGGGCTTACGATAGACGACTGCTTCACCAAGGACGAGCTTGTGACAGTCGCGCGGATGATGGATGCGAGGTGGTACGCGCTTATGGGGAACTCGGCGGAGTTCGGCGACTGCGTCGTTTCATGCGCGGCGCCGCTCGCGGAGGACTTTGCGGTCAAGGCGGACGAGACGATCGCGCACGGCGGCATTGCGGCGGATCTGCGCTTCGGGCATGACGCGGCGCTCTGGCCGTTCGTCTGTCGGCTTGGCGTGGAGGGCGCGGGCGACAGCGTCCCCATGGCCGAGGCCGCCGACCACGAGGAAATAATATCGGCCATGCCGATGGCGGCGAACGTCCAGATGATCTTTTACCGTAACGGTGCTGGAGATGTGATTGTAAAGGTCCTGTTCAACGAGGGCGAGGCGCGTCTGCGCGGACTCGAAACCGTCTACGGCGCATTCTACAGATGGGCCGACCTCAAGGCGCGGCTTGCCGGCAGGTCGCCGGCGCCGCCTGCCGCCGCCGACGCGAAGGACGTGCGGGAAATCGACCTTGCCGGTCGATGGCAGGTTTCGGACTGCGAGCGTACTGTGGACGCGTTTGTGCCGGGCGGTGTTCACGACGCGCTTCTCAAGGCCGGCGTGATTGACGATATATACTGGGGCGCGAACGAGAAAGCGTCTCTCTGGGTCGCCCGCAGGGACTGGACATTCTCTCGCAGGTTCAATGTTGACGGCGACTTCCTGCGGCGCGAGAGGATAATCCTGCGGCTAGAGGACTGCGATACTTTCTGCACAGTGAAGATCAACGGACGCGACGTCGGGCGGACGGCCAACCGATTCAGGAGATATGACTTCGATGTGAAACCTTTTCTCAAGAAGGGTGAGAACATAATTGAAGGAGTCTTCAGAAGTCCGGTCGCTGAGGCCGACGAGCGCCGCGCCGCAACAGGCAGGGCATATCCGATCTCCAATGTAGAATGGGCGAAGAACCAGGCGCTCATCCGCAAGCCGGCCTGCCACGCCGGATGGGACTGGGGGCCAGAGGTCGAGTCAATTGGCTTCTGCGGCACGGTGAAGCTTCTTGCGGCCGACAGGCCGCTCGTAGATTACGTCTACACGACGCAGAAGTTCACCGACGACCTCGGCCACTGCACGCTCGATGTCTTCGCCGACCTTTCGGACGGCTCGACGGTGACAAACCGCATCGAGATCGACAATCCGCCACTCTGGTGGCCTAACGGCGCGGGCGGGCAGAACTTTTACACCTTCACCGTGGACGTCAACGGCGAGAAGATCACGAAGCGCATCGGCCTCAGAAAGCTGGAGGTCTTGAACGAGCGCACTGTCTCGTCCGACGGCAAGGAGGAGCTTTCGCTCGTCTTTTGCGTCAACAACCGGCGCCTTTTCATGAAGGGCGCGAACTGGATTCCGTGCGACGCGCTCGAAACGCGTCAGACGCCGTCGCGCTACCGAGACCTCCTCGAAAGCGCGAAGGCGGCGAACATGAACATGATCCGCGTATGGGGTGGCGGACAGTACGAGAAGGATGTCTTTTACGATCTCTGCGACGAGCTGGGACTTCTCGTGTGGCACGATATGATGCACGCGTGCGCGGTGTATCCGGCCGACGACGCGTTTCTCGGCGAGATCGAGGGCGAGCTTTCCCACCAGCTGCGCCGCCTGCGCGACCACGCCTCGATAGCGCTTTGGTGCGGTGACAATGAATGCCTCGGCGCTATAAGGTGGTTCAAGGAGACGCGCGAAGACCCGGACTTTTACAAGTCCGCCTGGATAGCGCGCTCGAAGAGACAGGGAGAGCTTGTCGCGAGATACGACCCCGCGCGCACCTACTGGCCGTCGTCGCCCTGCTGCGGGCCGGGCGACTTCGGCGATGCATGGAAGGACGACTCCAAAGGCGACATGCACAATTGGGACGTGTGGCACGAGAACGCGCCGTTCTCCAAGTATTACAAGTACCGTCCGCGCTTCTGCTCGGAGTTCGGCTACCAGTCGTTCCCGTCCCCCGAGGTCGCGGCGACGTTTTCGAAAGGGCCGGGCGACGACTTCGAGTGGCACCAGAAAAACCCCGGCGGCAACAGGCGCATACGCGAGACGATGGTCCGGTATTTCGGCGAGGCGAAGGATTTTGAAAGCGAACTCATCCTTTCGCAGTTCCAGCAGGGTATGGCTATAAGAACCGCGGTCGAGGGGTGGCGCGCGGCCATGCCGCGATGCATGGGAACGCTTTTCTGGCAGCTTAACGACAACTGGCCTGTGGCGAGCTGGTCGTCGGTCGAATACGGCGGCAAGTGGAAACCTCTTCAGTATATGGCGCGGCGTTTCTTCGAGCCGGTCGCGGTTGTCGCGCGTCCCGGGGCCGACGGCGCCATTGAGGTCTACGGGCTTAACGACACGGCCTGCGAGGTTCGCGGCGAGCTCGAGGTCGAGTACTGGCCCTATGGCGGCGGAAAGAGCGCCATGTCGCGCAAGACCGGGGTTGTGCTCGCGCCGAACGGAGCGACACTGCTTACGCCGCTCGGCATTACCGAAAGCGCACGTCGCGGCGGAGAGTTTGTCGTTCTTACGCTCCGCACCGACCGTGGCGTGTCGCAGGGCGAGTGGCACTTTGTGCCTTACCGCGAGGCGGCGATAGAAAAAGCGCGCGTGACCGCTCGGGCGACGCCCGCCGCCGGCGGGACGTTTTCGGTCGAACTTTCCTCCGACAGACCCGCGTTCTTCGTCTGGCTTGACGTGCGCGGCGTGCGTGGTGAATTCAGCGACAACTGCTTCACGCTTCTGCCGGGGAGGGATGTGACTGTCGTCTTCACGCCGAAGAGCGGCGAAAGCGTCCCGGCGGAAGAGTTCGCCGCGAGGCTCAAGGTCCTTTCGCTTTCGGATCTTCTTCAGGAGCCGCGCCTTGAGCGCGTGAAGCTTTCGGACGAAGTCGACGACGGCCGCCCCAAGAAACGCTGGCGCGGAGTTAATCTGCTGGACATGCTCTCGATCGACTATAACGAGAAGGGCGGTTTCAAGGAGGAGGATTTCGAAATCCTCCAGGACTTCGGGTTCAACTTCGCGCGTCTTCCGCTCGACTACCGCTACTGGATAAAGGGACGCGACCGCGCGCGCTGGACTGAGTTCGATGAAGACGCTCTCAAGCTTGTGGACGAGGCCGTCGAGATGGGCCGCCGCCATAAGATTCACGTCCAGCTGTGCCTGCACCGCATACCGGGCTACACTTCGGGCGTTCCCGCCGAGCCGACGAGCATCTTCGACGACGACGAGGCGCTCAAGGCGGCGTGCCTGCACTGGGCGACGCTCGCCGGGCGCTACAGGGGAATCCCCGGCAAGGAGCTTTCCTTCAATCTTTTCAACGAGCCGGCCTACATGCGCGAGGCGAAGTACGCGCGCGTCGTGCGCGAGCTCGTTGCGGCGATACGTGCGAAAGACCCCGAGCGGTTCATCGTCGCCGACGGTCTCGGTTACGGACGCATCGCACCGACTTCGCTCTGCGGCGTAAAGGGTCTCGGTTTCGGCTGGCACTGCTACGACCCGTTCTTCGTCACCCACCATCAGACGCCGTGGAACGACCCGAAGAGCGTGAGCGAGACGCCGCGCTGGCCGGTCGACTCTACCGATCCTCGCAAGTGGCTCATAAAGGACATCTACACCTCGAAGGAATGGGATGACGCCATCGCCGTTGGAACATTCGTCTGCGTCGGCGAGTTCGGCGTATGGAAGAAGACGCGCCACGACGTAGCCCTCGGCCTTATGGAAGATCAGCTGCGGCTGTGGCGCGCGCTTAACTGCGGCTGGGCGCTCTGGGGGCTTTACGGCGGATTCGGGATTCTCGACTCCGGGCGCGACGACGTGGAGTATGAGGATTATCGCGGCCACAAGCTCGACAGGAAGATGCTGGAGCTGCTCAAGAGATATTAAGCGGGGCGTATCATGAAAAGAAGGGTTTGGGTTGAAATCGACCTTGACGCGCTTAAGCGCAACTACGCGAAGATTGCTGCGCATGTGAAGCCTGCGAAGGTGCTTTGCGTGCTCAAGGCCAACGCCTACGGGCTCGGCGTCGCCGACTATGCGCGCGCACTGGCCGGCACCGGCTGCGCGGGGTTCGGCGTGGCCGAGCCTTTCGAGGCTCTGGAACTCCAGAAGGTTCTGCGTCGGCTGGGCACGGCGAAGGATGTGCAGATTCTGAGTTCGATTCTGCCCGACGAGATAGACGAAATGGTGAAGGCGGGTGTGATTCTGCCCGTGATCGACGTTGCGACTGCAAAGCTCATATCGTCCGCCGCCGTCCGCCGCCGCAAGACGGCCAATGTCCATCTCAAGCTCGACACCGGTATGGGCCGTCTCGGCGTTCCTGTCGCGGACGCGCCGGACGTTCTGCGCGAGATCGCGGCTCTGCCGGGCCTTGACATCGAAGGCGTTTTTTCCCACTTTCCGATGGCATACGATCCTGAGGATCCTTTCACGCTGCGGCAGATCGATTCGTTCAAGCGCTTCCTCGCCGAGGCGGGGCGCATGGGCGTCGCGTTCAGGAAGGTGCACATTGCGGCGAGTGACGCCATAAACAACTTTCCGCAGTGCGCTAAGAATCCGTTCACGATGGTCCGCACCGGCATCAATCTTCACGGCAGTTTCGATCCCAACGGACGCAAGGCGCTCAAGGTCGAGCCTGTGCTCACGCTCAAGACGCGTGTCGCGCAGGTGAGGACGCTTCCCGCCGGGACGACCCTCGGCTACGGCCGCACGTGGTGCCTGCGCGAGCCGACCCGTATAGCGACGGTTTCCGCGGGCTATGCCGACGGACTGCCTCTTGCGCTCACGAACCGCGGGCACGTGCTGATAAATGGGGCAGTGTGTCCTGTCGTCGGACGCATATCCATGGACTACGCGACGGTAGACGTGTCCGCAGCGCCTGGCGTCAAGCCTGGCGACGAGGTGGTGTGCCTCGGCAGAAGCGGCCGGCATGCAGTCACGCCGGATGACTGGGCGCAGCTCAAAGGCACGCACGCCTACGACATAATATGTTCGCTCGGCACGCGCGTCCGGCGCGTGGCGAAGTAGCGGCGGCATCCGCCGGCAATCCCGGCGCCTGCTTCCGGTTGCATTTCTTGGAGGTTCCCCAATTTTTCGGG
>DGVK01000090.1 GCA_002395905.1 Verrucomicrobia bacterium UBA4286 | reverse complement strand
CACTTGAGGTGGGCGCCGATGCGCAGCGACTCCTCTGGAGTGACGACGCCGTCTTCGAGAACGTCTTCCAGGTCTTTGACGAACTCCGCCATCTCGGCGTTCTCTTCGACGCGCGGTCTGGCGAACGCAAGAAGTATCTGCGCCTCGGCACGATCCACCTTGCCGTCCTCAAGGATGGATTTCTCAAGTTTTTCTATTGACTCTTTTATGTCGTTCATTTTGATGCAGCCTTTCTTTGTTTAGGTTAGACCAAATTCAGGATTCCCGAGAAGCCGGTGATGTCGAGAACCTCCTTTACAGAAGGCTGCACGCCGGCTATCTGGAGTTCGCCGCCCCTGGCGAGCATCGTCTTGTGGGCGGTGAGAAGAAGTCTCAGCCCGGCGGAGCTCATATACGGCACATCCGCAAGGTCGATCACGACACATTCGGCGTCGCCGAACTTGAGCCCTGCTTCAAGTTCCGGCGCGGTGACAGTGTCGACGCGGCCGCTGACGGATATCGTCAGTCTGGTTCCTTCATTTCTTGTCTTGATTTCCATAGTCGCTCCCTATTGTAAGGATGTTTCTTCCGTTCTGCCGCCGATACGTCACCGGCGACATTGTTTTCTTCACAATCAGAATTCCAAGTCCCCCGACGTCGCGCTCCTCGGCGCTGAGAGTCGTGTCGGGGTCGCGGCTGGACAAAGGATCGAACGGCTTGCCGTCGTCGGTTATGACGAGGCGAATCCCGTCGGGATGGCGCGTGCGCTCCACGGTCATCGTCCAGTCGGTCGCGCCGGAATGCCTCACGATGTTGGCGAATATCTCGTCGGCCGCGACCATCAACCTGTTCTTGCAGGCTTCCGGCACCTGCTTCAGCGCCGACGACAAATCGGCTGTCGCCTTCGCCAGATCCTCCATCACAGGGCGGTAGCGGCCGGAAAACGTTTCCGGCTCGCCGCGGTAGCATATGACAAGCTGGGTGCAGTCGTCGGCCTGCTCCACTCCGGCCGCATGGCGGCGCACGTCGTCGATCACCGTCTGCAGGACGGCGCCCCTTTTCTGCGTGCAGCCGTCCAGCAGCTTCAGAAGCCTGTCCTCGCCGTAAAGTTCGCCTGCGGCGTTGGGCTGCTCCACAATGCCGTCCGTATAAAGATATATGGCGTCTCCCGGTTCCAGCTGTATCTCGTTCAAACTGTAGCGCACGCCAGGCATCGCGCCGAGCACGAGCGACGGACGCGACTTGAGATACTCAACCCTGCCGCCGCGCCGGGCCACCGGCGGATTGTGCCCCGCGTTCACATACGTCACATGGCCGGTGAGCTTGTTGATCTCGCCCGCCCACACAGTCACGAAAGTGTTGGACGAGTTGCCTTCGCACAACGCGTCGTTGGCCTCTTCGAACACGCGCGCAAGCGGCTTGCCGGTCTGGGCGATGCTCTTCAAGAGCGTCTTCGCCCTCATCATGAACATGGCCGCCGGCACGCCCTTGCCGCTCACATCGGCGACAAGGAAGAGGACGCGCTCCTGTCCGGTGAAATAGAAGTCGTAAAAGTCGCCGCCGACCTCCTTCGCGGTCTCCATGGAAGCCCATATGTCGAACCGGGACTCGTCCGGGAACGGCGGGAACACGTTTGGCAAGGCCGCGAGCTGGATGTCTTTCGCCATTTCGAGTTCCTTCGCCGTCTGCACGCGCAGCTGCTGCCGCACAAACGACGATATCACAATACCCACGAGAAGCGCCACAAAGACAAGCGCCGCGCCGTTCAGCGCCGCAGTCGCGCCTACGAGAACGTCGCGCTGGACTGCAGCGGCGTTCTTGGGAATCGTCACATACACGGGAAAGCCCTCGATCTCCTTGCGCTTCCAGTAGAACGAATCGTCCGGGTCGCTCCACTGCGACCCTTCGCGGTTCGGCTCTGCGTAGTCCGACAGTACAAGCCCTGTCGCCGTGGTCACAACTATTCCGCCGGTGCCGCCCACACGCCAGTTGCGGAAGAGATCCATTATGGAAGAGCGGGCGAGTCCGCGCAACGATTCGCCGTCGCACCCGATTTCGATGAAGCCCCCCGCCGACGGACGCCACACTCCGACAAACTTGCGCCACGCCCCGTTGGCGGTGTTGCTGCGGTACGGCTGGCAGTATTCCGTCTCCGGCCCGGTCACGAGGCACATCATGTCCTCGGCCTTGCCGCCGGCCGTCCTGAAGTTGAAAGCGGGCTTTCCGGGGGCGGCGAGATAGTCTTGGACGGACGAGTGGGTTATGTTTCCCTCAGAATCAGCAACGCTGATCTCGGTCACATGCAGCTCTTTCGCAAGCGCCTGGAGCGATTCAGTGTCTAGCGGATGTCCGTCGTCGATCCTCTCTCTCGCCGCCATGCACTGCTGGACGAGCCTTACATTCACGCAATCCGTTATCTCGGCCTCGGCGTTCTCGAACGTGCGGTCGATAAGTTTGTAGGCGTCGCGATCGGAGAGCCTGCTGTGCAGAAACCATGTAAACGCCATGGACAGCATAAACGCCGCCAGGACGCTGAGAATCAGCTTGAGGTCGAGACTGCGGCGCGCTGTCATTTCACGCTTCCTTTCATCTCCGCTATGACGGCGTTTGCCGCCGCTAGGACGTCGGGCCGGCGTTTGTCGACGGCGACGCCGTAGTATTCGCGCGTCTCCTGCGGCGAAACCGCAAGCTTCCCGTTGGACGCCTCGGCGAGCGTCGAAAGCTGGATGCCGTCGAAGAGAACCGCGTCTATCTCGTTTCGTTTGAGCGCGGCGACCGCATCCTGTATGCGTATGTATCGCTTGGGGTCGCACCCGTGCAGGCAGAGGTATATGTCGTGCGCCGAATCGGACTCTATCCCTATGCGTATGGCGTTAAGCTGCGACATGCGGGGCTTCTTGCCGTCGGTTCTGTACAGAAACCTCGCGCCTCCCTCGCCGTACGGCTCGGAGAAATCCACGTCGCGCCGCCTCGCCTCGGTCATGGTTATGGTGGCGATCGAGAAATCCGCCGAGCCCGCCTTGAGGCGCGGCAGGATGTCAATGAAATCCACACCCTCCATGACAAGTTCGCGCCCCATCTTCGCGGCGATGCGCCGTGCAAAGTCGACATCCGTGCCGACGATCTCCCCGGCCTCGTTCTTGTAGCAGCACGGCGGCTCTGTCGGATTCGCAAGGAACAACAGCGGACGCGACCCGTCGTCGATGCGGGGATCCAAGGCGGGACGTCCGCTTCGATCTGCGCAACCGGCCAGGGCGACAAGCGCCATAACAATCAAAGCTCTCATAGTTTGAATATATTTCTGTTGAAACCTGTCGTGGTTATGTTGCGGCGGTTCGGGATTTCGGTCATCAGATTGGAGACGAGATAGCATCGCAGCGACGACACCTGCGCGTCGGCGTCGGTTATGTCGAATATCTCGCCGTCGTCGCGAAGGACGAGCGAAAGTCCGTTTCCCGTATCCGCCGTCACCTCGGCGAGGATTCGCCTGCCGCTGTTGTGGTCCCGCACTACCATAAGCGCCTCCTCCACAAGAAGCGCCGCCTTTGCCGCGCGGCGCTCTTCGACACCCTTCTCGCGGAGATGCGCCTCGACCGCCGCGGACGCGGCGCATATCTCCACAGGATCCAGCGCGAGATCGAACACGCGCAGGCTCTTTTCGCGGTCCTCCGGCAGGATGAAAGGGAACCTCGCGCGCCCTTCGCGGAACAGGAGATACAGCGAAACCGCGACAAGCGCCGCGCACGGCGCGACACCGAGCGCGAACCAGAAGCCGTGCACGCCGCAGAGCGCACCGCCTGCGGTGAAGAGCGCCAGAGGCGCGACGAGCACCGCCGAGAGCGTCAGCACGGTCGAAAGGATCTCACGCTTTATGAACACATAGTATGAATTGAACAGGAGCACGAGCGCCAGACCCGGCAGAGAAAGCGACACGAGCCTCACGGCCAGCCGTCCCTCCGGCAGAATCACCGGGTCGTTCACACCGGCGAGGGACAGCATGACGTCCGGGCAGGCCATGAGAAGCATCATCGCCCCGCATCCCTCGACAAGGGCGGTGAGCACCGCAATACGCATGACACGCTTCGTGAGCACGACGTTCTTCTCGCCTATATATACGCTCGCAAGCGGCTGCGCGGCATTCGCCACGCCGTCGAAGATCTCCGATATGCCGATTGTCATCACCGCGACGGCGAGAACCGGCAGCATCTCCGACCCGAAATGCGATATAACATAGACGTTGAGGGCGAACATGAGCGTCGCCTTGCCGAGATTCTTGCTGCCGTCGCCGAACGACGTGCGGGCCATTCGCAGGAGGTCCGACAGCAAAAAGTGCCGCGAGAAGCCGAGCATGCACCCCTTCCTGCGGAAGTGGAACAGCAGCACGACGACCGCCAGAAGCGAGCCGAGCCCCGTCCCGGCCGCGCATCCCGCCGCGCCGAACGACATCGTGAGCGGTATCGACAGAGCACAGTTCCCGACAAGCTGCGCGATGTATGAATAGAACGACAGCTTTGCATCGCCGTCGGTGTAGCACATCGTGCCGAGGAAAAACGCGACCGGCTGCAGAACCGCCGCAGGCAGGAACCACAGCCAGTAGGAAGAAGTCATAGCCGACACCTCCGGCGAAGCGCCGAACGCCGCGATGACAGGAGCGCGCACGATCGCGAGCACTGCCGCCGCCAGCAGTCCCGCCGCGACCGACGACAGGCAGCCCAGCGTGAAATAGCCACGCGCGCGGCGCAGGTGCATGGCGCCGAGTTCGGTCGCGAAGAATACGCTCGTGCCGACCGTCACCATCATACCTGCGAAGGTGACGATCTCGAACACCCCCTGCATCAGATTGACGGCCGAAAGGCCGGTCTCTCCCAGTATGTGTCCGCAGATGACGGAATCCGACATTCCCATAAGGAACTCGGCCGCCATCGCAAATGTCGCGGCTGGCAGGAACGACTTGAACTTCGAGGCCGCGAACGTCATCGCTAAAGCGTTCCGAAAATACGGTCGCCGGCGTCGCCTAGCCCGGGCACTATGTAGAAGTGCGAATTGAGCCTCTCGTCCTTTGCCGCCGTGTAGACCGGCACGTCGGGATGCTCGCTCTCGAATTTGGATATACCCTCGGGCGCGCTTATAAGATTGAGGAACTTGATGCGCTTGTAGCCGAGCTTCTTGAGCTGCGCCACGGCGTCGCAGGCGCTGCCGCCGGTGGCGAGCATCGGGTCGATGACGAGAGCGAGCTCCTCTCCGTCCTTGGCCGGCGGGACCTTCGCGTAGTACGGAACCGGCTCGGCGGTCGCCTCGTTGCGCTGCATGCCGAGAACGCCTACCTTAGCGTAGGGCAGAACGTTAAGCATCGCGTCAAGCATCCCCATTCCGGCGCGAAGAATCGGCACGAGGATTATACGCGGCTCGTTGACTTTCACGCCCTTCGCCTTCGCGACCGGCGTCACAACATCCACCGCCGAGACGCGGATGTCCTTGAGGGCTTCGTAGGCGAGAAAGGTCGTTATCTCGTTGACAAGCTCGCGAAAGAGTTTCGGCGGTGTTTCATGGTCGCGCATCAATGTGACGCGATGGGCCACAAGCGGATGGTCGAGTACGACGTTCATGGATTCTCCTTTGATTTGGTTTTAAGATTCAGCTTTTGACGGCAAGCAGCATGTTCCTGATGACGGCAGACTGCTCTTCCGTCATCTTCCCCTCCGCGATGGCGCCGTCCAGCGCGCCGTCCAGAAGCGACACGAAACCGCCGGCGCCTTTCAGCGGCTTGAGCATCTCTTTGAGCCGCCGGGCCTCGTCCAGATCGACTACGCCGTCGGCGAGCACCCCCTGGCGCACGCTCTCGACATTGACCTTGCCGAGGAAGAGCTTGAGCCTGTTGGACTTCGGCGCGCCGAAGATTTCGGACGGCGTCCCCTCCTCCGCGATGTGGCCGCCCTCCAGAAAGAGGATGCGGCTCGACACGTCGCGCGCGAAACGCATCTCGTGCGTGACAACAACCATCGTCATGCCGTTCTTCGCGAGGTCTTTCATCACATCGAGAACCTCACCGACCATTTCAGGGTCGAGAGCGGAAGTCGGCTCGTCGAAGAGCATGACCTTCGGCTCCATCGCGAGCGAGCGGACTATCGCGACGCGCTGTTTCTGTCCGCCCGAAAGCTGCTGCGGATATGCCCCCGCCTTGTCGGCCAGGCCCACGCGGTCGAGAAGCTCCATGGCCTTTTTCTCGGCGGCCGCCCGCTGCACACCGCGCACCAGGCGCGGCGCGAGCGTGATGTTGTCGAGTATCGACAGGTGCGGAAACAGGTTGAAGTGCTGGAAAACCATGCCCATCTCGCTGCGCACGCGGTTCTTCGTCGCTTCGTCGGCCGCGACGATATCCACGCCGTCGAAGTATATATGACCCTCGGTCGGCGTCTCCAGAAGGTTCATGCACCTCAGGAACGTGGATTTACCGCTGCCGCTGGGGCCGATCATTACGACGACCTCGCCGCGGCGGATATCCGTCGAAAGACCCTTAATGACCTCGAGCTTCCCGAAGCTCTTCTTGAGGTTTTCGATCTTGAGCAGTGTTTCAGACATATCTATGCTATACACCTTTCAAATGGCTGTTGATAAGTCTTTTTACGGTTTTCTGCGCTTCCCCTCGTCCGTAAAGCGCCACAAGCTGTTCATAGTCGGCAATCTCGTCGCCAGTAAACGTCACCACAATCTGCCGCACGGGGCGACCCGCAACATGGTCGTAGTCTTCCGGGTGCGCCCAGAAGCACCGCATACAAAACGCAGCGTCTTTTCTTGTCCAGTTTTCGCAGTGTTCACATGTCCATGACTTTGCCCTGTTCGCAGATGGACACAGCAACATGAACCCATCGACATTCGAAGCATCGCCATCTCCGCCTATCTCGTATGGAACGCGATGATCGACTTGGAGCAGCCGGGCATCCATTTCTTCCAGATAGATTGCGCAGCGCGAGCCGAACTTCTCCAGAAGAGCCTTCTTCAACGCCTTGGACAACATTGTCCTGCCTGCCGCCTTACCGGAAATGCCACGCCATTTGTCCAAATCCCCAAATCTGTACGCCCCAATGCTTTTCCCCTGTTTGTCCTTCGTCTTGAACGTGACAATAGGAACGCCGTATTCCCGCACGTCGCGAATTGCCCTTGGTGGATGCTCGTATCCGTACTTATCGGCCAACTCTGCAGTTGTGACTACGCCATGTTTCAGCAAATGCTCAATGACCGTCTTGGGACGTTTTGCTGTAATCGCCGCGAGTCTCGCGCGAATGGATCTGGATATCTTCACCATGACGCGACCTCTTGAAATTCGCACTGTTCGCAGATATTCGATTCCACGCGCGGCGCTATGCTCTTGCTCACATAAAGAGCCTCGTATGTCACCTCCCGGCGTCCAAGAAACGTCGCCTGTGTGGAAAGTCCGGCACAAAGAAGATATTTCCTGCACTTCAGATCTGATGGCAGCTCCTCGCCATAGCCCCTGCCTCCACATTGCCCGTCATAGCTGATGAGATAATCAACTCCCTTTGCCTCCAATTCGTAAAGCGACTCCACGAACTCGGCAAACGACACACCGGAACAATATCGATTGTCGCGCACATCCGAAACACCTTGATAGGGAGGATCCATATACACGACATCGCCCTTTCGTGCAATCTTGAACATTTCCCGATAGTCAACGGATGAGAACTCCGTCCGCCCCTTAAGAAGCTTCGAAACAGCCAGAAGATTGGGCGCCAATTTCGCCGGCGAAGTCCCGTGCCTTCTCTTGTCCGGGGACTGATTGAAATTTCCGCCCCTTCCATAGCGCACAGATCCCTTGACACATCTGGCCAGAAGATACAGCATGTTTGCCGACGAAGTTTCGCCTGCGTTGAAACGATCCCTCACAGCATAAAAATGCGCCACATGCCCCTCGGGAAACTCAAACTGAGAAGACCAGACATGCTCGTAATCCCTGAGCAGTCGCGTCGGTCTTTCAACTGCCTCTTTAAGCATTTTCACCAGCGGCGCGTTAAGATCATTGACCATGAACGAGGATGCACGACCATCCATCGCTGCGGCAATTGTCATTGCGGCAGTGCCGGAGAACGGCTCGATCATGCGCGAACAGCTTTTCGGCATGTATTGCAATATCTGCGGTGCAAGGATCCTCTTGGAACCCTGATATTGCACGATATGTGGAGCCTTGCCGTTCATTGTTTGCCTACATGCAGATTGTCTTCAGCTGTCGTTGTGGACCGGGTCTGCTCCGGTCGCTCTCAGATGGCGCTCGAGCCTGCCGAGAAGCCATGTGAACGTCATCACCAGCACCAGATACACCGCCGCCACCGAAAGGTAGGGCAGATACACCGAATACGTCTGCGAGCGGATTATGTCGCCGCCCTTCGCGAGGTCGATCAGCGCGATGTAGCCGACAATCGACGTATCCTTCATAAGCACGATGAATTCGTTGCCGAGCGCCGGCAGGACGTTGCGCACCGCCTGCGGCAGGATTATCTTGAGCATCGCCCGCCAGTATGAAAGGCCGAGCGCGCGCGCGGCCTCCATCTGGCCGGGGTCGATGGATACGATTCCCGCACGGATTATCTCCGCCTGGTACGCGCCCGAGTTGAGCCCGAAAGCCAGAATGGCGATCGCGATCTTCGAATCGACGCTTCTCAGTATTATGTAGTAGGTTATCAGGAGCTGGACCACCATCGGCGTACCGCGCACGACGGTAAGGTAGACCTTCGCGAGAAGGTTCAGGAACGCGAAGCGCCCGTACTTGTCGTGGGTCGAGCGTATCACCGCCACGATGAACCCTATGACAAGCCCGAGCGCGATCGCCGCGAGCGCGACCTCCAGCGTCACACAGAGGCCGTTCGCCAGATACTCCCACCGCCCGTTCTTGACGAAGCAGAGGGAAAAGTCGTCTATGAGCGCGTTCACTTGTTCTTGAGGCTGTCCGCTTCGGCGGTGAAGTCTGCAATCCACTTGGCGAGACGGCCGTCGGCCTTGATCTCGGCGATGGTCTCGTCAATGACCTTGAGCAGGTCGGGACGGCCTTTCTTGATCGCAATCGCGTAATCCTCGCTCGTCACGAAGTCGCTGATCGCCAGGTCGTTCTCGCCTTTGACGCAGTTCTTGGCAGGATCGATATCCGCTATGACAAAATCGACGCGCCCGGCCTTGAGCGCCGCGACCGCCTCCGCCGGCGAGCGGCTGCGCTCCGGCTCCTGGCCGAGCTTTTCAAGAACATACGTCTCGCTCGTCGTGCCGCCCTGCACACCGACGCGCCTGCCCTTGAGCTGTCCGGGGCCTGTGTAGGGGTTGGACTTGGAATAAATGACAACTATGCCCGTCGTGACATAGGGAATCGAAAAATCGACGTTCTTCTTGCGATCTTCGGTGACGGTGATTCCGGCAGCGGCGAGATCGGCCTTTCCGGAGATGACGGCGGGTATAACCGAATCGAAATCGACCGTCTCGCACTGGAACTTCTTGCCGAGCTTCTGCGCGACGGCGCGGCATATCTCCACGTCGATGCCGACGATCTCCTGTCCGCGCAGGAACTCATACGGCGGGAATGTCGCCTCGGTGATCATCTTTACAGTGCCATCGTCCTTCTGCGCGCAACCACAGGCGCAGACTGCCGCGAGAGCGGCCATTGCCAGCTTTTTCATAGTTAGTTTCCTTTTCCTTTTTAAACCGTCTTTGGTGATGAAGCGTATTATACCATAAATGGCGGAGCAAGTGGGGACTAATGTTCACCCTTATCCCGGATTTTTGCTGCTTACTTGCTAGCCTT
>DGVK01000073.1 GCA_002395905.1 Verrucomicrobia bacterium UBA4286 | reverse complement strand
GATTCACATCCTCGCCGTCGAGCCAAACGACGCCGAGGACGCGCCCGTACATGTCGTGTCCGTCGCCAGCGACGCAAACCTTCCTGCCGCCGACGAGCGACTTCAAATACGCCGTCGATTCTGCGCCGAACGGCTGGGCGCTCTCTGGCGCGTCGATGTCGAGCATCCGCACCTTGTGGCGCAGGCGCGCCGCGTCCGTCACCCAAAGCGTGTCGCCGTCGCTCACGCGCGTCACGACGCCGGACACATCCGCCGTCGCGCACCACGCGAACGCAACCGCCGCCGCAAAAACCATAAATCGCTTCATCTTCACTCCTTCCCTGTGGGAAAACAGGTCAGACCTGTTTTCCCACCTTTACATCCCTGCGGACTACATCGAGCACGTCGCGCTCGGCGGCTTCGACGAACGGCTCGCAGGGCGTAGTGTCCACCCAAAGTTCGCATTGGCGCATCACCGTCTCAAGCGCGCCGTCCGCCTCGTCGGGAGGATACTTGTACTTCTTCAAGAGCCGCTTCACGAGCATTCGCATTTTCGATCTCGCGTCTTTGCGCTTGTCCCAATCGATCGTGCGGTTGCGCCGCAGCTGATCGGTCAATTCCTTCGTAAGCTTGACGAGCGTTTCGTCGGTGTAGAACTTTCTCACCGCTTCGGGCTTCGCAATCGCGTCGTAGAAAGCCGCCTCTTCCTCGCTCAATCCTCGCGGCGTCGACTCGGCCCCTGCCTTTATCCGCTTCGCGAGCTCAATAAGCCGCCTTATCACCTCTTCGTTCGAGATGTGCCCGTTTAGGTACTCGTTCATCGACTGCTGCAGAAGCCGGCTGAACTCCTCGCTCTTCACGAGGTTTGTACGCATGTGCGTCGCAATGTTCTCGCTAAGCAGCTTTCTCAGCACCTCGACCGCAAGGTTCTTTTCGGGCATTCTGCCTATCTCGGACAAAAACGCCGCGTCGAAAAGCGAAACCGCCTCGTGCCTGTCGGTGAAAAGGTTTAAAACCCCCTCGCTCGCAATCGACTCCTTGACGAGCGACGCCATGTAATCGTTGAGCTCCCTCAAGCCCTTGCGCCGTCCACCCGAGCCTTCCATCGTCCACTGGTTGATGATGGCCCTCACCGCCGCCATGAACCCCGCCTCGAACCTGTCGCGCTCTGGCACGATCGCCGCGCACAGCGTGAGAGCCTGTTTCATAAGCCAGGCGCTCTCGACAAACACCTTCTTCTGCCGCTCCTTCTTCGGGTCCAGCAAAAAGTTCACCGCGCCGTGTATCGCCCTCGCCCGCTCAAGGTCGCTGCCGTCTATCCCCTTCGACCAGTCGTAGCCGTGAAGCTGCGCCCTGCAAACCTCGATGTGCTCGTAGAACTTGGGGCTCGCCACCTTCGCGATATCTGGATTGCCGTAGTGCTTGCGGTCGCGAACCGAATACTGGCGCATCGCGCTCTGGAGCGCCGACGCAATCCCGACATAATCGACGACAAGCCCGCCCTCCTTCTCGCGATAGACCCTGTTCACCCGCGCGATGGCCTGCATCAAGTTGTGCCCGGCCATCGGCTTGTAGACATACATCGTGTCGAGGCAAGGCGCGTCGAACCCCGTAAGCCACATATCGACGACTATCGCTATCTTGAACGCCGACCCCGCCTTCTTGAATTCCGCCGCCCTCTGAAGCCGCTCCCTCTTCGTGCCTATTATCGCCCGCCACTCTTCGGGATCCTGGTTGCCCTCGGTCATGACGACCTGTATCTTGCCGCTCTTCCCCCATTCGGGACGCTTCACCAGAAACCGCTTGTATATCTTTATCGCTATCGGACGCGAATAGGCGACGATCATCGCCTTGCCCTCGAGATTCCCCTCGCGGTACTTTTCGTAATGCTCCAAAATATCGTCCACAAGCGACGCTATCGTGCCGTCGTGGCCGAGAAGCTGCTCCATCTGCGACAAGTCGCGCTTGGACTGCTCGATCACAGCCGCGTCCGCCGCGTCCTCCGCCGCGAGCCGCGCGTATTCAGCGTCGATCCTCGAAAGCGTCTCCCTGTCGAGCTTTAGCCTCACTACGCGGCTCTCATAGTAGACCGGCCTCGTCGCGCCGTCCTCCACGGCCTGGGTCATGTCGTAGATGTCGATGTAGTTGCCGAACACTTCGCGCGTCGAGCGGTCGGCCTCGTCTATCGGCGTACCCGTGAACCCTATGAACGTCGCGCCGGGCAGCGAATCGTGGATTATCCTCGCCGTGGGCACACGCCGCCGCGTCTCGACGGACCCGTCCTTGCGCCTCACCGCGACCTCGCTTTCGGCGAAGCCGTAATGCCCCCTGTGCGCCTCGTCTGCGATCACTATCAGATCGCGCCGCCCGCTTAGCGCATCATCGCTCTCTTCGAATTTCTGTATCGTCGAGAAGAAGAGTCCGTTCTCGCGCTGCTTCTTGAGATACCTTCTCAGATGCTCGCGGCTCTCGGCCTGTTCCGCTCTCTGCCGCAGAAACTTCGCGCACTTCAAAAACTGCCCGTAGAGCTGTCCGTCGAGGTCGTTGCGGTCCGTGAGGACGAGCACTGTAGGGCTTCGCAGCTCCTCGGCCAGCAAATGCGCATAGAAAACCATCGAGAGCGACTTGCCGCTTCCCTGCGTGTGCCAAAAGACTCCGCCGCGTCCGTCGCCCGCCATCGCCCGCTTCGTCGACTCTACCGCTTTGCGCACCGCGAAATACTGGTGGTAGCCCGCGAGTATCTTCGCCGCGTCCGCGCCCTCGCCCGAAAAGCAGATGAAGTTCTTCACCACGTCCAAGAGCCTCGCCGGAGAAAGCAACCCCTCGAAAAGCGTCTCGAAGTTCCCGACCGATGTGTCAAGCCGCTCGCCGTCTATCGACTTCCACTCCTTGAACCAGCTTTCGTCCGCAGTGATCGTGCCCGCCCGCGTGGACACCATATCGCTCGCGACGCATATCTGGTTGTACGTGAAGAGCTCGGGGATATCCTGTATGTAGTTTCTTATCTGCAGGTATGCGTCGTGTGTCGTGGCCTCCGGCCTCGAAGGATTCTTGAGCTCTATCACCACAAGCGGCAGACCGTTCACGAACAGCACCACATCGGGGCGCCTCTCGCACTTGCCGACGACAGTCCACTGGTTTATCGCCTCGAATGTATTGCGCCGCGCATTCGCGCAATCGACGAGCTTTACGATGTAAGTGCGCTCTTCGCCATCGACCGTGCAGCCCGCCTCGACGCCGTTTTGCAGATAGTCGCTGAAAACATAGTTTCGCGCCACAACCGAGCCGCCCGAAATATCGCGCACCTTCAGGTAGGCGGCGTCCACGGCCTCCTGCGGAATGTCGGCGTTGAGCCGCCTCATCTCGCGCTTGAGAGTGTCGCCCAAAACAGGGTCGCGGTAGTCGCGCGCGATTTCAGGACCATACCGGACAATCCAGCCGGACTTCGCAAGCGCGGCGAGCACCGCGCTCTCAAATTCGCTTTCGCAGTAGTCGCCCTGTGGCATTACGCAACCTCCACCTTTGAAACATCGATTTCGCCGCTCATCAACTTCGGCAGCAACGCATCGCGCATCGCGGCAAGAGCGCGGGATTGCTTTGCCAACGAATATATTTCATAACGAATCCCCCTCAACTGTTCTACCGCTCCATCTTGGCTTCTAAAATCTGGAATAAGTATTGGGATTGACTTAAAATCTTTTAACACGATTCGAGGCACACCCGAGCCAGTCACACACGTTGACCTTATGAGATTTAACGTCATTGGAGATTTCAAGTACCACAATAGAAGCTCAGGATATATAACCGTTTGATCTGGGCGAAAAATAGCTATCGAAGACAGAATGGCCTGATCCGAGTTTTCATTCATGATAAATATTGATTTCAGATAGCTACCATCTTTAGCCACAAGAACATCATCCTTAACGGGAACGCACCCATTAACTTTCAAAAGTCGATAGTCCTCTTTCGACACATACTTACAATCAGAATAGTCAAAACAATAATCTCCCATGTCTTTAACCGACAACATTGGATAATTTGTTTGCGCAACCCCCTTAGGACTACTATGTGAGCCATCTGTAATCTTTGAGCACACATCCCCCAACTTCCCCATCTTCCACCCTTTTGGCATTTTGCCGCCGAAGGGTTCGAAGTCGACAAACCACGATTTGAAGAGAGCTTGCGCCTGCGCTTCGAGGTTGGCGCAGATTTTCCTGTTCGTCTCTATCTTGTCATCAATCGCACCCAACACCGCCGCTATCTTCCGCTGCGTGGCAAGTGGGGGAATCTCAAATTCGTACTCCCCAATAGTTCCAGCACTAATATTTGCTTGCACAGAATGACTATCGATATGTGTCAACACATACGCCAGAAACTCACTGCTCTTTAACACGTAATATAAATATCGTTTGTCTGTTTTACCTTTGGTTCGAATTGTCAAGACACGTTGATTGATATAAGCCTCTCCATCAACCACCTTACCAATCTTACCCAGCGAACCAGTCATTGCCAACACATAATCGCCTTCGCGAACTATGTACCTTGCTAATCTATCCTTATCAAGACCCGATAAATCAACCCCAGGAAGACTCTTGGAGAATATACCTTGATCGTCTATATTAGTAATCTTTATAACCTTGTCTGGGAAAGCCCCAAATGCATTGCTCTTAAACGCAAAGCCAGCCACCAACTCCGCCACATCCCCAATCTTACATTTCTTCCACTCTGCCATCACACTTCCCACCCAATCGCTTTGAGGTTTTCCCTGACTTCTCTCTCAAGCCTTGCGCTTTCGGCAAAGAGCCCTTTCAGCTCGCCCGTGAGCCGCGTCATCTTCGCCTTGAACGGCTCGGTGTCTTCTTCGGCAACCTTGCCTCCCGCATAGAGTCCGGGCGTGAGCTTGTATTTCTTCTCCGCGATCTCTTTGGTCGTCACGACAGCCGCAAAGCCCGCTTCCTTCAAATCCTCTCCGCGCCTGAACGCCTCGAAAGCGTCCGCTATCTTCGCGATATCATCGTCGTCGAACGTGCGGTGGGTTCTGTCCACCATGTGCCCCATTGCGGTGGCGTTGATGAAGAGCGTCTTGCCGCGCCGCTCCTTCGCACGGTTGAAGAACCAGAGCGTAACGGGAATCGTCACCGAATAGAATAGCTGCGGCGGCAGTGCGACTATTCCCTCCACGAGATCGTCCTCGACAAGCGCGGCGCGTATTTTGTCCTCGCCGCCTGTCGCGCTCGTCAAGGCTCCGTTCGCCAAGACAAGCCCGATGCGTCCTGTCGGCTTGAGGTGCGAGACCATGTGCTCTATCCACGCATAGTTGGCGTTGCCGTTCGGCGGCAGACCGTACTTCCAGCGCGGATCGTCCTTCACCCTGTCCGCGCCCCACTTCTTCTGGTTGAACGGCGGATTCGCGAAGATGCGGTCCATCTGCGTCCCGGCGTGGATGTCGTGCATCAAGGTGTCCTCGTGACCCATGCCGAAGTCCGCGCCGATGCCGCGGATGGCCATGTTGATCTTCGACATCTTCCACGTGTCGGGGTTCGCCTCCTGTCCGAACACCGAGACGTCGCCGCGGCTGCCGCTGTGCGTCTCGATGAACTTCACCGACTGCGCGAACATGCCGCCCGATCCGCAGCACGGGTCGTAGATGCGCATGCCGGCGGCGGGCTGGAGGACTTCCACGAGAATCCGCACGATGGTTTCGGGCGTGTAGTATTCGCCGCCCTTCTTCCCCTCGTATTCGGCGAAGTGCTGGATGCAGTATTCGTAGGTGCGGCCGAGGATGTCGCGGTTCGCCTCGATGTCGCCGAGCGGCAGCTCGTTCGTGAAGAGGTCGATCACGTCGCCGAGCATCCGCTTGTTGATGTCGCTGGAGCCGTAGAACTTCGGGAGCACGCCCTTGAGCGCCTTGTTCTCGCGCTCGATGGCGATCATCGCGTTGTCGATCGTCTCGCCGTTGTTCGCCTCGTGCGCGACGGCGGCGATCTTCGCCCAGCGCG
>DGVK01000210.1 GCA_002395905.1 Verrucomicrobia bacterium UBA4286 | reverse complement strand
GTCAAAACGCCGCGCCACACGCGCACTTCATCGTATGCCGCGAGCGCGTCTTTGTCCGCCGTATACTGCGAATGACCGAGATAGAGGACTGGATCGACGATCTTCTGTATTCCTTCCGGCATCGTCATCGTGCCGGACTTCTGGAGCTCACCCGTCGCCGCGTCTCGCCGCTGCCATCGGACAACAGTCGCCTCGCCGCTCCTTTGGAATGTGACAGCGATGTGGTAATCCGTTCCAAGCTCGTATGGAGCCATCGTATTCGCAACGCTTGTATCGGCGCCGCCGTTCTTCGCGCCGACGCTGTCGCTGCCGAGAGTCGTGCCGTATGTCCATGGCATCTGGAAATAGTGCGTATTGTCCGCGCCGTAGTCGAAAACGCGCGACCAGCTTTCAACTCCATCGTGCCGCGCCCATATCTCAATAGTCGCGGCTGTCGTGTCGAGCATGTTCGTTCCGAGATCGACATAGCCCGTGCCATGCGAACACACTCCATAGCCCATGTGAACCCTGCCGCCGTAAAGCGACACGTATGTGCCGCACTTCACGGCATCGGCTCCGCCAACCGAATCTGACCAGTCGCCGTTGAAGCTCCACCGGTGCGTCAGCTCCGCTGCGGCGAGAGGCGACGCCGCAAATGCCATAAGAGCAAGTGCCGAGCAAGCAAACAGCCCACCAACCTTCTTCATGTTCGAGAATATCCTTTCATACCTTGAAATCCGTGATAATCGGTCTGCCTGAAGTACCAAGCGAGGTAAGCGGGCGGGCGGCAATCACAAGCGTCTTGCCGGGCGGCAGTTCGGAGTTCGGGATTTCAAGCGTCGTCACGCCTTTGTTCGGCTCGTGGCCGATACCCATGTTGCAACCCGCCGCGTAAACCGCCTTGAAGAGCTTCCCGCTCCCCTCTTCGCCGATTACGACGACTTCATAGGCGTACACCCGCGAACCGGGATGGCCGTCGGCCAAAGGTATTCTCACGCAGAGTTTCGGAGACGCGGGGTTTTCTTGGACAAGATTAACAGGATTTACAGGATTATCGTTTGCAGTCTTCGCAATCTTGTTAATCTTGTCAATCCTGTCTAAAGAGACTTCCAGTTTCGCCCCTTTGCGGAACTGCGGTTCGCCGATCACCTTTTTCAACTCGCCCTTCGAGAACGGATGCGGCCTCTGACCCAAAGGCATCACCCAATCCGTGCCGATACTGGCGACGCCATCCGTGAAATCATGCCGCTCAATGACCATCATATCGTCGTAGAGTTTGACAACGAAACCTTGACGTCCTTTGCCGACTTTCTCCGGCTCGCGCCCTTCGAGCGGCGCCTTGCTGATGTAGCCGTCCCACGTCAAGGCAGTGCAGCCGCGAGGTTCGCACGACGGACACTGTATGCATGGAAACGCGCCGTAGAGTGAGATGACATTCCAGTTGGACGCGCTCCAGTGGTTGTGCCCGAAGAACGATACGGCATTGCCGTGTGAAGACAACGCCTTTCGCAGTTCGGCATAAGGCCGGCGGTGCTGAAGCACGAAGAAAGGCCGCGTCCCCGCGTCAAGACCGCACGGAACAGCCGAATTGTTGACCAGCCCGGCAAAATCCCTGTAGTCCACGCCCCAGTTGCGTCCGAAGAAGTGATAGCCCTTCACCTCCTTGTGCCACACCGGCGCATACTTCTCGCCCCAGATCCGCTCCCAGTTCGCGGCCATGTCGGTTGCAAGGACATGCTTCGCCCTTTCCACGGGATCCGGGTAGCGGTTTTCAACAAAGTCGCCGTAGGTCGCGCCGTCCGCGTCGTGATTGCCCGTGACGAACAATTTCACCGGGCCGCCGCGCGCACCGAACACCCACCGCCACGCCTCGGCGTGAAACTCCATCTCGCGCGTCTGCCCACGGTGCGCAAAATCGCCGCAGTGCACCACCGCATCCACATTGCGAAACCGAAAATAGTCCAGCGCGGCGGCAAAGTATCTATCCGGCCAGTTCGCGCCGGGGTTCTCGCTTTTGACGCCTGTCCTGAGATGCGTATCGCTCAAGACGCCAAAGACGAGATTCGGCTGGCCGCCGTGCTTCCAGCCGAGAGGAGCGGCAAAAAGACGCCTGCCGCCAAATGCTCCGAAGCCGATCGAGACCAACGCCCCCTTGATAAATTCTAATCGCGTAACGCCCATTTGTCGCCCTCACTTTGCCACCTTGTCTACAGGGAGATTACCATACCCCTTTTCAACTTGTCATTGACACGACGAATCTAGAACTGTGCATCTGGGGACAGGCACTATTTTCTTTGATGAGATCGCGGTACGGTCCTTCCGGCCTGTCGGCCACGGCCACGCCGATACCGCCGTACCTCTCCAGACCGGGCTCGGTCTGCGGTTCGCCGTCTTCGCGTTTGCCGCCGGCCGGATAGGCGTCGTTCGCGCTGAAGAAGAGATAGTATTTCCCGCCCACTTCGTGCGCATCGGGCGCCCACATAGCGCCCTTCGCCCACGTCACCTCGTTCGTCGTCAGAATGCGCGGATGCTTCGTCAAGGTCTTCATGTCTTTGGACGAAAACGCATTGAACGCCGTCTGTTTTTTGAACGGCGCCGACGTCGTGGGGAACACCCAGTATTCGTCGCCGTAGCGGCGAATCTGCGGATCGGCGTACCAGCCGTCGAATATCGGATTGGCCAAGACCGGCGACGCCGGCAAAACTGCCGCCGCCGCGCAAAACGCAAACATGGCGGCAAGCGAGATCAATGCAGCCTTGCCGCCATTAATTGCTGTCTTCATATTGCTGCAGCGCATCAGTAGAATGTGATCATGGTTCCGACGGGCACTTTCCACGTCCACGTCAAGCGAATGCGCGAAGATCCGAGCTTCGCTTTGTCAACCGTGTACGAATCCGTCCAGAGCTTCTCCGTCTGCACCCACTCGCCTTCCGTCAGCGTTTCGACCGTCAAGTGCGGCTTGTATCTGCGACCGTCCACGACATCCTCCGCCGCCGTCACCGTCCATGTGCCGGAGTCGACGTCGTACACGCCGTCGGTCGCGCTGCTCGAGCCGACCTCCCCCGTCTCGCCGACTGCGCCGTTCACGATTGTCACGTTGCCGTTGTAGCGCACTTCATCGACGGCGCGGTTGTGCGTCAGCGCGAAATCAGGAAGGACGCGGTTATATACGCGAACCGAATTCATCGTGCCGACGAACATGCGTTCCGCACCCCTTTGCGCATCCGAGTTCTTCGTGGTGCCGATGGCATACGAATACTCCGGAATGTCGCCGGAAGCATTTCTTTTCTGCCATTCTGGCAACGTAGCGTTGCCGATGCTGACGCCGTTGACAAGGGATTTGTCGTATATCGCCGTTGCGAACGGCCCGGACCAGGCCGATTTCGCGCCGTGCGTGGTCTTGTCAAGGAGTTTGAAATACGGCGTCTTTTTTTTGGCATCGTCGCCGTTATTGCGGTTGAAATACACCATGAAGTTGTCGCTCTTATTGGATGTCTGCCCGAAGAACGCAGGATAAAGGACGAGCTGGTCTTCGTTTTTGTAGTCCGCCGCGATCTGCACGGTCAGAGCGCCGCCGAGCGCGACGGTTCCGCCGATGGCGAAGTATTGTTTGCCTCCGAAGCGGTAGCCGCCGTCGCTCCAGGCGCCGTCGGTCGCGCCGGAGGGGATGCTGGAAGAAAGCGCCGTAAGCGTCGCGTTCTTGCCGCTGCCGAGCGAGCCGAGGTTGACCCATGTGGCGGCGGAAGAATCGTGCGCGGCGTCCGCGCCGGCGTTGCGTATGCCGTCGAAGTGCAAAAGAAGCCCGTCCTGGATGTAGTCGTCCGTGTCGTACCCGCCCTTCACGGCGCCCGTCTGAGTCCAAATCCATGAAAGGCGCATTTTGCCGTTCGCCTTCGAGTTCACATAGGTGTAGGAAGCGCCGGCGCCGTCGGAAACGAATTCCCAGGCCTGCGAGTCTTCGTTCCACCTCTCAAGTGCGTACCCGACGGGCGACCAAGCGAACACGCCGAACGTCAAATTCGTAGCCGTAAAGGTGTGGGAACCGTTCACCATATAGTCGCCCGCGCCCTCGACGCCCTCAAGTCCGTGCGGATTTTCCGCAACCACGAAATCTGCATCGATCTTGCCGCTGAAACGCGCGTCATCGACTATGCGGTTCCATTCGAGTTCGTCCTCGGTCAGCACATCCGTGTAGATGCGCACCGAACTGACGCGACCGACGAACGCACGCATGCCCCTTTGTTTCGACTTGGCTGTATCGGTCTTGTACCCCGTGCCGATCGCATATGTCTTCGCGCCGACGCTGTCGGTTGTGTTGGCCGTCTGCCAGCGGTAGCCGTCGGCGGTGGAAATGCTCACGCGACCGTTTTCGGCGTCGTATATGGCGTTGATGCTTGAGCGAGCGCCTGACGGCCATGCGGCTCCACTTCCATGCGTAGTGCCTCCGAGCAGTTTGAAATACTGGTAGCCTCTTTGCGCGAGAGAGTCGTAATTCTCGTTGAAATACACGGCATTGTCCATATCTTCGCTGGTTATACCCAAAAGGCAGGGATACCATGCCGCCTTTGTGGAGTTTGGCGTAAAGCCGGCGGTGATCTGGATTGTCGCGGCCTTGCCCAGCGTCAGATTGTCGCCAAGCTCGAAGTAAGACTTGCCGCGGAACACGTAGCAGTCGTCCTCCCACTCGCCGAGGCTCGTCCAGTTCGCGGTGAACGGATTCGCGATTTCCTTGCGCGTGGCGGCCGCGCCGCCGGAGACGAGGTTGGACCATGTCGTCGCATCGTCCGAATGCGGCGCGTCTGCGCCGGCGTTGCGTATACCGTCGAAGTGCGCCACGAGACCCGTCTGCACATAGTCGCCGGTGTCGAAATCCTGCGCCCGTTTCGCGAAGTCGCCGGCGAAGTTCGTATGACGGATCACGGACGGCGTGAACCGCGCTTCGAACTGCAAAGCCTTGTCGACCTTTACCGTAAGCGTCGCAGAGGATGCCGTGCCGGACGCGACCGCGCGCATATCCCCCGCCCAGCCGTCGAAAAGATGCTCGTTCGCGGGCGTAGCCGCAAGCGTCAGAGTCGTATTGTAGGCCACCCAATACCCGCCGTCGGATTCCGGCGTCAGCGCCGCGCCCCCCGCCGAGACGGAAACCATCCCCTGCGCCGTGTTGACGGCATCTGCATACACCTTCGCATAGAGCGTGCCGTTTTCGTACTTGTAGTACGCGGAAGAACCGAAACCGTCCGAGTAGGAAAGCGCGGTCGAGGGACTCGCCTCCGACTCGCCCCTCAACACGCCCGTCACAATATCCTTGAAGCACGCGCCGAGCGTTTCATCTTTGTGCGGCGCGAAGAAATGGACGGGCGTTCCGCCTTCGTCTATACCCACGGAATAGACGAGCGACTTTGAATGGTAGTCCGTCGAACCGTATTCTACGGAGTTGTTTCCGGCAAAGATCGCCAGCGGAACTTCGCTGTCTTGCGTCGGGACTGCGCCGAGGCTCGCGCTTGAAGAGGTTCCGTCATAGTAGAGCGTTCCGGAATTGCCGGGCCCGTCGAGCGCGACGAATCCCCGCTTCGTCCCGGCCCCGGCCCTCATGCCGGCCCATCCCGACCCGAAGTCGTGAAGGCAGCGGGAATAGCCAAGCTCGGAGTTGATATAGAAAAAGCAGAGAAGATTGCCGGCGGCCCCGGTCGATCCGAATATCCTGTGCTGCTTTACCACATCCATGTACTGGAAATCGGCGGCGATGCGCATCGTGTGCTTCGGCAGATAGCCGGTGTTTATGGAGTTGACTCCGTAGGCGCGCACGAACGCGCTCTTGCGCAGCTTGCCCGCCGGATAGAGCGCGGCGTATCTCTTCGCGTCGGATGCGGTGAACGCCGCCGGATAGAAGCGCACGTCGCGGAACGCCACGTCAAGATCCGTTTCCGTGCTTACTTCGTTCCCCTGAGGCCCCGAACACGTGCTGCAGAACTGGAACCCGCCGCCGAAGACATAATCTGCGGTGACGATACTCTTCTGATATACGCCGTCGATGTAGAACTCTGCCGTGCCGGCATTGCCCGTCGCGGGTTTCCTGTAAACGATGACGACCGTGTGGAAGCCGCTCGACACATCGACGCCGTTGTTAAGCACGTTTCTGCTGCGCTGGCTCTTAGAAGTCGATCTGATGTTTTCATCCACGATCATCTCGTTCGGACTGGACGATGCGCAGATCGAAATGCCTTTCCGGTTGTCGGCGGCTCTTCTGCCCATCGAAAAGAGGACGCCGTTATGGGTCGTTCCAGGGCGCACGGACATCGCACACGTCCAGTCCCCTTCGCTGAGGAGGCTGTAGATCGTCATGGAGTTCGCCGAGGAACTTCCTGCCGACCATCCGGTATTCATCGGATGTGCTGCCGTGTTCGCGCCGTCAGGACCGTCTATCGGCAGAACCGACAACTCCAGCCTGTCGCTGCTGAGTGTCGTGTCCGAAAGCGGATCGACCGAGAACCCCGTGCTACCGCAAAACACCTTCGCGCCGGACGAGAAGTCGTAGCGGAAGAGGTAGCTGTCGAGATCTGTCGCCAAAGCGACATCCGCCATGGCGACAATCGCCGCCGCGCCAAACACCGTGAGCAATTTTTTCATTTTGTCTGTTCCTTTCAGTTTGTGCCTTTCGGCGTTTATGAAATGGTTGTCGATTCCGGCGCGGATTCCGGCTCGGGGGCGGCTTCCTTCTTCCTGCCCTTGAACTCGGCGGCGACGCGCGTTTTGGCGTCCGCCACGGGCTTGCCTACGCCATGGGCAAGAAGATAGCCAAATCCCATTGCATCGATAAACTGCAAATCGATCGTCCAGCCGCCTTTGTCGGCGAACTGTTCACATTCCATGACAATGTCGTTCTCTGCGTGGCACATGCACGCCGCGCACACCGCCAACGATGCGAGAATTGTTTTAGACTTCATGACCGTGTTCCACCATTCATGTCGGGTATGTAAGACTCGGGATTGCTGCGACTACGGCGCGGGTTCGGGTTCCGGCTCGAA
>DGVK01000154.1 GCA_002395905.1 Verrucomicrobia bacterium UBA4286 | reverse complement strand
CCGTCAAAACGCCGCGCCACACGCGAACTTCATCGTAGGCAGCCATCGCGTCATTGTCTGACGCATATTGGGAATGCCCGAGATACAGGACAGGATCTACGAAACTGTTTATGCCTCCTGCCATCGACAGAGAGCCAGACGCCAGAAGCACCCCGGTAGCCGCGTCGCGCCTCTGCCACTTGACAAGCGTCGCGCCATCGCCCTGCTGTTCAAAAGTCGCTGCGATATAGTAGTCCATTCCGATTTCGCAGGGCGTCGTATAGTCGGCTTTACGCTCCACGCCCTGCACTTTCGATCCTGCCTGATTTTTGGACAGTGTAGTGCCGAAGGTCCACGAAAGGAACACATTGTTGGCCGTGTCCGCGCCGTAGTCGAAAACGCGCGACCAGCTTTCCACTCCATCGTGCCGCGCCCATATCTCAATAGTCGCGGCCGTTGTGTCGAGCATGTTCGTTCCGAGATCAACATAGCCCGTGCCATGCGAACACGCTCCATAGCCCATGTGAACCCTGCCGCCGTAAAGCGACACGTACGTGCCGCACTTCACCGCATCCACCCCGCCCACGGAGTCGGAGTAGTCGCCGTTGAAGCTCCACCGATGCGCCAGCTCCGCTGCAGGTAGTGTTGCACTCGCCGCAAGCGCAAACGCCGCACACGCGGCAAACCGTACTGCTATGTTCTTAATCATCAGTTCCAACTCCTTTTCAACTTGTCATTGACACGACGAATCTAGAACTGTGCATCTGGGGGCAGGCACTATTTTCTTTTAGGCAAGTGTAATATCGGCAGACCGGATGAGGGGCAGCGTCTCGCGTCCGTCTTCATCGCAGGTTGGATAACCGGCGTCTTTTGGAGACACGCCAAACAAGAATTCGCTCTTCGCCCCGTCGATCCTGACGCGTCCGTTTGGCCACAGCGTGAGGATCGCCGACAACGGCTCCTTCCAACCGATGTTGTTCCCGGCGCGGCTGTGCGTCTTCAGGTACTCCGCCGGATATTTGCTGTGCACCTTCCTGTAGTAGTGGTAGTTCGCGCTGTTAACGTCCCAATAGAGGATGTTGTCAAGGATGCGCAGATGATCCGTGTGCAGATGTCCGTTCATCACGAGCCGCACCGTACCGGGCTTTTTCGCGTTCGCCTCGTTGAAGATGGCCCGCACTTCATTCTTGTTCATGACGGGCCGGCCGTTTCCTCGCTCGAAACTCTGGTGCGAAAGGACTATGCACGGATACGGCGACCCGACGATGACAGAGCGCATCCACTCCAGCTGTTCCGGCGGAATCCAGTTTATCGTCGAGCCCTTCGCCCGCTTGAAGTAGTTGGCGCAATCGTGGTGGATGAACTTGCCTGGCTCGTTGCAGAAGTAGTTCGGATCCGCGATCACGAAGCGGAAGCCGCTCTTGTCGAACGAATAGTGTCCGTCCGGCATGCGGTAGGCGTCGCACGTCTCCCTGTACGGGTTCTCGTCCTGGTCGTGGTTGCCGAGGATGTGGTAGCCTGGTATCTTGAAGTCGTTGTAGAGCTTCAGCAACGCCTTCTGCTCGGCGGAACGCACACCGTGCATGAGGTCGCCGCAGTGGATCACCATGTCGCACCGCTCGCGTTCGGCGCGCGCCAATATCTTTTCGAGAAACGAAGTGTTCTCGGTGTTCGTCCACACGCCGGGCTTGTAGTGCAGATCGGAGAACACGCAGACCTTGAGCGGGCCGGGAGGGACGCAATTCCTTGCGCCTGTCTTTTCGGTCGCAGTAAACCGCGATCCTCCCGCAACACATCCTTCCGCAAAGGCGGCCGGCGCGGCAAGCGCCGCAGTTGCCAGAAATTCCCTACGGTTAAGCTTCATTCGACTTCCTCTAACTTTGTGTTGAAGAAACTGGCTCATCTCATAATAACGCGGAAACCTTTGACGGCACGGTTCCAGAAATTGCCGACGAGCGAGGCGAATGTCGTATCGCCGGAGAACGTGACGGACGAAAGCGCACGGCTCTGCGCTGCCAGCGGAAATGCCGATACGCCGCCCGAAGACTCGAATTGCCACCATTCGCCGCCGCCATCCCGAACATATGCCGAATACGTGCCGCACTTCACCGCATCCGCCCCGCCAGCCGAGTCGGAATAGTCGCCGTTGAAGCTCCACCGGTGCGTCAGCTCCGCTGCAGAAAGCGGCAGCGCCGCAAATGACATAAGCGCAAGTGCCGAGCAAGCAAACAGCCCACCAACCTTCTTCATGTTCGAGAATATCCTTTCATACCTTGAACTCCGTGATAATCGGTCTGCCTGAAGTACCGAGCGAGGTAAGCGGACGGACGGCGACCGTAAGCGCTTCGCCTGGCGGCAGTTCGGAAGTGGGTATTCCCAGCGTTGTAACACCTCCGTTCGGTTCGTGGCCGATGCCCATGTTGCAACCGGCGGCATACACGGCCTTGAAGAGTTTTTTGCTTCCCGTTTCGCCGATAACGACGACTTCGTAGGCGTACACCCGCGAACCGGGGTTTCCGTCGGCGAGTGGTATTCTCACGCGGAGGCACGGAGAGGCGGAGGCTTCTTCTACAACCTCCAGTTTCGCGCCTTTGCGGAACTGCGGCTCGCCAATGACCTTCTTCAATTCATCGTTAGAGAACGGATGCGGATCGCGCTTTCCGAGCGGCATAACCCAGTCCAGACCAAGGCTCCCGCCTTCGGAAAACTCGCGGCGCTCTATCGTCAGCATGTCATCATAGACGCGCACGACAAGCCCCTGCCTCCATCTGCCGCCCGCGAGTTTTCCTTCAAGCGGTACCTTTGAAATCCCATCATCTCCGCCGCCCAGCCACCGCCCGTCATCGAAAAACGGATAGCACGCCGGACACTGTATGCTTGGTATCGATTCGCCAAGAAGGTGTATCGTATTCCAATTCGCCGCACTCTGGTGCCAATGTCCCCAAAGTCCGAATGCGTTGCGGTAATGCCTCATGTCCGCATTGAACTTCCCGTGCGTCCAGTCGTGCGTGATAAAGAAAAACGGCTTCGTGCCATCTTCAAGTCCGCACGCCCCGCACTGCCCGTCGATAAGGTTCTTCAGCTCGCTTTCCTGCGCCCCCCAGTTCATGCCGAAGAAGTGATAGCCCTTGACCTCCTTGTGCCACACCGGTTCGTACTTCTCGCCCCAAATGCGCTCCCAGTTTCCCGCCATGTCGGACGACAGCAGATGCTTCGCGCGCTCTTCCGGGTCTGGCCATATCTGTTCAAGCCTAAACCCCTTGCCGTAGTCGCCACCTTCGACATCATGGTTGCCATTGATGAACAGCTTCACCGGCCCGCGCCCACCAAACACTTTGTTCCATGCGTTCGCGTGGAACTGCATTTCGTCTATCACGCCGCGATCCGCCATGTCGCCGCAATGCACAACAGCATCGACATTCTGCTCCTTGAAATGTTTCAGCGCGGCGACAAGGTATGTGTCCGGCCAGAACTGCACATCATATCCCCCAGCGCGAGAAATGCGCAGATGCGTGTCGGCAATAACTCCGAAGACGATGTTCGGTTCCTTCGACGGCTTCCAGCCCAAAGGGGCGGATAAAAGCCTCCATCCACCCAGCCCGAACGCCGCCGCGACAGAAAGAAAGTCGCGCCGTGTCAGACTTGCCATGCCAGATTCCATTATGCCCTGCATTCGACTCCCTTCACAAGCAACCTGTTCTCGCAGTCACCAAAACCTTTTATTGACACATTCCCTTCGGGAGAGACATCAACAACGGCATAACTGTTGTGTTGAGGATATGCGCCAGAAATCATGGCCTTCATCGTCCAGTAGTGGATTCCGTTGCGGAAACTGTAATGACCCTCATGGTGATGGCCCTGAATCGAAGCAAGTACGTTGCCGCTCTTTTCCATGATATCAACCGCACATTTCCAGTTGCCGACGAAAACCCCGCCAAGGCCTTTCGCCCTGGAGAAACCGTCAAGCAACTGATGGCAGAACACGACAACGGGCATTGTCGCCGCCTTCAGCTCCACGTCAAGCCACGCCAATTCTTCATCCGGCAGAAATGCCTTCCTCCAGTTGAAGTTTCCGCATTGATACGGCGTCAGATCTTCCTTGAAACAGGCGTCAAGCACAACAAGTTTAACGCCGCCCACAACGAACGAATAGAACTGCCGTCCCTTCGCTGCACCGTGGTTTTCGGTGTGCGACAGGAAGTCCTGCTTGGAGACGCAGTCCATGTCATGATTGCCGAGGACATGGTAACGCGGGCCAGCGAAACGAGCGAATTCCGCCTCTATCGCATCAAGGAAACCGAGCGTTTCATCGCGGTCAGGCTTTACGCCCATGTCCTTCAGGTCGCCAAGTTCGATGGCGAAGTCGAGACCACACGTGTTGAACGCATCGACCGCCTGGCGCATCTTCGCGAGCGAATCTGCGTAATGCCTGTCGCGCCATCTTTTCCGCGTCGAATAATGCGCATCGGCAACAACGCCAAAACGGACGGTCCGCCGTTCGGCAGGCCACGGCAAAGCACATCCCGCTACGCCCAGCACACACGCTGCGCCGCCGCTCGCCAGCAGCCCTCCTGCGGCACAACAGCCGCGTGTCAGAAAGTCTCTTCTTGTCGTGTCCATTTTGTTTCTCTCCGGCAGCTACGTCAATAGAAGGTGATGGTCAAGCCCTCCCTGTTCGCACGAACATATCCATCGGAGGTCTGTCCAACCTTGCCCGTCCGACCATCGGCGAATTGAATCCGGCCAAGCGTCGCAGCATCAAGCGCCGTTTCAACCTTCAGCCCTTTCTTCGGCACGTCGCCGGAAAGCGTAAGCATTGTCCCATCGTCTATAGTGAGGTTGGAGAGGGTGAGCGCCGCATCCGAACCAAAAGACAGAGACGAACTTTCCGAAACCGCCACGGATGCCGCCGTGTTCGTTGTTCCGGCCGCGAGCGCGAGTGTTCCGCCTTCCAGGGCGAACTTGTGTTCTGCCGCCGTCACGCCACTGGCACCGAGGAGAAGCGTACCTTCCACAATTCTCGCCGGTGCGTTGGGACATGCGAGTGTACCGTTTGCCGTCATCGTTCCCGCACCGGTCTTGACGAAGGCCGCGTTTGGATAACTTGTATGGACCGTCAGCGTGCCGTTCATGACAAAATCGAAGCCATCGCCAGCAACAACGTCTTCAACGGCGATTTCAAGTTCGCGATAGCCACTGGTCTTGCTACTGCTTGACGATCTGAGGCTTATCGAAACATCGTTAGTGCAGCATCCAGCGCCGGTCACCTGCCACTTTGCATTATCCACGTCATATCCAGCATTGATAGCGTTCGCCGTTTCAGAGCAAAATGCCGCAGCACCGTTTGCAAACGTAAGCCAGTTCAGATAGGACACCTCGCCGGAGCCGTCCATGTGAAGTTCCGCGCCGTCAAGCACAACCGTCTGCTTTGTACGCATGAACGCATGCGCCTTTTCGTGGTAGAGACGACTTCCTTGGTGCATCGTAATTGCGGATTGCCCGCCACTAGACCAATTGCCGACCGTAAGATGCAGTTCCGCGTCACCGTAGCAGTCTGTCGTCTTCGCTGGCAGGGCTCTGACATTGCCAACGTTGAATATGATCGGATGCATGGCATCGCCGCTCACGACGTAGGCGCTGTCGGTCATCGTGTTCGCGCCGTTGGCGTTGATTGTCGCCGACGGTTCCGTGGGCTTCGTGCTGACCCAGAGCAGGGCATAGCCACCTCCATTGGGTGTAGTCGCAACCGGTGCATAATCAGTTCTGGTATCGCTCATCGTATGCACGACGCAAATTTCAACATTCGCGCCGTTTTGCCGCAATGAGAACTCAATTCCCTTGCTCCCTGACGCCTGTGGGGTTCCGGACCACAACTTGCCGGAAGCTTCAGAGCCGTCATTTTGCCAATCATATACGGTTGCCGCTTTCCCCTCGGCACCCCCGCTCCAACTGCCGCCGATGCGTCCAGTACGGAGCGTGATGTCTGCAAGGTTGGTAGATGCGCATAGCGTCACCCAACTGTCTTTTCCGCAGCAAAGCGTTTCTGATGTGAATACCTCCGTCGGCTCGCCGCCCGCGTTTGAGTCAAACTTCACGGTTATGCCGCCTCCCGACACGGCAGGCAGGGCAACCGTGCCAGATACAGCCAACGTCAATGCGCTTGGCGTACCACTGCGAGGTCCAATCTCCAGCGTCATGGGCGTGTAGTCAGGATTTGTATTTCCGCTGACCATTGAGGCCGTACCATTTTCGTATTTGAACATCTGCTGTCCATACTTGTCAGAATTTCTGTTTCCACCAAGTAGTCTGCGTCCGATGATATTGTCGCCGCTCTGAGTCAATTCAATGAAGATGCCCTTGGCGTATTTGCCATGTATCTGCTGAAGTTCAAAGCGCATTGTGTTGCCGTCACGGACAACATAAAAGGCGCGGTACAGGAATGCGTCCGTTTCCTCGGCTTCCGCCGTGCCGCGCTTTCCGTACCCGGACAACGGCACGATATGGTCAAGATTGACGCCCGTGAAGAGAGTCGTGGAGTCACTCGTCAGATAGTCCCCCCTCCATGTCGCATTCGTGACGCCGGAGAACACGAGCGCTCCCGCCGTCGTGAATGTGTTTGAAACAAGAGCGTTACCGATCACCTTGACATTCGCACCAGCCGCAAAAGCAAGATTGTCGCCGCCAAGTGCCATTGTCTCCGCATTGGTTGCCGCCATCGTCAGGTTAGTTATCGCGCCTCCGTCGTTGCAGAGAATCGTAACATTTCCGTCGGCGGGCGAAACCGTGCCGCCGGTGTATGTGTACTCGACAGCATACGCGCCGACGGCAACCGCCGCCGCGCCTATCATCATGAGCAGTTTTTTCATTTTTGTTTTCCTTTTCTGTTTTCATGCCGGGCGGCACAAATGGTTTTCATTATGACACAGAAGCCTCCGGCTCCGGCGTGGGTTCGGGCGCGGGTTCTTCCTT
>DGVK01000173.1:675-7011 GCA_002395905.1 Verrucomicrobia bacterium UBA4286 | reverse complement strand
GGCGAACGTCATGAAGAGGTTGCTCAGCACCAGCATCGCGACCGCTGCGGCCGCGCCCCACGGTTTCACGAGGTTCAAGCGGCTACCTCTCGAACGTGAACGATTCCCACGGGATGTCGACGGGCTTCTTCTCCGTAAGGATCTCGTCGATGTGCATGAGAAGCGGGAACTCCTTCGCTTCGAGACGGCCCGCCGCGCAGAGCGTTTTCACCGCGCGCGCGACGCGCACCGCGACGACGAGCGACTCCAGCGTGACGCCCTTAAGCTCGGTCTTCGCCTCGTCGATGTTCATGCCGCGGCCGAGGAGAATTCCGACGAGGCGCGTCCGTCCGCCGTAGACCGTGACGTAAAGATCGCCCGCGCCGACGCACAGGTTCTCAAGAGTGCCCGCGCCCTGCAGGTCGAGGAGCTTCTTCATCTCCTTTACGGCCTGGCCGAACACGGCAGCCTGCGAGTTGAAGTGCAGCACCGAGTCGAGACCAAACGCCTTCTGGTTCAGACCGATCGTTAGCGCGATGCCGAGCGCGTAGCCGTTCTTGAGCGCGACCGCGCTTTCAATCCCCGTGACATCCGTCGAGAGCGAGATGTGGTAATAGCTCGTCGCCATGGCGGACTTCAGCATCTTGAGCGTATCCATGTTCCTGCCGCAGAACGCGACCTCTGTCTGGTCGTGCGCGACAAGCTCGTAGCTCGTGCAGGGTCCGCCGATGGCGCAGATCGTGCGGCTTATTCCCTTCTTGGCGAGACGCTCCTCCCACACCGCAGGATACGTGAGAAGCCTGCCGTCGGTAGTGTCCATCAAACCCTTTGTGACAGAGAGCACGGGCAGATCCGGCGGGAGCCTCGGCAGGACCTCTTCGCCGAACCAGTCGACGCCGAAGCTCGAAACGCCGCCGATCACGAAGTCCGCACCTCTCAGCGCGTCGTCCATCTCTTCAATCTGATAGTACTCGCACCCTTCCGGGAAAGGCGGGATGCCCTCGGGGAAGTGCTTGGCGAACTTCGGGTGGCGCCCCGTTCTGCGGCACTCGTCGATTATCTCGCGGTCGAGCGGCGTACCGACGAGGCGCACCGTGTTGCCGTTCTCGCGCGCGGGGAACGCGAGCGCGCTTCCCATCATTCCAGAACCGATTATAACGATTGTCATTCTCTTACTCCTTTGTTTCTTTTACATGGCTTCCGGTTGCCAGAAACCGTTTAAATCATCTGCCGCGGCTCTTGATCACCTCGACCGCCGCGTAAAGCGCCTCGGGGTAGTCGGTGCCGAACGAATCGAACCCGAGCTCCCACAGATAAAGATACACTTCGGGATTCGCGGCCTCTTCCTGCCATACGCACATCGACGCCTCGACGCCCGCCGCGTGAAGACGCTCGACGCACCGCTTCATCGTCTCCGGCCGGGGGCAGAACGTCATCCGCCCCCCGCCGTCGATCCTCACCTGGCAGTGAAGCTGGACGTTGTCGATGTCTTTGAAGCCTTCGGCCGCGGCCTTTTCGAAGAGCGCCATCATATGGGCCTCGCACTTCTCCAGCTCGCCCGGCTTTTCAAAGTCGATGCGCTTCCAGTTGCCGAGATTCATCCAGTTGAGCGTCTGCCCTCCGGGGAGCGCCGCTTTGTAGCGCTTGATGAGGTCGTATTCGCGCGTGATGAACCAGCACTGCTTTTCGAGGCCGTGCGCCTTCACCAGCTCGGCTACCTTCTCCGGCGGGACGTCCTTCCAGTCGATATGCATCTTGCGCACGGGATTCTCCTCCATCGCCGTGAATATGGTCTTCCAAAGCGGCGGCCTGCACGTCGCATACTGCGCCCCGCGGTAGCTCCCGACGTCTTCGTCGCGAAGCTCCTCCCACGTCCATTCGCTTATCTTGCGCCCCTTCAGCGAATTGTCGTGGAACGCGACTATCATGCCGTCTTTGGTATAGCGTATGTCGCTCTCGGGCGTGTAGCCTTTGGCCCACGTGTAAAGGAGCGCCTCCATCGTGTTGTCGGGCCGCCCTTTGCCGTCGCCTCTGTGGATGAGCGAATGTTTGAGCGTCTCCAGTTCGGCGTCCGTCGCGCCGCGCCCGGCGCACGCCGCGAACGGCAGAGCCGCGCATACGATCATCAATGCCTTCAGTTTCATGTGTCGTTTCCTTTCCGTTTGCAAATCCGTTTTCAAATCCGTCCGCTAGATTCTCAAAGTCACCTTCTGTCCATCGAGTTCCCTGACAACGTCGGCGCGCATCGGCTGCGCGTCGCCGGGTCCTCCAGTGAAAAAGAAATCGCATTGGTGGTTCGTGATCTCCACGCGGTCCGGGAAGGTGCGCATCGTCGCATAGCCGATGTCACCCCAGTGTCCGGTGGACGGCAGCCCGACATACGGCTTCACATGCTGCGGATTCCACCCGGCGTAGAAGAAGTCCCTGGCCCATTTGTGCCAGTGCCCGTGGATGTATCCCCGGCATGATCCGGACTTCATCAGCAGCCCGGCGAGAGCGACTTTGTCTTCTCCCGGCTTGTGGTGCGCGCACGTCAGCACCGGCTTTGTCGACGCCTTGAGCGTCTCGGCAAGCCACTCGCGCTGCGCGCCGTCCATCTCGCCGGGCCTGGACTTCTTGAACTTCTCAACTTCGAGCGCATTCAGCGTGTCTAGCATAAGCAGGTCGACATGCGGCAGCTCCAGCTTCGAGACGATGCGCCCCGGCACAGGCGAAGTCTTCGCATACTCCGGCCAGACTTCAAGAAAGCTGTCCCTCCTGTCATGGTTGCCCAAGCCAAGAGTAAGCCTTATGCCGGCATCCGCAAGCGGCTTCATCAGCCGTGCAGCGAGCACATAGTCTTCGCGCTGGCCCCAGTGATAGGCTATGTCCCCGAAGCAGACGACGTTGGCAGGTAGCGGATCGAGCGCGAGAATCGCCGCGACGGTGTTCCTGAAGCAAGCCTCCTCGTACTGATGCGTCGGAATCTCATCCTTCAACCCGTTGATATGCAGATCGGAAATGAATACCGCAAGACACGGGTCCATCGCCTTCGAACAGCCGCCAGCCGCCGGCGCGGACACCGCCCGACCCGCAAGCATTCCGCCGGCGGCGGCAAGCCCCGCAAGAAAAGCTCTTCTGGAAGTATTCTCCGCCATGGCACTCACACCTTGCTGTGATTGGCTGCGCCGGAAGTCATGGAAGGTTCACCGCCGCGCGGCCGCGCCAGCTCTCGGGCGCGTCGAGGCCGAGAAGCGCCGCGATCGTCGGCGCGACATCTTCGAGCATCGCGGGCTCGCGCAGGCGAAGCCCCTTCGCCGCCGGACCGCTCACAATGAACGGAATCTCCAAAACGCGTATATCCTCCACTCCGCCGTGGTGAGTGCCAAGGCCGCCATGGTCGGCGACGAACATCACGGCAGTGTCTTTCCACATGTCGGTTCCCTTGAGCACCGTCATGAATTTGCCGAGGTTCGCGTCGACCTGTGCGAGCGCGTTGGTGTATTCGGGGCTTCCCCAGTTGTGCGAGTGGCCCGCATGATCGACGCCACCCTGATAAAGCAGCATGAGCGTCGGCTTCTTGGCGAGCTGGCGCGCGCCTTCCGCGAAGACCGATGCGTCGCGCACGGGGTATTCATCGCCCTTGCCGCCGTAATAGCGGGCGAAGTCCACGGTGTTCGTGTTGTGGCAGTTGCCGATTCCGTCCCAGGCGAAGAGGCTTACCGTGTACGCGCCGGGCGCCTGACGGCGAACCTCGCTGAATATGCACGGCATGCGGCCCTCGGCGTCGAATGCGCTCGCAGGCGGCTCAATCGACGGCGAGGAGCTGTTCCACTTCGTGAAGCCGTGAATCTCTGGCGAAACGCCGCTGAAGACCGACTTCCAGTTGATGGCCGACGCCGTAGGTCTGTGGCAGCGGCCGACCGTGTAAAGCCCTTCGTCGCGAAGAGCCTTGAGGTTCGGCATCACATCCCACGGAATCCACCGTGCGCCGCATCCGTCGACACCGATGAGCACGACATGCTTCGCGGGAGCACACTCGCACTTCACCGCACACGCCGCGCCGCACGCCGTCTCGCATGCATCGCCGCACACCTTTTCGCACTTGCAGCCGACTGTCGCCGCAGCGACCGCCGCGAACATGAAACCAACCGCCAGATAACTCTTCTTCATCGTTCCTTCGTCTCCTTTGTTGTGTTTGTACTTCTGCTTACTTTACAATGATCATCATGCCCTGCACGAGCGGACGCTCCTCGCCGCCGCCGGCGAGCATGTACTTGCCGCCGTTGCGGAAGTAGGTTTCCGTAACCTTGTCCCACAGCGCCGCGCCGCCAGTCACAGGATCGCGAACAGGCACAAGATCGCGAACGGGCTTATAAGTCCCGTCCTGCTGCTTCTTGCGCAGCTTGAGCGAATAGACGCGGGTCTTTACAGGGAAACGAGCGATGTTGTTTTCATTCGCCTCGTTTCCTGCGAAAAGATAGAGGGACGCGTCAACATCGACCTCATTGCCGAGATCGGGCTTGGTCGCCGCAGATGTAAAGCGCTCGCCTTTCTTCACCCACTCGCCGTTCTCCTTCGCCCATACTTTGATGTACTGGTCGTTGGTGTCAAGGCGAGTCGAAACCTTGTAGGGAACGTTCTTTTCAATCGGGACGACAGTGTCGCCATCCTTGGCGACATATCGGCTGTCGCTGTAGTGGAAGGCATGCTGCGTAGTGCTGTATGAACTATACATGTAAAGTCGGTTGTATCGCTTCTCGTCGTACAGATATCTGCGCGCGGCGACAAGCCCTCGCTCATACGCGAGAGCAAGCCATTCCATTGTTACGTCCTGTTCAAGACCAGATTTCGCCGAAACGCCAAGATCGATATAGTCCCAGTCGCCGTCCGATTCGACGTATTCAAGTCGCGTCGTCGGCTTGATTGCATCGCGAACCGAGTTCGTCACCCCGCCCACCTGCCATGTGTCGAGGTCAAGCGGATTGTCCTTTCTGGACTTCACGTTCGCCAACATAGGCTTATAGACGCGTTTTGCAACCTGGTCGTAGAGCCCGGCGTATGCAACGCCCTCTGAGTTTGTTGCTACAACAGGCACAAAATCTCTCAGCAGTTCATCGCCGTCCCATATCTTTGCGCCGTAAAGTACGCAAGAGGATGGACATGTGGGATATCCATCATGTTTGTGGATGGCCAGAAGGTAAAGCGTGTTTGTTGTGGCGAGGTATGTTGAAAATGCAGAACCATAGTTCACGCCGGCCTTGAGGATTTCAACCGGTTCGCCGCCGTTCCGGCTCACCTTGCATGACTGTGCTCCCACGGTCGTGTCTGTCGTTATGCGGTATCGCACATCGTTTTGCACATCAGAAAGGACGTTGTTCGTGGGAGTTACGACATTGATATTAGCTTTCGCAGGCAATGTCCCGTGGGCGAAGCGGAAGGCTTTTTGGTAGTGATAGGCCATGTAGAAGCGCGTGTCATTGCTCGTTGTCCCATCATTGCCTCGACTGGCAAGAATGGCATGGTCGCCGTCATAATCACACACAGAAACATCCACCTCGCTCTTGAGGCCGCTCTTGCCCCAAACCAAAGTGTCGAAGAATTGGCCATTGTCACCGCTCACAGTTCTTACGGATTCTACGAAGTCGAGCGGCTTGTCGAGAACAGGACCGGCGACAAAATCGGCACTGCCGTAAGAGTATGAAATCGTTCCGTTCACCGTGTCGTAGAGTCCGGCACGATCGCCCTTGACGCATGGCAGATAGTGGCGCAGAAGGTCGAACTTGCCAGTCTCGGCGTTCTTCTTCATGATCTTGAGTTCATATAGTTTGATGCGACATGGCCAGGCTGCAGTTCCTCCATTGTTGGCGGCAAAAAGATAGAGTGTCAGATTGTCCATCCATGTTGCGGAAATCGAACCGGTTGCAGAATCTTCAGCGACGGACTGAATTGTGCTCTGTTGTGTTTGTGAAACACGCGGTTCGCCATTGATGTATATCTGGATGGCTTTTCCATCGGAAAAATCGGCAACCTCCTCGAAACGCAAGCCAAGGGGATGAGGGACCGTATCATTCCATTTGCCAGAATTACCCTTTCCGTATGCCGCGAAGGCATTCTTGTTGTTGCTGTGCAATATGAGAAAACGGCAATCGGAACCCTTGCGGGCGCCAAGTATGGCCGAATCGCTACGCGTATTGGAGAGGATAACAGCGTCCATCCTCGCCTTGATTCCGGTTTCGGCCTTGACGCCAGTGTCGATGTATTGCGTCACCTTTGCGCTGTCGCTCGAATCCTGCGTGGTTTCGATGTAGTCGAGGAACGCATCCGGCTCGGCGGTAACGGTTCCCGCGCGCGCGGTGAATATGGAAAGAACGAAGG
>DGVK01000173.1:0-579 GCA_002395905.1 Verrucomicrobia bacterium UBA4286 | reverse complement strand
TATTTTGATCACTTTGCCAAGATTCATGATGCGCTCCTTTCAGTTGATGTTCCGTTTTTCTGTGCTGCAGGCGACCATCGCCCTTTCGCACGGGAGATATAATACCATATTCCATGTTGCCCGCGCAAGGGGAAAGACTTACATAATAAATTTTTGAACTTACATCAGAGTGTCAAAGTGCCACGCATATCGAGTTATCAACATATCAACAGGCAAACTTCCTCGCGCGCGCGCGCGGTGGCTGCAGCAGCTGATTTTTCTCTTTACTCTTCTTTTGCTTCTTTTCTTCTCTTTCTCTTTTAGCTCACTGAATAGTATAAACCTCCGGCCGGCCAAAGCCGGGAACACCTGCTTTCGCCTCCTGTCAACGCCAGAATATCAAAGATCGGAGAATGCGTTGTCGGAGAGAAACCACTCGACTTTCGAGGTACCTTTCGAAGGTTCTTGTGCTCTCTTCCAACGGCGCATATTATACCAAAAATCCCCCCTCGCGCGCAAGGGGGAAAATGGATTTTTTGACTGCCGGGCAAGGGGTGAAGTCTGGGCGAGACTTTACCAAAGTCTGGGCGAGACTTAGGC
>DGVK01000155.1 GCA_002395905.1 Verrucomicrobia bacterium UBA4286 | reverse complement strand
GCGAAAAATCCGGGATAAGGGTGGGTCTTGGCGCACGCCGCGAGCGGGAGAGCCCCGTTTTAGTTTTTGGGAAGAACCGATCCCCCCTCGGCCGCGCGCAGGTCGTACATGACATCGCCCAGCTTGCGGAGGGCTTCGACCGTCTCGGGATATGGCGTGTCGCAGATGTCCGTCCAGCCGACCTGCAGGTATTCGCCGTCGAAACGCCCCGAAGTCGCCTGGTCGGAGAACTGGTGCCAGTGGACGCCGACGATCTGCGGGTTGGCGAGAGCCGAGCGCACGTACGCCGTAAGCTTCTCCGCGCGGTCGGTCTGGTTCTCGGCCTGCCGCACGCCGGTCCCGAACGGGCCGCGATCAGTCGCGCCGAAGTGGAACTCGCCTATCATCACCGGCGCGTCCAGCCCCTCGGGCAGCCGCCAGTCGTCTATCGTATAGCGGTAGATGTTGTAGCTCACAACGTCGCAGTATTTCGCGCAGGCCCGCGCCACCTCGTCGCGCGCGCGCCCTGCGAAGCGGCATCCGAGGTAGAGCAGCTGCGGGTCGAACGCCTTGACCGCCTCGCGCGTACGCCTGAAGTATTCGTCGATCACGATGCACGAGAACGCGTAAAGATCGTCCTTCGCGGAACTCTGCGGCAGCGCGACCGAGCCGAGGAAATCCGCGCGGTCGGCGTAGGCGGCTCCCCACGCCCGGCCAAGCGACTCGAACGAACCGTACTTCCCCTCCAGCCAGCCGGCGAACGCGATCTTCGCAGGCTGGTCGGCCGGCGACTGCAGAATCCACTTCGCGATATCCGTCGCCCCGCCCCAGTTTATCTCGTTGTCGACGAAGAAGCCGATGCACCACGGGTCGTGCGCCTCGCGGCCGTGCTCGGCGAGCGCCGCCGTCACGCCCCGCGAAAAGCTCTCGTCCCACGGATCGCGGAACTTCCACCACATGCCGTGGCTTCCGGCGATCGGACGCGACTGGCACTCCACGCGCTCGGCGTAGGGAGTGCGGTCCATGAGGCATATCGCGAGATCTGACGAGTTGGCGATCGTGTTCGCGCCCCAGCTTTTGAGACGGCGATGGACAAGATCGGCGAAGATGTCGTAATACCCCTCGCCGTACTTGCGGTAGAGATTTGCCGACGAGAAGTCGTAGACGCGCGTCTCTCCGCGCTCAAGGAAGAACGGCCACAGGAGGTCGTCGTGCGTCGTCCAGAACTTCGAAAAGGCGGTCGCGTCCGGCGAATCCGGCGCCGGCGGGAGGTCGGCGAAGAAACAGTCGCGCGGCGGCGCGGCGATGCCGGTCCGCGGTCTTGAATTGTCGCCGTTCACCGGTGTCATGCCCGAGGAGGCCGAGACGCGCACCGGACCGAACGACCAGAAAAGGCTCCCGTCCGGATCGACGAGCCACCACCTGCCGCGTTCGTCGCGATGCGTGCGGAAGCGTCCCGTCGCCTCAAGCCTGGGACCTGCGGACCATCCGCCGAAGCGGTTGCGTCCGGACGGGCCCGGATGTGCCGCGAGGTCGGCTTCTTCGGCCCGAGCCGCAGCCTTGAGGTCGTCGTCGGAGATGGTCTTCCCGGGCCAGTCGCGATGACGGAACTGTCCGTAGCGGTCGATGCAGGGAAGGAACTCTTCGGCGGACATCGCGAGCCACGCTTCGTTTGTGTGAGGGCCGGGAAAGGCCTTCATCCTGTGCTCGAACTGCCCGGATCGGTAGAAAGAATCCACAATCTCCGCCGGCGACGACTTAAGCCAGTCGCGGCGCATGGCGACCGCGCCGCGCGCGACGACGGCCACAGGCGAATCCCACATGGGAACGCCTTTGATGACAATACCTTTTGCCGTCTGCTCAACCGATTCCCCGGGAATCTCGAACACGCGGCCTGTAATCATGTCGATCCACACGGGCCTCACGAGCTTTTCGGGTATCTCGATATCGACGCGCTCGAACGCGAGCGAGGAGTCGGGCCTCCTGTCGCAGAACCAGTAAAAGCGCCAGCTCTGGCCGAAGCGCCTGAAAAGCGCGCACTCCATTTCGCGCCCGGCCGCGCCGGTTCTCACGCGCTTCTGCGGCAGCGTGTCGTCGTCGAATATCGCGTAGACGTTCTGCATCGCGTAATACGACGGGCGGCGATAGACGGTTTCCTTGAGTGCGTTGGATCTCACCAGCCCGAAGCTCTGGAGCATGAAGGTGTATTGCAGGTCGATCATCGTGAAGACGCTGGACGGTATCGCGCGCGACGCGTCGCCTATCGCCCGGCGCAGGTTCCATTTCGCCTGCGCATACTCCGTCCATTCGATGTTCTTCAGCGCGTGGGCAAACTCCAGCTGCGAGGGGCAGCCTCCCTCGCCCTGCATTATGTCGAATGCGCCCGAATAGCTTTTCACGAGGCGGCGCAGAGGCTCGGCGCGCTTCGCGTAGGAGTCGTCGGGATTGGCGTCGTAGGGGTGATAGATGAAATACGAGCCGAGGTCGAGCGCGTCTTCGGCCTTGAGCCGCTCAAGAACGCATATGTAGTCGCCAGGGAACGTGACCGCGGTGCACAGGCATTTCGCCGACGGCTGGACCGCGCGGATCGCCTTCGCCGTACGATAGAACAACTCCGCATACTCCGGGCCCTGATGAAACGGCTCGTTCCATATCTCCCACTCGTCGACGACATCTTTGTAGCGGTCGACGCAGGCCGTGACATATCGCAGCCACGCCTCGAACGCCTCGGCGTTCTCCGTCACCTGCTTCACACGCATCCCAAGGCGGAAGTCGCTCCCGTAGACGGGATTCCCGTACGAAAGACATATCCACGGCTTGACGCCCGCCGCCGACATTTCGCGAACCTGCACGTCGAGCCACGCAAAGTCGTAGCGCCCCTTCGCCTGCTCGGTCTTCGCCCAGCCGGAGAAAAGCCGTCCGTGTTTGGCGCCGAGAGGTGCGAGCAGATCCCTGTAGGCCGCCCAGTCAGCGTAGTCGCGGTCTAGCGTCTCGCAGCCGACGGACCACTTCGAGGACTTTACATCCTTCGAGCTGCGCACGGCAAGCCTGCCGATTTCCTCAAGCCCGTTGTCGAGCGCGTTCAGCCGCTCCCATGTGACACTGACGCACTCCTTGGCCCGTTCGGCCGGTTTATGGTCGTTCCATGCATCCCAGCTCTTTATTGCCGCCGCGTCCTTGAACGCCACGACATCTGCACCTGCGACCGCCGCGCCCGCAAGCGCGGCAAGAATGAAAGACAGTCTTGCTCTATTCATGCAATGTAGTATACCAAAATTCTCCGCCGCAGGCATCTCGCCTTTTCGCCCACCCTTATCCCGGATTTTTTGCTGCTTACTTGCTAGCCTT
>DGVK01000081.1 GCA_002395905.1 Verrucomicrobia bacterium UBA4286 | reverse complement strand
CGCGTGACGACCTTGCCGCCGGTCCTGCCGTCGGCGACGTCCTTTTCAATCCACTGCCGCAGAAAGTGCCTGGAAGTATCAGATTCGTTCATAGCTTGTTGCATCCTGTTTGGGAATATTCTATCATATTTCGCCGCGCCGGGCGAGCGCCTCGGACGCCGCAGACTCGCCGGCGATTCTGCCGAAGACGAGAACTTCAGTCCCTGCGTTGCCGCCGATGCGGTTCAAGCCGTGGATACCGCCTGCTACCTCGCCTGCGGCGAAGAGGCCCGGGACAGGCGAACCGTCGGCGCGGAGCACGCGGCACTGCGCGTCGATCACAAGACCGCCCAGCGAAGTATGGGGCGCGGGCGCGACAAGCATCGGCTCGCGCGTGATGTCGACGCCAGCCGCAGCATAGCGGCGCAGAGTGTCGACATATACCGTCTCAAGAAGCGTTTTCGGCACACCAGTGGCGTCGAACCACACGCCGCCGTCTACGCCGCGCCCCGCCGCGACCTCGGCAAGAATCGCGCGTGAGATCGCGTCTTTGTTGGCATGCTTGTCTGGCAGGAACTCCGCGCCGTCCTTGTTGCGGAACGTCGCCCCCTCATAGAGCATCGTAGTTATCACGGGAATCCCGCGCAGTTTCGCCGGGGCGAGCGCGACGGTCGGCTCGTACTGGACGGCGTCCATGTCTCGCGTCGCCGCGCCGAGCGCGACGGCCATGTCGATGCCGTCGCCGCGAAGTTCAGGCGGATTGTCGGAAAACTCATATCTGCCGCACCATCCGCCGGTCGCTATCACGACGGCGCGCGCCTGCGAGAAGTCGATTCGCTCGACGCGCGCGCGCTTCACCTCGACCCTGCCGGCCAGCTCGCGCTTTATTTTTGCGAGCGCCCACGCGCCGATCTTGTGATCGATCGAGACGCAGCGCGGCACACTGCAGCCGAGCGGCTGCAGAAGCTTGTAGGAGCCGTCGGGGTTGCGGTCGAACGGGAATTCGGCGGCGAGCTTGACCGACTCTCGGCAGAGGACCTCGACGAGCTTCGGGTCGCAGGCGCCGCGTCCGCTCCGAAGAGTGTCGTCTATGAACAGCTCTACAGAATCGTCCGCCCGGACAGGCACGTTGAGCGCGTGTATGTCGGGCGAATTGCCTGCGCCGTTGGCGACCAGCGCGACAGAGGCGCCGCGCCGGACAGCCGCCTCGGCCGCGCGCCATCCGGCAAGCCCCCCGCCGATCACAAGTACGTCGGTCACATCACTCCCAGATGCCGCCGTGCGCCATCGACCCGACGTTCTTCACGAAGAGGTTGAGGAAGCGCGGATACTTGGACTCGTCGAACTTCCAGTTGAACGCAGCCTTGCGCCTGGCCATCTCGACGTCGTCGATCTTGAGGTCGATGCGGCGGCCGGGGAGGTCGATCTCGATTGTGTCGCCCTCCTTGACTAGGCCGAGCGGACCACACAGGGCGGCTTCCGGCGAGACGTAGCCGACCGAAAGACCCGACGTTCCGCCGGAGAAGCGTCCGTCTGTGATGACCGCGCACGAGTTGTACAGCTCGGGCCTGCCCTTGAGCTCCTCCTGGAACATGAAGGCCGTCGTGCCGAAGCGGGCCTTGAGACCGAGGAACCTCAGGACGCACGCGTCGCCCGGCTTGATCTTTCCTGCGCGGAGCGCGGCGAGACCTTCGTCCAGCGAATCGAAGACGCGCGCGGGGCCGCTGAACGTGTTCATCAGAGCGTCCGGCACGGCCGCGATCTTGATGATCGCCCCCTCTGGCGCGAGCGAACCGTAGAGAACGCCGATGCCGGGCTTCTTCATCACGGGGTCTTCAAGCGTGTGGATGACGTCGCGGTTGTAGACCTTGGCCGAGGCCACGTTCTCGGCCATCGTCCTGCCGGTGACGGTGAGCGCGTCGCCGTCGATCTTCGGCAGAAGCTCCTTCATGACGGCGGGCAGTCCGCCCGCGAGGTCAAGGTCGTGAAGGTTGTACGGGCCGGACGGCGCGAGGTGGGACAGGAGCGGTATGTCGTTCGACGCCTCGTCGAAATACTTCCACCACGGCTCGTCGTAGCCGGCCTCGTGTGCGATCGCCGGAATGTGGAGGATGAGGTTGGAGGACGCGGCGACGGCCATGTCCATCTTGATCGCGTTGCGTATCGCGGCCGGGGTGATGATCTTGCGCGCGGTTATGCCCTTGCGCAGGAGATCCATCACGCGCTCGCCGGCACGGTAGGCGATAAGCGCGAGCTCGCTCGAAACGGCGCTCACCGTCGAGTTGTAGGGAAGCGACATGCCGAGCGCTTCGGCGACCATGCACATGGAGTTGGCCGTCGTCATCGAAGTGCAGCCGCCGCACGTCCCCCACGAGTGTTCGATGAGGCCGTTGTATTCATCGGGATCGATCTTGCCGTCCTGCATCGTACCGACCTTGTCCTGCGCGTGGATGTGCAGAACCTCCTTGCCGCGGAACGTGCCGAGCGGCATGTAGCCGCCGGTGACGAGGACCGTCGGGATGTCGAGGCGCGCGGCCGCCATGAGGTGGCCGGGAACGATCGAGTCGCACGTCGACAGCATCACCATGCCGTCGAAGAAGTTGCCGTCGACCGTTATCTCTACCTGGTCTGCGATGGAGTTGCGCGAAGGGATCTCGATGTATTTCGGATCCTTGAGGACCATACCGTCGCAGATGGCCGTCGTCATAACCTCGACCGGGTAGCCGCCCGCGTCGCGTATGCCCTGTTTCACGCGCTCGGCGAGTCCCTTCAGGTGGACGTGGCCGGGGTTGTATTCATTCCACGAGTTTACGACACCGATAAGCGGCCTCGCCTGCTCTTCGGGCGATATGCCCATGCCGCAGAGAAGTCCGCGGCGGCATTCGCTCGCCTCGCCGAACTCCCACTTGCTGCGCAGTTTGAGTTTGCAATTTCCGTCACAGTTGCTCATTTGGATTTTCCTTTCATCCTTCGATATTGAAGTTCATTGACTCTATGGAGCCGTCGCACGACTGGCCGCCGTCGACGCATATCACCTGGCCGACGATGAAGCGCGTCTTCTCCACATCGGCGAGGAACTGGATCATCGGCACAATCTCCTCTACAGTTCCGCCGCGTCCGACCGGTATCTTGTGGTTGAAGCCCCGGACGTCCGCCTCGGAATAGCGCGACATTATCTTGGTGTAGATTAGGCCCGGCGCGACGCAGTTTACGCGTATGCCGTATTTCGCGACCTCCACGCCGAGCGCGCGCGTGAACATGTTGAGTCCCGCCTTGCCCGCCGAATACGGCAGCATGCGGCGGTGGACCCATGTCACCTGGCCGTGGACCGACGATACGTTGACGATGCGGCCCTCGGTCTTCTTCTCAACCATGTCCGCCACGGCGTATCGCGAGAGATACGCGGCGGAGTTGAGGTTGAGCGCGATCTGGCTGTCCCAGTAGTCCATGGGCATGTCCTTGAACTCGCCTTTCGGTCCGCCGGGAATCTTGAGCGCGCCGCCCGCGTTGTTCACCAGCACGTCGATTTTGCCGAAGGTGGAGATAAAGTCTTCCATCGTCGCTTTGCAGAAATCATGCGTGCCGACGTCGCCGAGGTAGACCTTTGTCTTAACGCCGAACTTCTCGCACTCGCGGGCGACGGCCTCCGCCCCGGCCGCGTCTTTGTTGCCGCAGATGCCGATGTTCGCGCCTTCGTCGCGCGCGAACGCGACGGCGCACCCCGCGCCGATGCCGTGCGATGAACCTGTGACAAGAATGTTCCTCATCTCTGGACCCTCCCGGACGCGTTGCCCGCCGCGAGAGACTCCACCTCGGCGACTGATACAAGATTGAAGTCGTGCTCTATGGAATGCTTGAGGCAGCTCGCCGCGACCGCGAAATCGATTGCAGCCTGCTGGCCCTTGCCTGTCGCGAGCGCATGGATGAGCCCGCCGCCGAACGAATCGCCGCCGCCGACGCGGTCGACGATAAGTATGTCGTGCTCGGCGGAGAAGCAGGCCTTCTTCGTCTTCGCGTCGTAGAGCATTCCCGCCCATAGGTTGCGCGAGGCGGAGATCGACGTGCGCAGAGTGATCGCCACCTTCTTCACGCCGAAGCGCTTTACGAGCTGCTCCGCGACGGAGACATATCCCGCCTTGTCGAGCCGCCCCGAATCAACGTCAGTCCCCTTCGCCTTGATTCCGAAGACGTCGGCGGCGTCGGCCTCGTTGGCGATGAGCACGTCGACGAACGGCACGAGCTTCGCCATGCATTTCCCGGCAGCCTCTTTCGTCCATAGCTTCCCGCGGTAGTTGAGGTCGCAGGAGACGGTTATCTTCCTCGCCTTGCAGACCTTTAGCGCGTCAAGGCATATCTCGGGCAGCTCGCCGCCGAGCGCGGGGGTTATGCCTGTGAAGTGGAACCACTTCGCTCCTTTGAGAATCTTCTCCCAGTCAAAATCGCCGCGCTTCGCAAGCGCTATGGAGCTCGCCGCGCGGTCGTAGACGACTTTCGACGGACGCTGCGACGCGCCCTTCTCGACGAAGTAAAGCCCGAGGCGCGGCCCGCCCCAGACGATCCCCGCCGTGTCAACCCCGAAATGACGCACCGCGTTGCGCGCCGCCTCGCCGAGAGGATTCGACGGCAGTTTGGTGACGAACGAAGCGTCCTGCCCGTAGTTGGCTAGCGAGACGGCGACGTTCGCCTCTCCTCCCGCGTAGCTCGCCTCGAACCGGTCCGCCTGCACAAAGCGACGGAAACCCTCCGGGTTGAGACGCATCATGATCTCTCCGAATGTAACGATTCTCATATTTTCGACCTTTCGATAAGCTGTCTCGCGACGTCTTCGATCCTGCTCCATTCGCCGGCGGCTATCCATTCTTTGTTTGTGAGATTCCCGCCGACGCCGGCGCCGACGCACCCGACGCGCATGAAGTCCGCAACATTCTCCGGGCTTATGCCGCCGACAGCGAGGAACGGTATGTGGGAAAGCGGCGCACGGATGGCCTTCACATATGCCGGCCCGAGCGAACCGGCCGGGAATATCTTCACGAAACTCGCGCCGGCCTCCCACGCGTCGACCGCCTCGGACGGCGTAAGCGCGCCGGGCATCGCGACAAGTCCGCGGCGCACGCACTCGCGGATAAGCGCGGTGTTGACGTTCGGCGTTATCATGTATTCGCCGCCCGCCTGTTCGCACATGTCGAGCTGCTCCTCGGTAAGAACGGTTCCTGCGCCGACGCACACGCTCCCCGAAAAACGCTCCTTTATCGCGCGTATCGCGGCGGCCGTGTCCTTCCACGTTTCCGGCGACTTCTGGTTGAACGTCACCTCCACAAGGCGTATGCCGCCGCGCGCGTACGCCTCGGCGAGCTTGAGGCATACATCCGGCGCGAAGCCGCGAATGATCGCGATTATCCGCCCGTCAAGGACGGTGCCGACTATCTGCTGCTTTCTTTCCATAGGACGTATTATACCATTTTCCCGATTGACCGGCGCCGTCCGCGACGGACTATCTGGACGCGACATCCGCCGCAGAAAGCTCGAAGCGGAGCCGCCTGCCGGAGTCGGAATCGGGCGCGACCCACGCCGTGAACCAGCCAGGCTCCACGGCGCGGACGCCATTGAGCGTGTAACCAAACGAAGAGACGGGAACTCTTATCTCGACGTGCTTCGTCTCGCCCGCGCGCAGCGCCACGCGCTTGAAGCCCTTCAGTTCGCGGCGCGGCCGCACGATGCGCGCCACCTCGTCGCGCACATACACCTGCACAAGCTCGTTCGCCTCGCGAGCGCCGGTGTTGGCGACATCCGCCGAGAAGACGACCTCGCCACCCTCGACCGCGACCTTTTCGCCGGAATACTTTACAGAGGTGTATGTGAGGCCGTAGCCGAAGGGATAAAGCGCCACGAACGGCGCGTCGTTGTAGCAGGATGTGTAGCGCTTGCCGAAAGGATGCTCGGCGGTGATCGCCGCCGGGCGGCCCGTGGTCGTCCTTGAATAGTAGAGCGGACACGTCCCCGTCGCATACGGCATGTCGACAGTGAGGCGGCCCCAAGGCTCGGCAAGACCCGTCATCACATCGGCTATGCCCCATCCGCCGCATCCACCGGGATTCCACGCCATCACAAGAGCGTCCGCCGTCTTTGCGAGACCGAGGAAAGCCATAGGCCTGCCGCCGAACACAACCGCCACAAGAGGCTTGCCGAGCGACTTCACCTTTTCGGCGACCTTCATCTGCCCGCCCTTCAGCTCAAGTATCGCTGAGGAATTGCCTTCGCCGGAATTCTCCCAGTAGTCGCCGAACGCCGCGACGACCACATCTGCGGCGAGCGCCGCGGCCTCTACCGCCGCGAGATCGACGCGACCTGTGAGCGTGTAGGCCTCGACGTAGTTCACGTCAACGCCGTCGGCCTTGAGACCGTCGAGCAGGGTCGCGTTCTCGAAATTCGAGAGGTCGCGCGTGCTCCAGCAGCCGAGCATCTGCCAGTCGCTTGCGGAGAGGTCGCCGAGAAGCGCGACCTTCACTCCCTTCTTGAGAGGAAGCGCGCCGTCGTTCTTGAGCAGCACGCACGACTTGCGCGCGCACTCGCGGGCGAGCGCACGGTTCGCCGCGGGGTCGATGGCTTTCGCCAGAGCGTCGGCGTCGAGCGTCGGCCTGTCGAAGAGACCCAGACGGAATTTCACGCGCAGTATGTTGCGCACCGCGTCATCGATCGTCTTCATTGTCACGCGGCCGCGCTCAACCGCGCTCTTCAGCGTCTCGACATAGCAGTCCGAAACCATCTCCATGTCAATTCCGCCGTTGAGAGCCAGCACTGCGGCATCGGCCTTGTCGGCGGCCACGCCATGCCGTATGAGTTCGCGAACGGCCGCCCAGTCGGAAATCGTCATTCCGTCGAAGCCGAACTCGCCGCGCAGGATGTCGCGCAGCAGATAGGAGTTCATCGAGCAGGGAACGCCGTTGAAGCTGTGGAACGCCGGCATGACCGTCGCCACTCCCGCATCGACCGCCATCTTGAACGGCGGCAGATACACGTCGCGCAGAGTTGAATCGCTCATCTCCACCGCGTTGTAGTCTCGCCCGCCGAAGCTCGCGCCGTAGGAGACGTAGTGCTTGGCGCAGGCCGCTATGTGGAGCCCGTCGGCCATGTCGCTCCCCTGGAAGCCGCGTATCATCGCCGCGCCCATTAGCCCCGTCACAAGAGGTTCGCATCCTCCGCCCTCGGCGATGCGCCCCCATCGCGCGTCGAGCGCGACGTCAAGCATCGGGGTGAAGGTCCAGTTGCAGCCGAGCGCGAGCGATTCGACCGCCATCGCCGAAGCCGTGCGTTCCCACAGCGACTCGTCCCACGCGCAGGCCATGGCGAGCGGAATCGGATAAGTCGTCGTCGCCGAGTGGATCATGTCGTGGCCGATGAGAAGAGGAATCCCGACGCCTTCCATCGCGGCGCGCTGGATCGCGTTGTAGTTCGACACACCGCGCTTTCCGATCACAGAACCGTAGCGGCCCGCGCCGACAGCCTCAAGGAACTTCGGGTCAAGCGCACCCTTCGACCTGTCGCTCGACGCCGCTTCGGACGGGTGGCCGCCGGAGAACTGCCACAGCTGCCCAAGCTTCTGCTCGAACGTAAGGCGCGAAAGAGTTTCTTCCACGCGGCGTTCGACATCGGTCTGCGCCGCGCCGCACCGCACGGCGGCGCACAGCGCCGCGAGGGCGCACACTGCTGCACACATGTTTTTCATAAAACTACTCCTCTTCAACCTTCGGCGTGGATGCGATCGTTCGCTGCGGCGACCTTCTTCTTCAACTCTTCCTTGTGCGCACGGAACTTCTCGCGCAGCGAAGCGTCGGCGGTGCCGAGAATCTGGACGGCGAGAAGCGCCGCGTTCACAGGACCTGCGCTGCCGCAGGCCACAGTCGCCACAGGCACGCCGCCGGGCATCTGCACCGTTGCATAAAGCGCGTCAAGTCCGTTCAATGCGCCGCCGGCGACAGGAATTCCGATCACAGGAAGAACAGTCCCCGCCGCAAGCACGCCGGCGAGATGCGCCGCGCCGCCTGCAGCCGCGATGACGACCTTGATCCCGCGGGCCTCGGCCGTCTTTGAATACTCGATCGCGACCTCCGGCGTTCTGTGAGCCGAAATGACGCGCGTCTCATACGAGACGCCGAATCT
>DGVK01000194.1 GCA_002395905.1 Verrucomicrobia bacterium UBA4286 | reverse complement strand
GTGGAGCCGGGCGACAGGTTCGTCATATGCTCCGACGGGGTTCATGATGTTGTGAGCGAAAGCAGGCTCGGGTTTCTCGCGGGGTACGGTCCGATAGAAAAGGTCCGCGAGCGCCTGTCGGCCGAGATCGTCAAGAACGGCGCGCCCGACAACTATTCTTTTGTGCTCGTCGAAGTAGAGAAAGGGCGATGATACTCGCTCCGCTCAGAGGGGTTACGGTGAGGTGCTTCAGGCGCACGTTCGCCGACGAACTGGCCGAGGCCGGTTTCGACGAGGCCGTTACGCCGTTCATAACCGCGACCGGCGAATACGATCCTCTGCGCGACAGGGAGCTGCGAGGGGGCGAGACGATCAAGGTTACGCCGCAATTCATCGGCAAGGATCCTGTCGCGCTGAGACGCTGTCTCGAACGCGTCAAGAGCGCAGGATATTCAACGGCCGATCTGAACGCGGGGTGTCCGTTTCCGATGGTCAGACGAAAGGGGCGCGGGTCGGGACTTTTGCGCACGCCTGATGTTCTCGCGCGGATGCTCGAGACGGGTTGCGAGGTCATGGGCGAAGGCGCGTTCTCGCTCAAGACGCGGCTCGGCGTTGACCGGGCGGACGAACTTCTGGCGCTGATGCCTGCGATAAACGCCTTTCCTCTGCGCTTTCTGGCCGTGCACGCGCGCACGGCGCGCCAGATGTACGAGGGCGGGTGCGATCTCGCGGCGTTTCGCGCGGTCGAGGCGGCGGCGAAGATGCCGGTTGTGTACAACGGCGACGCGCCGCTGTCGGCGAAGGGGCGTGTCATGGTCGGCCGGGCGTTTGTGCGCGCGCTCGGCGAAAGGGATGACGCCGATGGACTTGTGGGGCGCTATGTCGAAGCGTCCAGAGAAGAGCTTTGCGGCGATCGCCCGGTGCTGGGGCGCATGAAAGAGCTTGTCGCCTACTGGAAGGATTCGCCGCGCTGGCGCCGTAGGTGGAGTTCTGTGAAAGTTGCGCGCACTGTCGACGAACTTCTGCGGGCGGTCGCGTATTGACGGGAGGGCCATGAAAGAGATATTCGGATATACCTTTGTGAACGGTGCGCTTCTCGAAGAGGCGCTTACGACGCCGGCCTGCCGCATGGCGTCGCCCGGCGTCCGCGACAATCAGCGGCTGGAGTTTCTCGGGGATGCGGTGCTCGGGCTTTTCGCCGCGAACGACCTGTTCAAGGCATATCCCAGGGAGAAGGAAGGCGCGCTCACCGTCAAGCGGGCCCATATGGTTTCGACGGCGGCGCTTGCGGCCGCGGCCGACAGGCTCGGTCTCGCGAATCGCCTCAAGGTGAACAAAGGAGGTTCTCAGGTCGCGAAAGGCTCGAAGACGCTCGCCGATGCGGTAGAGGCGGTAATCGGTGCAGCCTGGCTGGATGGCGGGATAGCGGCGGCGCGCAGGGTTTTCGACGCGCTCGCCCTCTCGCCGGACGCATCCGGGACCGGTGACGGGAATCCGAAAGGGGCTCTTCAAATCGTCGCGCAGGCCATGAAGCCGCCGCGACTGCCTGTCTACACGCTGCTCAAGGTCTCCGGGAAAGCGCATGAACCGACGTTCACGGTGTGCGCCTCGGTCGACGGCCTCGGCGAGGCCATCGCCTCGGCCGGCAGCCATCGCGAGGCCGAAGCGCAGGCGGCGGCGAAACTTCTTGCCTCACAGTGAAAATCCACTTGAAAATTCTCCGTCGCGCCCGGTTGACAAGGCGAGGGGATAAATGATATACTATCACTCACTTGACCGGTGGGATGGCCGAGCGGTTAGGTAGCGGACTGCAAATCCGCTTACAGCGGTTCAACTCCGCTTCCCACCTCCATTTAAAGCGATGATTATACTTTGGGGATTGCTACTCGGGCTGCCTGTCCTCGCCTTTGGCGGGGCGTGCATTTATTCAACCGATAAAACCTCTTGTTTCATCGAATGGTTCAAGTCCTCCCGCGGCGTCGCTCTGGCGCTTACCGTCACAGCCTGGTTCTGGACGGCCTACGAGTGCGACACGATCGGTATAGACGTCTTCGACATGCTCTTGAAGCGCTTCCCGCTCCAGCTGTGGATAATGGCGGGCGTCCTCAGCTGGCTTACATACATCTGGATGCCGGCGAATCTGCCGGTCCGCGCGCTTACGGGCATTCTGATGCTAATCCCGGCCGAGCTTTTCAAGGCGACGCGCCCTGTTCTGCCCGACGGCGGTTTTGCGGCGGTTCACATTCTGGTGGTGACGGCCTATATCGGCGCGGTCATAGGAATGTACGGGATGTTCTATCCGTGGCGGCTTGAGAAGGGGATGCGTCTCCTTCAGGACAGACCCGTGCTGCTGCGGGTGTTCGGTGCGCTGTGCGTCGGGTGGGGCGCCGCGATAGTCGCGGCAGGGTTCATGGTGTGATATGAAAGAAGTCGCTCTCATCCTGATTACGGTCTGCGGAGGCTTGGGCCTCTTTCTCCTCGGGATGAAGCATTTGTCCGAAGGTCTTCAGGCGACTGCTGGCGGCGGCCTTCGCAAATTCATGGCTCATGCGACGAGCCACCGCCTTGTCGGCGTAGGGACCGGTATTGTTTCGACGATGATCGTCCAGTCGTCCTCCATCATAACGGTGATGCTGGTAGGGTTTGTGTCGACGGCCCTCCTCACCCTGCCGCAGGCGTTCGCCGTGCTGGTCGGCGCGAACATCGGCACCACGGCGACGGTCTGGATAATCGCCTACGCGCCAGACCCGCAGGCGATCGGCTTCACCTGCCTCGCGCTTGGCGGAATTCTTTATTTCTTCCTTCGCGGCGAGCGCATCCACCACATCGGCCTTACGACGATAGGGCTCGGTCTCGTGTTCCTCGGCCTTTCGTTCATGTCTAAGGGCGTCGCGCCGATACGCGAAAATCCCGATATAGCGGCGGTCTTCGCGCGGATGAGCGCCGATGAGATGTCCGGCGTATTTTTGATAGCGCTCGCGGCGATGCTGCTCACGGCCGTTATACAGTCCTCGGCGGCGACGATCGCCATAGCGATGGCGATGGCGACGCAGGGGCTTATAACATACGAGGTGGCGATAGCTGTTCTTTTCGGCGCGAACGTCGGCACGACCGCGACCGGCTGGATCGCCGCGCTCGGCGGCGGCACGGCGGACGCCAAACGCACGGCTCTCGCCCACACGCTTTCGAACCTTCTCGGGTCGCTTGTGCTTATATGGTTCTTCCCTCTCTTCGTGAAGATGGGGCAGACGCTCTTCCCCCGGTGGAATGTCGCCCAGACAACTGTTATATCGGGAGTGCAGACGCAGACTTTTGTTCACATGATGGCCCCGATAGCCGTTACGGATACAATCTTCGCTATATGCCGCGGGCTTATATTCCTGCCGATCGTGAAGCCGTTCTGCCGTCTTATCGAGTGGCTTGTCCCGCAGCCGGCGGACGAAAAACCGCATCTCTCGGCTCTGCACATAGGCGTTCGCCTCTCGCCTGTGATCGCCTGCG
>DGVK01000051.1:736-2915 GCA_002395905.1 Verrucomicrobia bacterium UBA4286 | reverse complement strand
CCGCGAATCGTTGTGACGAGCCTGCCGAAACAGACAATGTCTCTAATGGAATGGTATTAATAATAATATATATTCCAGTACCGGTAAAACAAGTACCAGTATTACAACCCGTTCCATTCCATCCCATTCCACTCCATTGAAGCAGGAAGCGGACCGCTTCATCGCGGAAATCCGCCGCGCTTGAGGCGGATGACGGCGGGCGACCAGGCGGGGATTCTCGGCACCGCGAAAGTATCGCCCGAACCGATCGACCGCCACTCGCCGCCGCGCGAGAGCCCTTCGGCTTCATATGAACCGTCCGCCGTGAGGCGCACATCGGTCGCGTCGTCGTAGTCAAGGTTGAAGAGGAACACGACGCGCTCGCTTCCGTCGGGCGACTCCCACACGCTCTGCGCCATGCGCACGCACGTGTCGACGCGCGACGGCATCCTGCCGCCAGCGAGCCGGTCGAGCGCGTCCTTTATCTCCAGGCTCGCGCCGCGCGTCCATACGGCATCGCTCCACGCGCCCTTCCCGAAGACGAACGTTCTGCCGTCCCGCCCGACCTCTGCCGCGGCCGCGCCGTCCTCGATCACTCCGCGCGCACGCCACGCGGCAAGCGCATCCTTCGGCACGGCCCGCGCCGACCTGCCGGAGAGCAGCAGCAGCGACGCATCCTTCTCGCGGAACGTGAAGGGAACGCCGATGTAGAGAAGCGGCCTCCAGCCCTCCGCACCGAGAACGTGCAGGTCGTAGAGCGACGACGCCTTGCCGTTCGCAAGCCATATATCGGGGTCGTAGAAAGGATATACGCCGATCTGCCGCTTGCCTTCGATGAGCGCGCGCATCCTGTCGAGCTCGCTGCGCCGACGGTGGAGCATCGCCACGAGCGCGTCGTCGCGCAGCTGCTCGTCGAGGTTCGGCTTGATGGCATCGTACGTCGCGCCGTCCGCCCCGGCGAGGCCCACGTTGAGCGCCGCTTCCATGAAGGTCATGCGCATGGACTTCGTCCGCCGGTTGTAAGGACTCGTCACCTCTTCTGTCAGATTCACGACGCCCGGCGCCTCGCTCGCCGCGCAGTTGCGCGCTATGGCGACGTTCTTTGCGACTATGCCGTCGCTGGAGTATGGCATAAAATCGTTATACGCGCCGCTGCCATGGCGAAACCATACCGCGCCGTCGCGGTTCTTTGCGCACTCGACCAGCGCCGCGAAATCATAAGGCGCGTAGGCGAGGCCCGTCGGGTTGCAGCACATGAAGCCGATTGTTATTCTGTCGTCCACGGCATGGACGGCGTCTGCGATGACGCCTGCCAGGTCGTTCAGCGACTCCTGGCAGAAGCGCCGCCACGCCGCGCGGATGCGAACACCGCCCGCATACGCGTCGCCGAGTATCGCCGCGCGCAGTTCTTCGCGCGTCATCGAGACCCCGCTCTCCGCAGCGAAACGCCCGAGGCAATCCCCGCAGAAACAGCCGAAGTCGACAGGCGGATGGTGGGACATGCGGAAGTCGTCGTCGATCCATATCACCGACGGTTCCAGCCGCGCATACTTCTCAAACACGCCGCGCATGGCGGCCTTGAACGCGTCCGACCGCGGGCAGGCGATCGCGGCGGCGGTCTTGCCGTTCGCGCCGACCATCTTCGGAAAGTCCTGCACGAGCTGCCAGCCGTCCGTATGGCCGATTGTAGAACTTACGCATATCTCCACGTCCACGCCCTGCGCCTTCATGCGCTCTGTGAACGCCTTCTGCCGCGCGAAGTCGCGCACTTCCTCGGAGCCTATCTTGAGCCCGGCGAAAGTCGCAATGATGATACCGTCCGAGAACGCGCCGGGATACTTCGCGCGAGCCGCCTCGATCTTCTCCGGCTCGACGGCCCATATCCGCTGGAGCGTGCGGTACGGCGCGGCCTGCGCCGCGAGCGCACAGACGGCAAGAAGGGAAACAGCGGCAAGACGCGGCTTTGCATTCATCATAGAAGCCCTTTCAGATATTTCATGCTCGCCTCTAGATCGGCGAGCGAGCCGGGGTTGGCGACGGGTTTCACGACAAGCCACTCCACGCCGTCCGCCGCGAGCGCAGGCACGATGCGCCGCCAGTCGGCCGCGTCGCGCGGCGAGCCAAGCCCCGCCTCGCCGGGCGCGAGGCCGCGCATGTCGGCGATGGCCGGCATAAGATGGACGGTCGGGTTGCGGCGGGG
>DGVK01000051.1:0-658 GCA_002395905.1 Verrucomicrobia bacterium UBA4286 | reverse complement strand
GAGGCAGGCGACCGGGTCGCCCCCGCCGAGAACGCAGTTGCCGCAATCGAGCTCCTGCACGACCAGAGGGGAAAAGCGCGGAGTCGCCGTCACCTGGCGAAGCGCGTCGCCGCCGTCCGCGGCCCACAGCCATTCCCACACTGTGAGGCCGCCGATCTTCAGGCTGAACTCGTGATCGTGGTTGTGATACGCGACGGCGATCCCCTCCTTCGCGCAGACCTCCGCCGCGTGGTTGAGCACGTTTATGAGAAGCTGCCAGTCGTTGGGGTTCGCCGCGCTGCCGCGGTACCATGCGACATTGATGCGACGGCAGCCGCAGTCGCGGCAGAAGCGAACCGTCTCGACGAGCTGAGGTTCCGTGAGGTTGTGAGGATAGAGCTGAAGCGCGACAAGCTCAAGCCCCGCCGCGTCGCACGCCGCCTTGAGCCCCTTCGCGTCCAGACCGTAAAAGCGCCCTGTCTCGACGCCTTCATATCCAAGCGCGGCGGCCGCCTTGAGCGTCGCGGCGAAATCCTTCTCGCAGAGGGCGCGAACAGCGAACACCTGAAACGCCAGGCGCGGCGCGGCCGCGACAGGTGCGGCCGCCGCCAGCAGAAGAAGGAACAGTGCGGCAATCCTCGCCATCTCCCGGCCTCCTTACTCGATCTCCTTCAGAAGC
>DGVK01000050.1 GCA_002395905.1 Verrucomicrobia bacterium UBA4286 | reverse complement strand
CGACAAGCACATCGAGATCATCGTGCGCCAGATGCTCCGCAAGGTTCGCATCACGAACCCCGGCGACACCGACTTCCTCTGGGGCGAACAGGTCACGCGCCAGACGTTCCTGCGCGTCAACGAGGAGATGATGAACGAAGGCCGCCGTCCGGCGGAGGCCCAGCCCGCGCTTCTCGGCATCACGAAGGCCGCGCTCGAGACCGATTCGTTCATCTCGGCCGCGTCGTTCCAGGATACGACCCGCGTGCTCACCGAGGCCGCCACCATGGGCCGCGTCGACGAACTGCGCGGCTTCAAGGAGAACGTCATCCTCGGCCATCTCATCCCCGGCGGCACGGGCTTCCCGCTCCACCGCTACCTCAAGCTGGTGCCGCTCTGCGACACCATCAGCGACGAGGAGATGGAAAAGCTCCGCGAGGAGCAGCGCAAGCGCCACGAGGAGCTGTACGGCATCCCTGCTTCGGGCATCCCCGGCGAGGAGGAGGACGACGACGATCTCGGCGAACCCGTTCTCATCGCCGACACAGGCGACAAGTCGGCCGACGGAGAGGACCTCCAGACCGCCGACGAGATCGTCGACGGTTCCGGTGAAGACCTGCTGGGCTGAAGCCTATGACCCGACAGGAAACTTTATTCCCGCCGCCCGGCAAGACGCCCCGCGAGGATACGGCGGCGGTGATGAAGTTCTACAAGCTGCCCAAGGCGTTCCCCGCCGAGGTGCTCGCCGAGGCGCGGAAGGTTCCGCGCCGGGCGGACGCCTCGGGGCGGCTTGATCTGAGGAAGAAGTTCATATTCACCTGCGATCCCGCGACGGCGCGCGATTTCGACGACGCGCTGTCGCTGGAGACCGACCGCCGCGGCAACCGCATCCTCGGCGTGCATATAGCGGACGTTTCCCATTATGTAAAGCCTGGCTCGGCCCTCGACCGCGAGGCCTACCGGCGTTCCACGAGCGTGTATCTGGCCGACCGCGTCGTGCCGATGCTCCCCGAGGAGCTTTCGAACGGCGTCTGCTCGCTCATGCCGGGCGAGGACAGGCTGGCGTTCAGCGTGTTCATGACGTTCGACAGGAACGGCGAGATGACAAAGCGCTCCTTCGCGAAGTCCGTAATAAGGTCGAAGGCGCGCTTTACATACGAGCAGGTCATGACCGTGATCTCTGGCGGCGCGAAGGCCGCCCGCGGCTCGAAGGACTTGAAGACGATTCTCGCCATCAACGAGCTCGCGCAGCAGCTGCGCGCCAAACGGTTCGCCGAAGGCGCGCTCGACATCGAAATCCCCGAGGCGGAAGTGCTTCTTGATGCGGACGGCGAGATGATGGGCCTTGTGACGCGCCCCTACGACGAATCGCACCAGATGGTCGAGGAGTGCATGGTAGCCGCGAACGAGGCCGTGGCGAAAGAGCTGTGGTCGAAGGGCGTGAGAATCCTCGCGCGCCTGCACGAACCGCCGGATGAAGAAAAGGTGTTCGCCCTCAGGGCCGAACTGCGCGGGCTTGGTGTGAAAGCGGGCAACATAGCCAACCCCAAGGTGTTCTCGCAGCTCCTGCGCACCATCCGCGCGAACCCGCTCTATCCGACGATGGCGATGATGGTTCTGCGGTCGATGAAGCGCGCCGTCTACGATTCGACGAAGATAGGCCACTTCGGTCTTTCCAAGAAGTACTACGCCCATTTCACCTCGCCGATAAGGCGCTACCCCGATCTCACGCTCCACCGTCAGCTCGCCGCGTTTCTCGAAGGCGGCGCGAGAGCGGCGAAGGTGAAGCCCGATATTCTTGCGCGCTGGGCGGAGCACACCACCGAGATGGAGGGCGTCGCCGCAGACGCCGAACGCGGGCTTGTCGAGATAAAGAAATACCGCCTTCTCGAAGAGCAGCTTTCCTCCCGCCAGATACTCGATTACGACGCGGTCGTGTCGAAGTGCACGCCGTTCGGATGCTTTGTGGAGATACCCGAGATCGCCGTTTCGGGCCTCGTGCATGTGAGCGTGCTTTCAAAGAGGTTCGTGCGCTACAACGAGAGCGACGGCTCTCTTTCGGCGCCGGGCGGCGGCAGCTGGCGGCCGGGGACGATGATCAAGGTGCACGTTGCAAAGGTCGATTTCGCGCAGCGGCGCATCGACTTCGTGCCGGTCAAATGACATGAACAAGGAAGGGGAGCGTCCCATATGAATCCAGCACACATTGCATTCGCCGCCGCAACGCTTGCAGCGGCCTGCGCCGCGGGCGTCGAGAGGCGGTGGCTTGACGAAACCGAGATAGACCTCATGTCCAGCGGCTGGGGAAAGCCCGCCGCGTGCAGGTCGATCGGCGGGAACGCCCTGCGCATCGGCGGCGAGGAGTTCGCGCGGGGCGCAGGCACCCACGCGCCGAGCGTGCACAAGGTCGCGCTCGGCGGCGCGGCGCTCTCCTTCGAAGCGAAGGTCGGCGTCGACGACGAGACGGGCGGTAAAGGCTCGGTCGTCTTTCGCGTATACGCCGACGGACGTCTCGTGGCCGAGGCGAAGAGCGAGCGCGGCCGTGCCGTGCCGCTCAAGGCCGATCTCTCCGGCGCGAGAATCGCGACGCTTGAAGTGACCGACGCCGCCGACGGCGACTACTTCGACCATGCCGACTGGGCGGATGCGTTTTTCGTCTTCAAGGACGGCGCGGGGCCGCTGCCGTCCGGCTCGCTCACGCGTCAGCTCGGCGTGCTCACGCCGAAGCCGTCCGCTGCGCCGCGGATAAACGCGCCGGCGCGCTACGGCGCAAGGCCGGGGCGGCCGATACTTTTCAAGCTTCCTGTCGCGGGCGCAAAGCCGGTAGAGGCTTCCGCTGTGTGCGACACGCTTGCCATAGGAAACGGCGGGGCGAACGCGCCGCTCAACTTCGACCCCGTCACGCGGATTCTCACGGGTTCCATTGAAAAGCCCGGCGAATACCGCATAAAGTTCACCGCCTCGAACGCCGCAGGCAGTGCGCAGAAGACGGTCGTGTTCGTCGTGGGCGATAAGATCGCTCTTACGCCGCCGATGGGATGGAACAGCTGGAACGCTTTCGCCGGCGGCGTGAGCGCCGAGAAGATGAAGACGGCCGTCGACAAGATGGTGGAGCTCGGCCTCGACGAACACGGCTGGACATATGTCAACATCGACGATTTCTGGCAGAAGAATCCCGAGAACGGGAAAAGCGATCACACTCTCGCCGGACCCGAACGCAACGCCGACGGCACGATAGCGCCGAACGCGCGCTTTCCCGACATGAAGGCTCTCGCCGACTACATCCACTCCAAAGGCTTCAAGGCGGGGCTTTATTCTTCGCCGGGCCCGTATACCTGCGGCGGATGCACGGGCAGCTGGCTCCACGAGCTTCAGGACGCGAAGAGCTACGCCGAATGGGGCTACGACTATTTGAAGTATGACTGGTGCAGCTACGGCGCCGTCGCCACGGGAACCGGCCGCGAGTATCATACGCGCCCGTATTTCCTCATGGGCCGCTTTCTCAAGATGCAGCCGCGCGACATCGTGTTCTCCCTCTGCCAGTATGGGAACGAGAACGTCCCGACATGGGGCGAACAGGCCGGCGGACAGTGCTGGCGCACGACAGGCGACGTGTT
>DGVK01000122.1 GCA_002395905.1 Verrucomicrobia bacterium UBA4286 | reverse complement strand
CCCGCCTCGTGCGCATAGCCGAGCGCATGGGACGTGCCCGAGTCGGGTATGCCGCATGCGGCGTCGGCCGCGACCGGATAGCGTCTCGCAAGCGCGCCGCCGCAGCGGTATCTCGCCATCTCCACGTTCCTTCCTTCGTAGGTGGACGCCGGGTAGCCGTAATATATCCAGAGAAAGGAGCATATCGCCATCTTGTCGCCCGGCTCTATGACCGTAGTCGCGCCGTCGGCCGTGAGCTCGACCATCTCGCCAGGCCCGAGGTCGCGCAAATGCTCGAAACCGAGGTTGGGCATTGCACAGCTCTCCTGCAGGGCGATCATCGCGTCATCCTTGCGGCCGATTATGACCGGTGTTCGTCCGTAGCGGTCGCGCGCCGCGTAGAGGCGGCCGTCCTGGGAGATGAGAAGTATCGAACAGCTGCCCTCGATCTTGTCCTGCACGTACCGCACGCCTTCGACGAGCGAATCCTTTGTCGCGATCATCGCCGAAACAACCTCGGTCGGGCCTACCATTCCGCTCGTCGTGGAGAACTGAAGCTGGGACGAATTGCTGTCGAAAAGTTCCTGCTTGAGCTTTTCGATATTCGTTATGAGCCCTACCGTCACAATCGCGAACGTGCCGAGGCGCGCGCACATCACGAGCGGCTGCGGGTCGGTGTCGGATATCACGCCTACGCCCACCCTGCCTGCGAAGCGTCCGACATCGTTCTCGAACTTCGAGCGGAACGGTGAGTTCTGAATGTTGTGGATGGCGCGTTGAAACTCACCGTCATTCCCCAGTACGGCCATTCCGCCGCGATGTGTTCCGAGATGAGAGTGATAGTCCGTGCCAAAGAACAGATCGCTCACGCAATCCGTTTTTGAAACAATTCCGCAAAAACCGCCCATGTGTCGTTGACCTTTCTAGGTGTGATTGGCGTATATTATACCAAAACCGCCGTCGGTCTGCCGAACGCCACTCCTGTTCGCCGCATCTGCCCGCGACAGGAACCGTCGACTTCCACGCCGCCGGCATGTTGTGCGCGAACTTGAGCCCGAGACGTGCAGGTAAAATGCAAATCACTTGAAAACCAGCGTCGAGACGGACCATGTGCCGGCGGGGAGCGGAAGCGACTTGTACTTCCCGCGGTATTTCACGACAAGCCGCCGCCGCTGGATTCTGCGCACGAGCGAACCATCGCACGCGACGACAAGAACATATTCCCCGTCCGGGTTGCGAAAGAGAATGAGTTCCGTGCCGTCGCGAGACCCCTTGACCTCCATTATGTTCGCGCCGCGCCTCACAAACGGTCCGATATGCCTGAAAAGGCGATACTGCGGCGAATACGCGACATCGTGAGAGGCAGAATCGACCACCGTGAAACCTCCACAGAGATGCGCGCCTGTCGCAGGCGTCCCAAGCTCGTCAAGACACAGATTCCACGACGTGAACATCTCGCAGCCGTTCTGCAGCATGGCGAAAACCCTTGCCGCCCACCAAAGCTCCGTGCGCTCCTCCAGGATGACGTGCGGGCCATTCTCGGTGTGGTAGAACCTAATCTTCGGATGCGCCGCCTTCACCACAGGCAGATTCGTCGCGCAGGACGGCTCGCAGTAGAAATGCCATGCGACGCCATCGACCGAATCCTCGAGGCCCGGCATGCCGAGAAGCTCCATGACACGAGGGATGTCCTTGACCTTGGGATTGTGGTCGTGCACCCATATCCGCGTGTCGAGCCCCGCCCTGCGGAACGCGGGCGCGAGATGGTCGCGCACAAACGCGCCCTCCTGCGCCGCCGAATACGTGCAGCTCGGATACTGCCCCCCGGTGTCGTAAACAGACTCGTTCTGCGGTGTCACCGCGTCGATCCGCAGGCCTCGCTCCGCATATCCCTGGACGTATTTGACGAAGTACGCGGCGAGCGCCGGCATGAATTCGCCGCGCAGACTTCCTCCTATCATGAGGCCGGAAGTCTTCATCCATCCCGGCGGACTCCACGGCGACGCGAAGACGAAGATGTCCGGGCGCAGGGCTTTGATGCGCCGCGCCGCAGGCACGAGGAATTCGTCGTCGCGCGCAAGCGAAAAATCCTTCATTTCGACGTCGCCTGGCGTATCGTCGTAGCAGTAGAGCCCCGTCGAATAGTCGCTCGCGCCCATGTTGAGGCGTATCGCCCCGAGGTTGCAGCCTTCTGGCGTGAACAGTTCACGCAGCAGCTTGTCGCGACGCTCAGGCGGCATGTTGGCCAGGATCCAGGCCGACGCGTCCGTGAGCGACGCGCCGAGGGCCAGGAATGGATGGCTCGCCACCGCCGCATCAACATCCAGGGACTCTACCGCGGGATACGGATGGATCGTGAAGCCGCTCGTCGCAATCTCGCGGAAGTCCTTCTCCCCGGTCGTCTGGAAAAGCCGCAGCTCTTCGCCTCCCTCTGCGGCGACGAACGCCGCCGCCAAAAATGCCGCAAGTGCAATCATGCGCCTCTCCTCCCTCCGCCAAGCTGCATTCATGCGGTCGGCTCGAACGCGAAGATGTGGGCGGTCGCGCTGCCGTAGGTTTCGGCTTTAAGCTCGCTGCCCCACGTCGAAAGCGGCATGAGCCTCACCGCCAGGCATTCGCGCCCGATCCTGCCGCGGACGAGCCGCTGGTGGTTCTCCTTCGTCTCGAACGCCGTCGTCCACGCGCCGTCCGCGCCCTTCACATCCACGCGGAAATGCTTGAGCACCGTCCTCGGGAACGAGAACGATGTATTGCCGTAGCCGCGCCCCCTGAAAAGCGGCATTGGAATTGTAAGCAGATCGGGATGTCCGTCAAAGTTCTCGCGGTCGAGGTCGCTATCGACGACAAGCCTGAAGCCGCCTACGAATGTCGGTTTGTCAAACTCGTATGTCACCGCCTGGTTGGTCTTCCCGAAATAACCGTTGTCGCGCCCCCATATGCGGCGGTCGATTCCGTTGAGAAGATCGCTCGCGTCGCCGTAGTCCGCCGTGAGTTTCGCCTCCTTCGCAAGCGGCGACACCTCGCGGCGCAGATGCGGCAGGAAGCAGTCGTCGTCCATCAATCGCCGCTGCAGCTCCTTCATGAGCGACCTGTCGGCGTAGACGCCCCGCGGCATGACGCCCTTCTCGACCGCAAGCGCGGCGGCGGTCCCGACCGCCTGGCCCATAAGACCTATCGTTCCCATCACGCGGGCGGACGCGAACGCGGCGTGTGTCGCGGAGAGGTTCCGCCCGGCGAACATGAGGTTCTCGACGTCGCGCGAATAGAGCGCACGGTATGGAATCGCATAAGGCTCCGTAAGCCGCTTCTTTTGAAGGTGGGCGCCATCCTTGGACTTCATCCAGAAACCGCCCGGCAGATGATTGTCGATCTGCCAGCCGCCGTAGGCGACGGTGTCCTCGAAGCGCCTGCCTCCGTTCTCGACATCATCCTGCGTGAGGGTGTAGTCGCCTACATAGCGGCGGCTCTCGCGCTTGCCCGGCAGGAAGCCGAGCCACTCCAGCTCCCAGTTGTCCGCGCCGTGCTCGCCGTGGTTCTTCATGTGGTCCCACACGCCCAAGGCGATCTTAAGGAGCTCGTCGCGCAGCTTTTCGGCGTCGGCGATCGTATCGGCCTCGCCACCCAGCTCTATCCAGTAGAAGTTGGTGTGAGGCTTCAAGAGGCAGTCGTGCGGCTTGTGGTTGAGCGATTCGTCGTCAGGGAAGTCATAGGCCCAGCTCGGCGGCGTGAACTCGACCTTGTGATCGGTCTCTCGCGCCTGGATGAGAAGGCTCGAACCCATGGTTTTGCGGTCGGCGCTTTCAATCCCGAACTCCTCGCCGAACTCGCTCCTGGCCTCGCGTCCGACGCGATAAGCCGCGCCTGTGAGCGGCGCAAGAATCGAATCTCCCGAACAGTCGGCGAAAATCCTGGCGCGCACGGTGTGGCGCTGGTAGGTGGTAAGCTGGAAGCCTGTCACCGATTCGATTCTCGCGCCGTTCATCTTCGCCTCGCAGCAGGCGCAGTTGAGGATAAGATCGATGTTCGGCTCGAAGCGCACCTTCTCGTAGAGAAGCGCGTCCCACATCGACCAGTTGCGCGAAGGATTGCGGGCCATGTTGTCGAGGGCGATCTCCTCCATTATGCCCGTCTCCTGCAGATTCCGCACGCGCGTTCCAGCGCCGCATATCCACATTCGTATCTCGCTGGACGCATTGCCGCCCAGGACTGGCCTATCGTGCATCAGCGCGACCTTCGCGCCGCGCCGCGCCGCCGAGATCGCGGCCAGCATGCCGCCGATCCCTCCGCCGACGACACAGAGATCCACCTCGTGCTCGACCTCCTGGAGGGCGCCCGGCTTGAGTCTCCCGCCGGACATCTCCGGCAGAGCGAACGTCGTTTCCTCGGCAACGAGCCGGGGCGACGCGGCGCCTGCGAACGCTGCGAGCGAAATGCCCTTCAGAAAATTACGCCTGTTGAAGTCCATGATTCTCTATCCTTTTCTTTACACACATTGTCATTTCAAGTCCAGAGGGACGGTGACATTGGTCGGTATGTAGTCCAGCCCCATCTCCACCATCTTCGCGACCGCCTCCGGCGAATCTCCGGCCCTTAGGCACATCTTGACGCCTTTTGCGTGGACACGCCCGACAATTCCATCCGGGACTGCCGAGAGGTCCTTGTAATTGTACGAAAGCCCCGCGTTGCCCATCGCCGCCAACTCGTCGAGAAGCCGTGGCTCGCTGAAGATGTGATGGACGAATATCTCCTTGTCGAGCCGCCTCGCCTCGCAAATGTGGTCAAACTGTATGCACGACAGGACGGCGACGTTCTGCAGCCCGCGCCGCCGCACTTCCTCAAGAACCGGCGCGACGATGGCCGCATCGCCCTTCGTCTCTATGAAAGGAACCTTGTCATAGCGCTCGCACACGTCGAGATACTCCGCAAACGTCGGAATGCGAAGCACCTCCTTCGGCCACGACTTGAGGCCCTTCCCCTTCACCGGCACAAGCTCGCGCAGTTCGTCCAGGGTCATGTCGGCGACCTTGCGCGCCACGCCGAACATCCGCACAAGATCGTCGTCGTGCGCGCATACAAGCGCGCCGTCCTTCGAAAGGCGCACATCCGTCTCTATCGCGTCCAGCCCGAGCCGCGCGGCGCAGATGAACGACGCGACCGTGTTCTCCGGCGCGAGCGACGTGCATCCGCGATGGGCGACAAGGAACGGACTGCGCGAAGCGAGCCGCGCGGCTAGCGGAAGCGCCTCTCCTGCGGACGCAAAACCGAGCGCCGCGACCGCAGCGGCCAGGGCGAATTCGCGAAAGCGCATTGTCAGCCCCCCTGCCTGTCGTAAAGAAATGTGCAGGTCGCGCCGCGCGTCTCCTCGATCTTCACGCGCCACGACGCCAGACGGTCGCCCGGATCGCGCGGCTCCGCCGGGAAATAGAAATCCTTTAGCTCAAGCGAGCACACCGCGCGATCCGCGAAAGTACGCATCTTCACATATCCGATATCGCCCCAAAGCGCGTTCGACGGCATGCAAAGCGTTCGCAGGGTCGCGCGCTCCTTCCATGAACCGTGAATCCACTCGGGACGCCAGCGGTGGAGATGCCCGTAAAGATAGCCGACGCACATGGGGGCGTTCTTTATGAGCCAGCGACCGAGGTGTCCGTGCTTCTTGTCGGACGTCTTGAAATCATCGACCGGAAAGTGCGACGCGACAAAGAACGGGCGCTCGCGCTTCGGAAGGTTCTTCTTTATCCACGCGAACAGGTCTGGTGTCATGAGACCGTTGCCAGGCCCCATGTCCGTAAGCAGGCGGTCGTCCGTTCCCTGAAGTCCGTCGAGAATCACCAGATCGGCGGTGCCTAGCGAAGTTACCGACACGAACTTCCCCGGCACAGGCGACGCTTCAAGGCGGCCCGGCCAGAGCCTGGCGAACTCGCTTCTGCGGTCGTGGTTTCCCATGCAGAATACAAGCTCTATGCCCGCGTCCTCCAGCCGCTGGAGAATCGGCTTGGCGATGGCGTAGTCCGCCGGATGTCCGTGAAGATAGGCGAGGTCGCCGAGATGGACAACGCGCTTCGGTCTGGGCCGCATCGCCAGAACCTCGTCGACAAACGCCGCAAGGCGCTTTGGAGTGAACTCCGCCGCGCGGACATCCTCTCCGCACACGTGCGCGTCGGAGAAAACAATGCTCAGATTCTCGTCGAACTTCCCGGCGGACGCGTCCGCCGCGCCATCAGCCGCGCCTGCGGTCTCAGCCGCAGGCAAACTGTCGCCGTCTGTGACGCACCCTGCAAACCCTGCCGCCGCAAGCGCAAGGAACGATCTCCTGTCACACTTCAATTTCGCCAGCTCCTGTACAGCTTCCGTGGTCAGCGCACGATGATCATAAGACCTGGCGAAAGAATCTCAAGCCAGATTTCACTCGTTTCGACATGCAGAACAGCCCTGCGTCCTTCCGGGAGACCGTTCACGTCAAGTGTCGCCGAGCCGGAGATGGCTGTCGCAGTCAGCAGAGTATAATGGCCTGCTGCCGGCTTGCCGCTCACATTCACCGTAACAGTCGCGCCATCCTCCAACGCGAGCTCACGGCCAATCGCCAACGCATCGGCGACGCCGTCCGCGCCAAGGTTGAACTCAAGCCGCGAGCCGCCGACGAGTTCGCCCGTGAAGTTGTCGCCGAACTTCGGCAGGTTGCGCAACGTCGGGCTCTTAACCGTACCTGCGCCCGTAACAGTCGCGCCGGAGTAGTCTGCGTACTTCCCGTTCAGATCGCCAAACCACTTGTACATCAAGTATTCCTGCACCTTCGTCCGCGCCGCATCTTCCAGCGGCTGGGAGTAGAGTATGAACTCGCCGACAATCTCGGCATGAGAACCACTGTAGTTTGCAACATACCCCACGTTCAAAGTCTCGCTTTCGGTAGCAAAAGACAAAACCTCTGCCCTGCCGTTGTAGCCTCGCTCCGCCCCGTTGATCTCGTCCGTGTCAAGCCATGTGCCTGACATAGCGACCGTACCATCACGCCAGATCGGTTTGCTGCTGTCGCTTCCGTCGGTGCGGGGCTTTATCTTGCCTTTAGAAAACGTAGCATCTGTATTGAATATGTCACCGCCTCCGGACGAAGTATCGACGACAAAGAACCCTTGCCGGACTTTCATGCCGTACATGGATCCGTTTACGCCCGAACTTACCTTGCGAGAGCGAATCATATTACCGAGGGAATCCCCGTAACTTTCCTTGAAATTGAGCCAGTTGCGTTTAGGGCCGGTTGTAAGCGCACCTCGTGCAGACCGTGAGACGGAAGGTGCGAAATTGTTGACGGCCCCGCTATCTCCGCGCCATCCGCTCGTGAACCATATATCGTTATCGTCTGTGCACAAGTTCACCAACGTCCTGCCATAAAGTGCGTAGAGCAGATCGTCGTGTCCAAGCGCGGTTGCATCGTATACAACCGCACCCGAAAAGTCGGGGTCGTACCATCCGACGCGATTCGTCTCCGACACATCCGCTTCTGTAGGTGGAAGTGGCTTCTCAATGACCAGCGTCTTTTCTGCCGGTATAATCACCGTACCGGAGAACGAACCTTCCGCAGCTATCTCTTCCACACTGTCGTATGTGGTTCTGGCGTCATCGTAAAGGGTTACAGTTCCAGAACTGCCGCTAAGCTGCGCATACTGGACATCCCACTGCGCATAAGAGGATTCGAGGCCCCACTTCTCGGCAAGGTAGCGCTCGCAGGCGGCGCGCTCGACAGTCGTCGGCTTCTCGGAGAAGAAGATGACTTCGGCGTAGTTCTGACCGCCGCAGTCGGTTTCGCCGGCATTGGCATCCATCGGTCCGAGACCGTTGACCAGCGTATTTGTCGCCGACATATCTATAGACAGAATCTGCCATCCGCCGTTCGGCTTTGCATTTTTCGGATTTACAGTAAGCCCATCAGCATGCATGGAATAACCGTCTCGGGTAGTCCATGCCTTGTCGATTCCACTCTGCCGGACAAACGAACCGTTCCCGGACACCTGATTGCCGTCCGTACCGATTACCGCTTCGCCCCCGCCGTTCTGCGAACCGAAAACGAGTATTGCATAAGATGCACTGATCTTGGCATAGTCACCTGATGGAACTGTGCTGCCGTCAATCGCCGTGGAACTCCAGAATTTGAGACGGCGGTTCTCGGTTGATGATATGAGATTGCCGTTGGAATCATACTTGGCTCCATCGGATGAAACACCGCGCTTTCCGCAACTCAAATACGTCTTACCGTTCAAACCGTCCTTTACCCTATACGGCAGGACCTGAAGGTGATATTGCGACGCGCTGAAACGCCCGCCTGTGCTCCATAGCCGCTTGTTGTACAGCGACACAGTAGAACCCTCCACCTTGTCCTTCATGCCAATGACAAGCTGATTCCCATCGAATTCGTTTTTTGCGCTTACCCAATTGCCGCCCCAGACGGACGGATCGAACGAGAACGGTACGAGCGTCGACTCGTCAGAAGCGTCGAACCAGTGCGAAACCTTTGACTTCCAGCTCTCTGTGGGAACAGGCTCGTTCGCCGTGTCAACCGGAATTGAAAATGACGAAGAATCTGTCGCCGTATAGGCCATGCCGCGGAAGCGCGTTATGACAGTTCCTGAATTCGGCTTGAAGAGAATTTCGCCAAGCCCTGTGATGTTTGACTCGCATCGGATGTTCTTTCCTCCATCATTTGCAAAGCACACCGTCGCACCACGCCCGAGAAGCTCAATGTTGAAGAGGCCTGTCGCACCGGAGGAAGGCGTCAAGGTCAAACCATCAGCCGAAAGATTCCCTTGATCGAACTTGAAAGTTCGCCCTGGTGAAACCTGCACATTGCATCTGCCGGGAAGCGCATTCGCCGTAAGCGCTATGGCGTTGAAGTTGGTAAGGCAAAGCGAGCCATTATCAAGCAGCGCCGCGGCGGCGTTGGAGTCAGTGCTTGCGAGGGCAACCGTCGTGGATACCGCACTGTCGCCTGGCTCCACGACGATCTTGCAGTTCGGCAACCGACGGACGGTAGCATTGTAATTGAGCGCAAGTTTGCCGGAACCGGAAGTGAAGCTTACGTTGTCGAAGTCGCAAAGTGGGCCGGTGGCCGGCATGATATCAGTGGGGTCTGGAATTGTCTTGCGGTCGATGCTGATCGTTGAAACGCCGTCGATTTCCAGCGAGCCTCCGTCGACGGCACGAACGCCGGAGACGAACCGATAACGGGAAAATCCAGACGAACTGACGCGCACGACGCCGCCGGAAACGACAAGGTGCGGATAAAACGTCTTGTTCCCGCTTCCGTTCGCAAACGTGATCGTAGCTCCTCCAGCCGCGACGATGATTGTATTGTCCTTGTTGTCTCCGCTCGTCAGCTCCAGGGAGCCATTCGCCGGAACATTTGTCACCGTTGCGGCGGCGGACGCGAAAAGCGAGGCCAGAGCGAAGAGTGTTGCAAGCATGTGGTGTTTCATGGAGTCTCCCCTTTAAATGTTTTAACAAGTGAATTATAGCATAAGCCCCGCCGCTCCTGCCATCTAGCCCAAAGGCTAGGGGGCGCTCGCGCGCGTGCGACCTCGATAATATGGTATAATGTCGCCATGACACTTTCTGCGCTTCTTCTGGCGGCGGCGATCGACAACGTTGCCGAACTGCGCCAGTCGGTCTGGAACGCCGACCGGTCGGACGCGACTTTCGCCGTGACATGTTCCGTAACCGCCGTCGCAAAGGCTTCTCACGACCTCTCGTGCTGGGTCGTCGACGAGACTGGCTGCGGCTATCTGCGCACGACAAACTCTGTTCCGCTTCAGGCAGGCGGACGCTATTTTCTGCAAGGACACGTCGGCGCGGACAAGTTCGGATGGCTTCGCGCGTTCATCGACAGCGCCGCGCCGCTCGGCGCGGGTCGCGTCCCGGCGCCTGTCGCAGCCACGCCTGAACAACTAAGCGACGAAACTTTCGACGGGCGTCCGGTCGTCATGCGCGGAACAGTTGTCGATATAGTCCATGACGAGATCGATCCCGCCTGGCGCTTCCTTCTCATGAGAACCGCGACTGCGCCCTTCTTCGCGGCGGTGAGTGTCGGGCGCGACGCATCGCTCGATCATCTCCTCGGCGCGACAATCTCGGCAAAAGGAATCGCGACAGTTCTGCCGGACGGCGCAAAGCGCAAGTTCCAGACGCCGCAGCTTACGGTGACAGATACGGCGGACATCACCGTAGACATCCCGGCCGACGACGATCCGCGACACGCGCCGCCTATTCCCGACAGTCCTCAGCCGGGCGTGGAGAACATACGCTACAGATCGGTCGCGGCGCTTTCGCGCATGGGGCGACGACGGGTCGAGGGCTGCGTCATAGCGGCGTTCAACGAGGGGCGCGAAGTCCTGGTAAGAACAGACGGCAACCAGATTGTAGGCCTTGCGCTGGCAGAAGGCGAAAAATCCCCGTCCTGGGGCGAGCGCGTGATTGCGGCCGGCTTCCCGGAGACGGATCTGTTCATCATTATTCTTACCAAGGCGCGGCTCGCTCCTGCGCAGGGCACGGCGCTTGCAACGGGACCTGCCGTGACGCTTTCGGAGGATTTCGACATGGCGACCGTCCTGCGTGACATATGCGCAAAAGGCCTGGCTGTAAGACTGCGCGGACGTGTCGTAGACGTCGATGAAGGTGTTTTCGCCGTCGCATTGGGCGGACGCCTGGTGCGCGTCGATGCAAGCGCGCTCGCGCCTTCGCCGGAAGCCGTCGGCATCGTTCGCGGGTGCGAAGTGTCGGTAGCGGGGACGTGCGTGCGCAACACTTCGCGCACATCGCACTGGAGCGCCTTTCCTCACACCGAAGGTTTCACGGTCGCGCCGCGCGTCGCGGCCGACCTGCAGATTCTTCGCCGTCCGCCATGGTGGACGACCGGGCGACTCCTTACGCTGATAATCGCGCTCGGCCTCGCGCTTCTCGGTGCGGCTGTCTGGAACAGGGCGCTAAGGCGCCTCGCCGAGCGGCGGGGGCGCCAGCTCTTGAAAGCCGAAATAGGCAAGGTGGCGTCGGAACTGCGCGTGGACGAGCGCACGCGGCTGGCCGCAGAAATCCACGACGCGGTATCGCAGACCCTCACAGGCGTGTCGTTTCAGATCGACGCTGTCGAAAGGACGTTCAGCACAGACCGCGACGCGGCGGCGAAATTCCTCGCCATAGCGCGGCGGGCGCTGCAGTCGTGCCGCGAGGACCTGCGACGCTGCCTGTGGGATCTGCGCAGCAACACTCTTGCCGAGGCCGACTTCGCCGACGCCGTCCGGCGGACCGTCCGGCCGTGGTCCGACGACGCCAAGGTGACGGTGCGTTTCGCAGTGCCGCGTGCAAAGTTGAGCGACTCGACGGCTCACGCTGTCCTTTCAATCGTGCGCGAACTCGTCGTCAACGCCGTCCGACACGGGCGGGCGCGGCACGTGTGGATCGCCGGCGAGCACCGCGAAGGCAGAATACGCTTCTCGGTGAGGGATGACGGATGCGGATTCGATCCTGCGGCGTGTCCGGGGCCGAAAGAGGGGCATTTCGGGCTTCAAGGAGTGAAGGAGCGCGCCATTCGCGCCGGAGGGTCGGTCAAGATAGAGAGTGCGGCAGACACAGGAACGAAGATCACAGTGGAGATGGGCAGATGAACCAGGCGAAGAAGACGACTGTTCTGCTGACAGACGACCACGCGGTCGTGCGGATGGGACTTGCGGCTATAATCAATCTGGAAAGCGACCTCGCTGTATGCGGCGAGGCCGAGGACGGCGCAACGGCGGCGCGCCTCGCCGGAGAGCTGCGCCCGGATGTCATCGTGATGGATTTCAGAATGCCCGGCATGGACGGCGCGGAGGCGACAGCCGCCGTTCTGCGCGCGTCGCCCGGCTCGCGCGTTCTGATTCTCACGACCTACGGAACTTCGGCGGAGATCGCGCGCGCGCTCGACGCCGGCGCGACAGGCGCGGTGACAAAGGACTTGTCCAACGCCGCACTCGCCGACACAATCCGCGCGACGGCGCGCGGCGAACGCCGCCTTTCGCCGGAAATCGCGGCGACAATAGAGGACGCCGAGCACGAAATCGCTCTGACGCCGCGTCAGCGCCAGGTGCTCGATTCAATCACGCGGGGGCTTTCCAACGACGACATAACCAAAATGCTCGGCATTTCCAAAAGCCGCGTCAAACAGCACTTGAACGAGGTGTATAACAAGCTCGGCGCCGCAAACCGCGCCGAAGCCGTCGCTATCGCCATGCGCCGCCAGCTGCTTAAAGTCTAGCCCCGCCGCCCAGCGTTTCGACTTTTCATTCCCTATTTCGCAAGCTTGATCTCTATGGGCACAAACATATTCGGGTTCGCCGCCCTCTTCAATATCTTCGACGCGTATTCGTCGCTGTAATAGCGGTCGGTCGCCGTGCGGTCGCGACGTCCGTTGTAGCGGCGGAGAGCCGTTTCCCATCCGTCGAAGTAGCCTTCAGCCCTGCCAGACGCCGCCTTGCCCGATATTCCGAAGCCTTTGCGCGAAAGGTAGCGTATCGCCGCGCGTATGTTTTTCTCGGGAGTCCCTTCGTTGCGCTTCGACGGCTTCGCAAGCCCCACATCGCGCTTTTCATCGCTCCAGTCGCCGGGAACGTTCACCTGGAGAGGATCTACAAGCCAGGCCGCTTTCGAAGAGGAACCGTTTCCGCCGGACTCTTCTATCATGTGCGCCTTGACGAGCGCGACGGAAAGATCGGGGATTTTTTTCGCCTGCGCCGCCGTTCCGCCGCATCCTGCGGCTTTATCGGCGTTGAACTCGTCGACCAGCTTGAGTATCAGCGCGTCGTGCTGCTGGTAGCGGTCGTCCTCGAAGCCGCAGAAGACCGGCACCCCCTCCCTGCCTGACGGCAGGACAGGCACGCGCCGCCGCTTCACCTTGGAGGGAAACCACTTCCGAATCCAGGCCTCTATCGCCTGGACGGTCTTCATCTCTTCATCCGTCACAAAGCGCCTGTCGACATAGAACTCCCCCCATTCATCGAACGCGAGACCTTTTAGAAGCCCGCCTGTGTCTATCGTGTAGCGCTGCATTCCGCACGGCGGAACCTCGGCGATACCGCGTTTGGCGAGTTCGGCGTTGTGCATGGCCTCGCGTGCGGACGCACGGCGTTTTATCTGGATCGCGTCGAGCGCAAGCGGGGCGATCTCGACAAGCGCCGACGGATCTATGAAAAGATGCAGTTCGGGTTTTGCCGCCGATACAGACAAAGCCGCCATCGCAACAAAAGCTGCGACGGCGACCTTTACCGATGACATGCCTTCAGACATCTCAGGAGGCCTGGGCGGGCACGTTCTGCGCAGCGGCTTTGGCAGCCTTTTTCTTCTGGACGAGTTTCCAGACGAGGAACGCAGCCGCCGCGAGAAGAACGATTCCGAGAACCGGCCTGTAGAAAAGCCAGGCGACGGCGATCGTCACCAGCGCGCATATGAGCGCGACGAGGCCGGCGACAATGCCGGTTCCGATCCCGACGATGTCGCCGAGAATCGGCAGAACGTCTGCAAGAACGCCAAGCGGCTTGAGCACGGCCGAAATGCCGAAGAACATGAGCAGGAAGCCAGCGATGCGCACAAGCCACGTGACAAGCGAATTGTTGGAACGGGCGGTCGCAAACATCTCGGCGGCGTCGGCGACGCCGCTGCGCACGTAGCTGAGCTTCTTGCCGTTCTTCGCCGTATACGGCACGAACGTGTCGCCGTGCTGTTTGGCGATGATCGAAACCTCCTGCGGCAGGACGACCGAGAACGTGACGCGCATATCGCCGATTCTCGGCTGCGACGCGACATTGCGGTTGTTGAGCTTGTTGGCGCGCGTCTCGGCGTTCGGCACAAAAACCGTCTGCCCCTGAAGCTGCACACGGTCCACGCGGCTTGTCCAGCCGGCGGGGAACTTGTACACCTGCGCGCCGCCGATGGACTCGATCTGTTTCTTGTTCAGGCGGAACGCACCGAACGAAACGTTCTGGGCGTATGTCTCGCCCGCCTGAAACTCGATTGCGCCCGGGTTGTCATGCCCCGCTTCGTGGAAGGAGCTGGAGTCGATCGCGTTTTCGGACCAGTCTTTGCTGTAGGTGTAGGTGGTCGTCTTGGTCACGCTGCCGCCGAGGTTCTTCTTCTCGGTGGTGTGCGAATCCTCGATCCACTGATACATCTCAACCTTGCGTTTGAGGCAGATCGCCGTGACGGAAATGCCGAACTCGTCGTCTGCAAGAACGTCGGCCGTGTCGGCCTTGCCGGTCATGTGCACGAGCCTCCCGTCCATATCATGATCGACAGTCTCGTTCGACTCAAGCGATATGCACGCGCCCTCGCCCTCGTCGATCGCCTTGGCCGTCCTTACCGAGTTGCCTTCATTCCAGAAGAGAACCGGGAAACCGGCGACGAACAACGCCAGACCGACGAGTATTCCACGTACGGAACTCCCGAGGCGCGCCCCCCATGATTCAGTTGTAGTAACAGTTGTCGCCATTACCGCCGCCCCTTCGACTTCACTTTACGTCCTGCGCGCCCTTGCCGTCCAGCGCACCGAAGAGCTTGAGCGCGTCCTCGAGCGGATAGCGGTTGCAGAACATGTCGCACTGCGT
>DGVK01000055.1 GCA_002395905.1 Verrucomicrobia bacterium UBA4286 | reverse complement strand
GTCTGACCTTAAACACTTCTCCCCCGCAGTCCAAGGATGCCGACCCTGCGGCCATTCAACGCCTGCCCCCGGGGGCAATGGTGGAAACCCCGGGCAAGGCCTGGGCTGAGTCTGGGCAGGACGGGGCCAGACCATGAGAAGCGCAAGAAACGCGAGAGGCGCGAGGAGGGCGAACCCGCCCTTGTCCCTCGCGCCTCTCTTGCGCCATCAACCCGTGCTGCGCTTTACCGGACGATGATCATCAACCCCTTCGACGGAGGGACGAGCGTCATGCCCCAGTAATCGTAGAACTGGTAGACGCCCGGCCTGCCGTCAGCCGCCTGCTGTTCGGCTCGCGTCGGCAGAGTCTGCACCCACTGCACGTAATTCATGCCGTCGTGCAGCGTCCCGGCCGGAATGTCCAGGGTGAACGGCTCGTATGTTCCAAACTTCCCGTCATGCTTCCCGACAGCCGTTCCATTAACGTAGAGGGTGTGCCGCTCGGTGAACCCATTGTCGCCACTTACGTCCGTCGTCTTCGTGCTGAACTTCCATCCGCATTTTTCGCCCATCCCTTCCGGAATCCAGACGCCGAACGTGTAGTTGGTATGGCTCGCGCCGACAGATATCGAACTGGTGAAGTGTTTCACATTCGAATCACCTGCGAAGGCCATCCCTGGCGCATATTTCTGGTCAAGCATTCCATTTCCCTTACCGTCGGCGGGGGTGATCTGCCACGAGCCCGAGAGCGTTATGGCGTCGATGGCGACCGAGCCGGTCTTATCGGTGCGTGTGATGGCGACGGTCACGTTCCCGTTCTCATCGCGCGTCCAGTGCTGGCGGTCGATAATGAGGCTGTGTTCCTTCGCTAGGTCGAGCGAACCGGCGGCGAAGCCGTTCACCGAAACCGTGACAGGCACTTCATCTCCAGTGCCGATAAGAATCGGCGTCACGGAAAGAATCACCGGCTTGCCTGCCTCGTATTCGGCGAGCGGCGACTTAATGGTAAGCGTCGGGTTGGCAGCGGTCAAAGTCTTGCGCATACGCCGCCAAGGCATCGTCTGCGGCTCGTAAACCGCAGCAGGATCGGTGTCGGTGAACTCATCGGCACTGCCGTTCGCCGCGCCGATCGTCCACTTCGAGCCGTGCTGACCAGCCATGATCTCGATCTTCTCTTCGTCGGTAAGAGCACGCTCCCAGATCATGAAGTCCGCAATAAGACCACGGAAGCAACGAGTGGTGCTAAATTCGTCGGAACTGTTATGATATCCGCCCAAGGTCAAATTCGTTGAGTCAAAGGATAATGTTCTGTCTGTCGATGTTCGCGTCTGCGATATAAGCGCAGGCGGATTAAAGTTGACTCCATCCGGGCTTGGCTCACAAATGGTTCCTGTTGCGGAGTATCCAACACCACTATTGTTCTGTACAAAGGTGACAAAGGCATCGTACCAGTCACCAACCTTGATTGAAATTTTTGAAAAGTCCATCATCAAATCCGATCCACGAACACCTAAAGCGCCACTGTCCTTTATGTAAAGAGCTACACCTTTAGTACTCCAGCCATTAACCGCATTACCACTCTGGAATATGTATGTCGGGTCGTAGGTCTTACCCTTAACGCTACCATCCCAACGAAAGCGCAAATAAAACGTCTGAACCTTTCCATGCGGCGCAGCATCAGGAATAACGACGCTTGAGAGCACCGCTGTCGTGTCTGTCTTCTGATCTTGATAGAAGTGGAGGACATTCTGCGTGTTCGTTGTATAGGGATAATATGGATTCTGAACAGCAAACAACTCCTGCGTAGGCAGATTGCCGAAATCAGAGGTGTATGTCTGCGGGCCGCGCTGGTCGCCCATATAACCGACAAGCGGAGAAGCAGCCGAATAGTCGAGCGCGTTGCCGAGGTCGCCGGGCTTGGTGTAGGTCGATTCTCCGCCCCTCAAGTCAAGCTTGAAAACAGCATCTTCCAGCACAGAAGAAGAATCTAACTCCGCCGCAGGCGCAAGCGCGATTGCATCCAACTGAACCGTACCGGAAAGCGATGTCGTGCGAGTGATGGCAATCATATTTGCGCTACCGTCATGGCACCAAAGTTTTTTGTTGAGCATAATTGAGGTCGTCGTTGCGAGGTCGATTTCACCAACGACCGTTCCGTTCAACGAAACCTCGACAGGCGCGGAGGTCGCGCCGGAGAGAATCGGCTTCAAAGTGAGCGTACGGTTTCTTCTGCGGTCGGCAGGAGTCATCGTCGTGGAAAGCGTGAGAGACAGATTCTCCGCTGTAAGCGATTTGCGCATCTTGTTCCACGGCATCGTCTGGACATCGAAGACGTCGGCGGGATCGTTGTCGCCGAACTCGTCGGCGCTGCCGTTCACCGCGCCAATCTGCCACTCGCCGCCAAATTCTAACGGGCCAACCATAACTTCGGACATCTCAGCAGCCGTGAGCTCGCGATCCCAAATCATTGCGTTTGCAATCTGCCCCTTAAAAGCGCGAGGATTTACTTTGGTAGTCCAACCTTTGTCCCCAGTGAGGTAGCAACCGATGGGAATACGCGTTTTATTCGCGGAATACTGCATCTTCTTTGTATGGCTGATTGTTCCAGTCGTCACCGTCGGAGTCGCATTATCGTTGGCCTTGTAAAGGGTAATGTATGCAACCGCAAGGTTGTTTTCGTTTCGGACTTTCACGAAGAGGTCATACCAGGTATTTGCCGCAATTTCCACAGAACTCTGTTTCATTGAGCCGCCACCAACTATGCCAATACTATTGTCACCGTAGATGTAAATCGAAATCCCGTTGTCGGCATTGCCGTAGGTTCCATCCCATCCATTGCCAAAGAGATAATTAGGATCGTTCGAACGTCCAATATGTGCTTCGCGCTTGAAGCGTGCGTAGAGCGTAACATATCCGTCATCACCCGGTTGAACAGCACCTTGAGTGAATACAATGCCGTTTTCCGACCATTGGGTTCCACCGTTTACGGGCTTCGAACTCTGCGGCAGAACGAGTCCTTTTTGGGTGTAGGTGGTTCCGTTGGCAGGATTCACGACGGAAATGTCATCGACATAGGGAAGTTTTCCGTAGGAATCATAGCCCCCAGATTCATATTGTGCGGCGGTGATTTTGCTCGCTCCCAGTCCGCCACCAAGAACCGCCGTCTGCGCGGAATTGTAGGCATTGACGATTTCACCTGAATCCACGAATGCATTGCCGTTGGGATCCCCGCCACGCAAGTCGAGCTTGAACTTGGCGTCGTCGAATACCGACGCGCGCGCCGCCCATGCGCAAGAGAGCATCAATGCGCTAACTGCGCATATCCGCCCCCCCCCCTGATTCCGACAAGTTTCAACGTGTTCATGGCTTTCAACCTCTTCGTTTCGTTTTACTTCTTTACGGTTTCTCGCCCCTGCGACCTGACCGTCAAGCCGCATCGTCTGGAAACAAGTATAGCATATTTACGACAATATGGCAAACGGCCGGGCGGCTAAGCTTCGTCGGTTTTCGCCTCGTCCGCCTCTTCTTCCTTCGCGACTTCGCCGAGGGTCTTTGTGCCGGACAGGAGAGCGACTACCTGCGCCTGGACCTCCGCGAGGTTTTCAAGCCGTATGCGCGGATCGAGAATCACGAATGTGTCGCCGTTCTTGCGGTCTTCGTAGACGCGGCGTATCGTGCCGTCGCTCTGGTCCTTGGCGTCGCGCTCGACGAGTATCTTAGAGCGTTCGAGCATGACGGCCAGAACATAGACGACGTTCTTCATCGCCGGGTCGTCGAGCGTGATGAGCTTCCTTATAAGCTCGCCCGCGTCCTCCTTCTTGAGCGGCTCCTTTTTCTCCTCCTTCACCGGCGCGAGGTACACGCCGTCCCACAGCGAAAACGGCTCCCAGTCGCGCGCGGCCGTCTTCCAGCACTCGGGGTGGCAGTCGAAGCGTTCATATCCGCCGCCCGTCTCCTTGAGCGCGCTCACGACGGGCGTCTTGTCCACAAGCGGTTTCTGGCATATGGAGCACACATGCCCCCGCGACCTTATGTTCCATTCCTGCGACATCGCCCGTCCCTCACGCCACGGCGTTCATCTCTGCAAGAATCGCGCGCGCCGCGCCGGCGGGATCCTCCGCCGCCATAACGGGCCGCCCGACGACGAGGTGGGTCGCGCCGTCCCTCACAGCGTCCGCAGGCGTCGCGACCCTCTTCTGGTCGCCGACAGCCGCGCCCGCAGGCCTCACGCCGGGCGTGATGAAAAGCGTCCCCGCCTTGAGCGCTTTCGAAAGAGCGCCGACCTCCTGCGGCGAGCAGACGAGCCCGTGCGCGCCGCAGTCCGTAGCGAACCGCGCCATCGCCGCGACCTGCTCCGCCGGGGTGCGCCCGGTTATGCCTGCATCGGCGAGATCGTTCTGATCGAGCGAGGTGAGAACCGTGACCGCGAGGATCTTCGGGCCCGTCCCGCCGAACTCCGCCGCGGCGTCGGCCGCCGCGCGTATCATCGCCCTGCCGCCGACGGAATGTATCGTCATGAGATCAACGCCCAGCTTCCCTCCCGACCGCACTGCGCGCTCCACCGTTCGCGGTATGTCGTGGAACTTGAGGTCGAGAA
>DGVK01000118.1:3829-4071 GCA_002395905.1 Verrucomicrobia bacterium UBA4286 | reverse complement strand
GGCGAGATCGCCCGGAAGCTCAACCGGCTACGGTGGCTCGACCTCATCACCGGACAGGGCGACCGCCATTGGAACAACTATTTCGTCCACATCGACAAGAACACCCTCGAAGTGACGGTCAAGGGGGTCGACAACGACGCGTCGTTCAGCTCGCGGCAGATCGGCCTCCAGAAATACGCTCTCGACGTGGAGACGGCCGCCAAATTCAACATGGTGCTGGAGAACGTATGCGACAAAATCCA
>DGVK01000118.1:926-3752 GCA_002395905.1 Verrucomicrobia bacterium UBA4286 | reverse complement strand
AGGCGCGAATACACGGCTCGCGTATCGAAGGATCCAAGTATTGCACGAAACGGCGACGGCACCTTGACGATCGACCTTGCACTGGCGCGTTCGCCGGAAGTCAAGATGGCGATCGTCAAGACTCTCGGGCTGCAGACCATCGCGCTGCCGGCCCAGATCGACGAGGACTTCTACACGACGCTGATGGAGATGGCCAAAGATCCCACCAAGAAGCAGGCGTACCTCAACTCCATCGCGCCCAGAATCTCGCCGGACGCGCTGAAGGCGGCTGAAAACCGTCTGAACGAAGCCATCGCCCATGCCGAGAAGCTCGAAAAGAAAGGCAAGGTGTACGGGGTCGCCCAGTGGCAGAATCTTCGCAGCCACATGTCCGGCATCAAGTCCAAGGTGGAGATCACAAAGTCCGACGGCACGACGATCGAGGCCAAGCCCGACATCGAATATGTGGACGACTTCCTCGTGAGTGACTGCCCGTCGCTCTACAAGCGCGACGATTTCCACAAGATGTTCAACAAGCCCAAGGCATGATTTTGGAGGAGCCAATGGAAAACGAGGAAAACAGAGAGGCAAGGCGCGCGGGGGCGATCGAGGGACTGAGGGCCGCTTTCGCCGAGCTGGAATCCGGCGAGGGGCTGACGCGCCTTGTCGGCGGGCACGGCATCCAGAGCCGGGTGTTCGCGTTCGTGTGGAGCGAAAGCGCGCTCGACATCTCGTTCAGGATTCCCTACGGGCGCGTCCTCTCGGACGAGGAGACGCAGAAGGAGGATGACGAGGAGGTCGGCGCGGCGATCCGGATGGCCATCCTTCTTTTGACGACGGCGGGTCGGCGGGCGGACGGGTCGCGGATCGCGGTTTCGTGCGACGACCGCGGCACGTCGTATGCGGTCTACGACGCCGCCGGCGAACTTGCGGATTCGGGCACGGACTGGGCGCCGCTCGTCAAGCGCCTCGCGAGCGAACTCGGCGACAGCCCAGAGCCTCTTTCCGTCATCTGGCCGTAGGCGGAACGCCGCGTGGTGGATGATGCGCGACAGGGGCGATTGACGGTGTGGCGGAAAAATCTGCCGGTTCAAAGTTCTCGTCTGCAGGCATGCTCAAATATGATATAATCTCGCCATGAGCACAACAGAAGACTATGAAGCCTTTTTGGCGGCACTCCGTAAGGGAACGGGGCTCGAGGCCTTCACGGCGGACGAATCCGGGCTCGTCAGCGTGCGGGTGGACGACGCCTACAACGTGAACCTCCAGTTCGTGGAGGCGACAGGGAAGATCCTCTGCTTCGTGGAGGTGACCGAGCTCCCCAGGGACGCGCCGAAGGATGTCTACCGCGACCTGCTCGTGGGCGGCCTCTTCGGCAAGGACACGGCCGGCGGCTTCTTTGCTGTCGAGCCCGAATCGGAGGCCGTGGTCTACAGCCATTTCTTCGACCTCGAGGCGGCGGCAAAGGACGTGGAGGGATTCGTCTCCACGCTTGAGAAGATCCTCCAGCTCTGCGACATCTGGGCCGAGCGCATCCGCCGCGTCCTCGCCGGCGAGCCTGAAGGCACTGGTGTGAGGGCAACTGTCGAGATCGCGGTCCACGACATGATAAGGGCATGAGGATATGCCGATCACACTCGATACCTTCAAGGCTGTTGCCAACTCGACCGCGTTCTCCTCGCGCGACATCGTCGTGCAGGGAGAGGGGAAGACTGCCACCGCCAAGCTCGGCAACTTCATCTTCTCCCAGGGCAAGGCCGCGAACAACGCGACGATGGCGGCCTTCAAGGAGGCCCTCGAGAATGAATACGGCTCGCTCGGCACCCACGCCTTCGACACGGTGCTCGGCTCGCGCAGCCAGCTGAACAAGCCGCTCCGCGCCTGCGACGTGCAGACGACGCTCTCCTGCCTCGTGCCCATCCGCCAGAACCGCTTCGTGGGCGAGGTCAACCGCCAGTTGGACACCTCCCCCAAGCTGATGGAACACTCGCCCGACGACCAGAAGGCGGTGCGCCAGAAACTTCGCGACGAACCGTTCAAGGGCGTAAATCTCGCGGCGTGCCGCACGCCGGAAGACCTTGCGGCTGCCGCCGCGCGCCGCATCGACGCTGCAATCAACAAACTGCGCACGGAGAATGACAACGGGCTCAAGAGCAAAGATCTCGGCGCGCGCTCGTCGGTGGAGACTGCCGCAGGATCGAAAGAGCCGACCGGACTCAGAAACCTCAACACGATTCTCAAGGCGGGCTCGACTTCCGTCGAGGACCAGATCAAGAAGGGCCTTCTCGGCGCGGGAATGAGCGTCAACCGGTCAGAAGCGAACAACATCCTCTTTGAGAAGATCAAGACGAACGGCGTGGAGCCGGGCTTCATCTACCGAAACGACTGGTCGCCGGACGACACGCGCGGCATGATGGCCGACATCAACTCCGAGGAGAGCCGCCACGCGCTCGACGTGCTCAAGCAGAACGATCCGGCCTTCGCCGCGAAGTGCGAGGGCAAGAGCTTGCGCGAACAGATCATGCTCGCCGGGCGCGCACATCCCGCCGGAATCGCGGCCGTCGCGGAATTCGCCCTCTCCGAGGCGGCGAGGATGGTGAAAAACGGCAAGATCGCAGACGGCCATTCGTTCGGTCCGCTCGCGAAGGCCATCAAGAACTACAACCTGAATCCGCTCGATTTGGAACGCCTCATCGCCGGCGGCGCGGACAAGAGGAGCGCGGATGCGATAAAGGAGATTAAACGCGAGCTCTTCGCGCAGATCCGCGATGCGGTGATGGGCATCAGGAGCGGCGACGACTTCTACACGTTCTCGCCGATCTTCAAGCATTTCGACGAGCGCCACAT
>DGVK01000118.1:353-806 GCA_002395905.1 Verrucomicrobia bacterium UBA4286 | reverse complement strand
CGGGCTCGTTTCAGCGCCCCGAGCGCATCCTGACGACGCGCAAGCCGATCCTCGGCCAGATCTACCGCCTCCAGACCGCCCACTCCGCCGATTCGATCTCCGCCGGCGCCGTCACGGAGGCCCTCGCGAACGACTTGACGCGCATCGCGGGCGTCCCCGCGCAGGAGCTCGAGATCGTGCGCGGCGAGTATTCCGACGGCCACCCGAAGCTCATGCTCCAGGCCAAGTTCGCCGACGGCTACAAGGACATGGAGGCCGGCTTCATCAAGGACGGGCGCGTCGTCTCGCCGGACGGCCAGCCGCTCGAAAAGCTCGGCAAATACAAGGCGTTCTTCCTCCTCACGGCCGACCGCGACGCCGTCGGGCGGCGCGGGCAGAACAAGGGCTTCGCGCACGGCAAGTTCTTCGCGATCGACCCCGGCCACTCCCTCGAGGGCAACGCCAAGTACCTCA
>DGVK01000118.1:0-223 GCA_002395905.1 Verrucomicrobia bacterium UBA4286 | reverse complement strand
GAGAACTTCTCCGTTTTCGACGACGACACGTTCTTCTCCAAGATGGAAGGCGTCGTAAACCTCCGCGAAACCGCAAAGCGCGGCGAGTTCAAGGATCTCTTCGACAAGTACCGCGAGGCCTTCAACCCGAACGCCGAAGGCATCTCCGACGCGGAGAAGGCGCTGCGCACGAAGATATGCGCCGACATCGACAAGAAAGAGGCGGAGTTCAACGAGTCGCTGA
>DGVK01000156.1 GCA_002395905.1 Verrucomicrobia bacterium UBA4286 | reverse complement strand
AGAAGCTCTTTCCGTTCAACAGCCCCTGGATTCAGGGCATCAAGCTTGTCAAGCAGGGCAACGGATGGCGCTCCAAGCTCTATACCGAGCGTACCTTCTGCTCGCACAAGGCTGTTCGCAAGCTCGTTAAGAAATAAGACCTGATTGTCGGGTGGCGGCATGTCGGGCGAGGGTTCCCCCCTCGCCCGCTTTGCTTTTACGGCCTGACGTTCCTGCCGGGACTTAGGCAAAGTGTCGCGGGGGGCGTTCGGACGTTCGGACGGCTCTTGCGGTGGCGGCTCAGTTATGGTAGACTATACATACTTATGAACAAAGAAGAATCATGCCCCTGCAAGTCGGGGAAAACGTTTGGCGAGTGTTGCGGTCCTGTAATCGCCGGCGAGCGAAAGGCCGAGTCGGCCGAGGCGCTCATGCGCGCGCGCTACACCTCGTATGTGACCGGCGATGTAGATTTCCTTCGTGTCAGTTCGACAAAGGCCGTCCAGGCCGAGTTTGACGAGGCGTCCTCCAAGGCGTGGAGCAAGGCCGCGCGGTGGCACGGGCTGGAGATAATCTCTACCGAGAAGGGCGGTCCCGGCGACGACGAGGGCGTCGTCGAGTTCCGCGCGCTGTATTCCGCCAACGACGAGTTCTGCAACCACCACGAGGTTTCGCACTTCGTCAAGGAGGCCGACGGCTGGAAGTTCGCCGACGGCGAGCTTGTCGGCGAGAAGCCTGCGCGCCGCGAGGAACCGAAGATCGGCAGGAACGACCCGTGCCCCTGCGGCAGCGGCAAGAAGTATAAGAAGTGCTGCGGACGCGGCAAGTAGTCTTCCGGACGGTATCACGGCATGAGCGCCAATCCTGTATTCGACAGATGGTACGCGGCGAAGCACGTCAAGATCGTGGTTTCGCCGTCGCACGAGCTGGAGACTTTCGGGAACACCCTTGTCAACTACCACCTTGTGTCGCAGCTGGACGATCATCCCGGCAAAGTGCGTGTGCGAGAGGGCCGGCTTGAGGCCCATCAGCCGCGCGTGATAACCCCGAAGGGTTTTTCGGAGATAGTCGCGGAGGGTTTCGGCGATGCCGCGCGCGGCTACATCGAGTGGCTGAGGGACAACGAGGAGAACTTCCGCATACTGCAGTACGGCTACCACCTCAAGAGCGACAACTTTTCAGAACAGGTCGTGACCGACTCCCTCGCCGCCGTGACCGAGCGCGTCCGGGCCGAGGTGGAGCGCAGCGGCGACCGGTTTTCTGCGGTTCTGCAGGGGGTGGACGAGCCTTGGGACATCGCGCTTGTCGAACTCTGGCGCCGCGAGGTCGACCGGAGCGCTAAAAAGAACATTTCGGAGCTGCGCGAAAGCGGCAGGCTCTTCTAAAGGGGACTTTATGGAACGCAGGACGAAGACCATAGCGATTGCAAACCAGAAAGGCGGCGTCGGCAAGACGACGACCGTCGTCAATCTCGCCGCGGCGCTTTCGGCGCGCCGCCGCACCGTTCTTGTGGTGGACCTCGACCCGCAGGCGCACGCCACGCTCGGGCTCGGGCTGGAGAAACAGCAGGGCGTCTCGCTTTATCCTGTGCTTCTCGGCGAGAAGCCGGTAGAAGACGTCATACAGCCTACGAAGTGGAACAACCTCAACGTCATTCCTTCGGAAGTCGATCTCGCCGGCGCGGAACTGGAGTTCGGCGCGCGCGAGGACAGGCTTGAAATGGTGCGCGAGGCTCTGCGGCCGGTTCGCGAGTCGGGCGCTTTCGACTACATAATCCTCGACTGTCCGCCGTCGCTCGGAATCGTGATGACGAGCTCGCTCGTCGCGAGCGACTCGGTGCTCATCCCCATCCAGGCGGAGTTTCTTGCCATGGACGGTCTCGCGCTCATAACCGGCTCCATCGACCGCATCCGCGCGTCGGTGAACCCCGCCCTTGAACTTAACGGCATAGTCTTCACGATGGTCAACATGGTCGCGAAGCTCACGCAGGACGTCATGGAGGAGGTTCGCGCGCACTTCGGCGACAAGGTCTATGAGACGGCGATCCCGAGGAATGTACGCGTGTCGGAGGCGCCGTCGATGGGAACGCCTGTGGTGTTTCTCGATCCGCGCTCGAAGGGCGCCGAGAGCTACCGCGCTTTCGCGTGGGAGTTCATGGCGAAGAATCCGACAAGGTTTGAAGCGCCGCGACCGGAGCCGGCTGCAGATGAAGGCAAGCGCGATAATACCGAACCACCGCTCGGAGCGGACTCTCCCCGCGACGCTACGGTCGCTTGAGGCGGCTTCGGCGGGGCTCGACGTCGAAATAATAGTAAGCGACGACGGGCAGGGAAGGGGGCTCTCGTGGGCGCGGAACCAGGGCCTCCGCCGCGCGCGCGGCGATGTTGTCTTTTTCGTCGATGCAGACGACACGGTGAAACCGGGCTACTTCAGGGAGATGATGTCTCTTCTCGAAAGGACGGGCGCCGACTTCGCCCTTTCGTCTTTCGACATGGCCCCTCTCAAGCGCGACTACAATCTTGAAGGGAATGAAGCCGTGCGCGAGGCGATGCTTCCCGCGTTTTACGGCTATTCGTTCGACGACGTGCTGCGGTGGAATGCAGGCGGCGACCTGATGGCGCGCAAGGAGCTTGGCGGCGTGTGGCGGGGGGCGTTCAGGCGGGACTTCCTTGAACGGCACGGCATTGCGTTCGACGAATCCCTCCTCATGTTCGAGGACGGCCCTTTCATCGCAGAGTGCGCGGCGCACGCGGAAAAAGTCGCGTCCACGCCGGAGGTCTTTTACAACTACGTCCCCGGCGAGAACGGCATACTCGCGACGTGCCTCGGCACGCGCCGCCACTGGGACTACAAGTTCGCGGCGCTTGAGGCCCGTCTTGCGATCGACAGGCGCGCGGGCGGCTCGATAGGGCGCTGGTGCGAGGCGAGCCACGTTTTTTCTGCGCTCGAGATGCTCACGCTCTGGAGAAAGGCGGGGCTTTCGTTCGGCGAATTCCGCAAGGGCCTCGCGGTGTATCTCGCGAACTCCGCCGTGGCCGACGCCGTGCGGCGCTTCCCGCTGTCGCCGCGTCATCCCGCGACTGCGGCGGCGGTTCTCGCGCTGCGCCGATTTTTGGTATAATACTGCTTCTACTTGAAGGAGTGAAAGACTTAAAGGACTTAAAGAGGAAAGAGGAGAAAATGAAGATTGCGATAGCTTCCGACCACGGAGGATTCGACTTGAAGGGCGTGCTTGCGCGAGCGCTCACGCCCGACGCCGCCATACTGGACAAAGGACCTGCCGGCAGGGAGAGCTGCGACTATCCCGACTATGCGGCGCAGGTAGCGCTGGCCGTCGCTGCGGGCGAGGTGGATTTCGGCATTCTTATCTGCCGGTCGGGGATAGGTATGAGCATGGCGGCGAACCGTTATCAGAATGTTCGCGCGGCGGTCTGCGCGACGGTGGATGCAGCAGTCGCGACGCGCCAGCATAACGGCGCGAATGTGCTCTGCCTCGGCGCCGACGTGGTTTCTCCGGAATATGCGGTCGAGATCGCCAAGGCCTTCATCGCGACACCTGTGGACGCCGCCGAGCGCCACGAGCGCCGCCGCGCCAAGCTTGAGCGCGCGGGACGGCTCTCGGACGCGTCCGGCCTCATGCGCGACGACCCCGAGGTGTTCGCCGCCATAAAGGCGCAGACCGACCAGGAAGATACCGAGATAAACCTCATAGCCTCCGAGAACACTTCCAGCCGCGCGTGCCGGGAGGCTACGGGAAGCGTCCTGATGAACAAGTACGCCGAGGGATATCCCGGGAAGCGCTGGTATTCGGGGTGTCTGCCCGTCGATGCCGCGGAGGAGCTGGCGAGGAAGAGGGCGTGCGAACTCTTCGGCGCCGAGCACGCGAACGTCCAGCCGCATTGCGGCAGCTCGGCCAACATGGCCGTCTACTTCGCGGTTCTGCAGCCCGGCGACACGATTCTCTCCATGTCGCTCGACCAGGGCGGCCACCTCTCCCACGGTTCGCCTGTGAACTTTTCAGGGAAGCTCTACAACATAGTCCCTTATACTGTCGACAGGGCGACAGAGATGCTCGACTACGACGCGCTGGAGCGGCAGGCGCTGGAGGTGAAGCCCAAGATTCTGCTTACCGGCGCGAGCGCGTATCCGCGCAAGATCGACTTCAAGCGCGTGCGCGAGATATGCGACAAGGCCGGCTGCATCATGATGGTCGATATGGCTCATATCGCGGGCCTTGTCGCGACAGGATATCATCCGAGCCCGA
>DGVK01000136.1 GCA_002395905.1 Verrucomicrobia bacterium UBA4286 | reverse complement strand
GACGAGAAGTACTGCGGCTATATCGACTGCAACACGCTGCGCGCCGGCTATCCCGAGTCGAAGCGCTGCGGCGAGGCGCTCTGCCAGGCCTACCTGAAGGAGAGGGGCGTGGATTTCGTGATTGTGCGTCTTGCGCGGGTATACGGGCCGACGCTGCGCAAGGACGACACAAAGGCGCTCAGCCAGTTTCTGCGCAATGCGGTCGAAGGGCGCGACATAATCCTCAAGAGCGCCGGAGAGCAGTGCTTTTCGTATCTGCACGTCGCGGACGCCGTGGACGCGATTCTCGCCGTCTGGCGCAAAGGCGCGTGCGGCGAGGCGTATAACGCGGCGGACGAATCCTCGGACATCAAGCTCAAGGATCTTGCGGCGCTCGTCGCCGGACATGTCGGGCGCAAGGTCGTGTTCGATCTTCCGGACGCGGTGGAGGCGGCCGGTTTCAGCACCGCGACACTGGCGAAAATGAGCGGCGCGAAACTCAAGGCGCTAGGCTGGAAGCCTGTCTACGACATACGGTCGGGGATCGCCGCGACAATCGACGCGCTGAAAGAAAGGTGGCTGTAGGGTGACTGTCGCGGTTGTCATCGCGGGCGGAGTCGGTTCGCGGATGGGCGCGTGCGTGCCGAAGCAGTTCGTTGAGGTCGACAGCAGGCCGGTCCTCTTCTGGACGCTGGAGGCGTTTCAGCGCCATCCGATGATAGACGCGATCGAACTCGTGCTGATCGACGGATGGCGGGATGTAGTTGAAGACTTCAAAAACCGTCTGGGCATATCTAAACTCAAGTGGATCGTCCCGGGCGGGGCGTCCGCCCAGGAGTCCATCCGCAACGGCGTTTTCGCGCTTGAAGGGGTGTGCTCGCCGGACGACATCGTGGTCGTCCATGACGGAATAAGGCCGCTCGTCGAAAGCGCGGTGCTGGACAGCGTCATAGAGGTTGCGCGCAAGTTCGGCGACGGCGTCACGTCGATGCCTTACAACGAGCAGATATTCGTCGTGGACGAGAAGGATCCGTCGACCACGACAAAGTATATCCCGCGCGAGACCCTTCGCAGGGTCGCCACGCCGCAGGCCTACAGGTTCGACCTCATCGACGCCGCCTACCATGAGGCCTTTGAAAAGGGGATCGGCGTCCACGGTTCGGCGTATGCCAACACGATGATGGTCGAGCTGGGGCGACGGCTTCATTTCGCCGCCGGATCGGATCGCAATCTCAAGCTCACCACCAAGGGCGATCTCGCCGTTTTCAAGGCGCTTGTTGAAACCGAGGGGCCGGGGCGGAATCCATGAGCCGCGAAAATGCCGCATACAATCTGGAACCGCTGTGGGGCGAACTGCTCGCGATATACCGCGAGTTTGCGCGCATATGCGACAGACGCGGCATGCGGTACTACGCCTGCGGCGGCACTGCCCTGGGCGCGGTAAGGCACCAGGGCTTCATCCCCTGGGACGACGACCTCGATATGTTCATGCCGCGTCCGGATTACACGCGCTTCGTCGAGACGGTGCAGGGCGAGCTGGAGCAGAGCGGGCTTGGCGTCCGGTACCGCTGGCGGTCGTTCGAGACGGAGCCTGGTTACGGACACTCCTTCGGCAGGCTGCAGCTCGCCGACGAGGCGGCGGTCGCGGCGCTACGGCGCGATTCACGGCTTCCTCTGCCGCTCGGGATATGTGTCGACGTCATACCGCTCGACGGCATCCCCCAAAAGGGTGTGAAACTGTTTCTGTGGCTGGCGGTGCGCTCGGCCTGGCGTCACCTGCCGAGATTCATAAGCAGCAGGCGAAAAGCGCTCCTTATGTATCAGAGATTCCTTGCCGCGATTCCGTTCGACACCGCCGAGCGCGTCGAGGATTCAAAGGAGGACGCAAGTCGCCTGCGCCGCACAAACTGGCCGCCGCAGATGTTTGCAAATCCTGTTTTACTGCCGTTTTGCGACGTAAAGGTGCCGCTGCCGCGCGACTGGCGGACGTATCTTTCAGACATGATAGGCGCGGACTACATGCAGCTGCCGCCGCTGTCAAGCCGCGTTCCGTCCCACGCGCGGGGCGATTCTACCAGTTTTGCCTAAGCCTTGCCCACGCTTTGCCAAAGTCTTGCCCAAGCTTTGCTGAAGTCTTGCCCAAGCTTTGCACAAGTCTTGCCCAAGCTTTGGCGAAGTCTTGCCCAGACTTACCCTCAAGCCTGCCTGACCTTTACCAAAGTCCTGCCAAGGAAACGCAAAAGCAAAGGCAAGGCTTTTAATGCCTTGCCTTTGGAATCTGGCGGAGGACAGGGGTTATGCCTGCCGCCGCCATAATTAACAAACAACCGTTACTTGACGATGACCATCAGCCCTTTGCGGGTATAGGGTGAATGCACCCCATCGAGTGTCCAGCGGATGTAACCGATGTCAAATGCACCGCCGCTAGTCGAGCCAGGTATACCAAAACGTGCAAAGCTATACGATGCGCCGTTGTAAGCAGCGAGGTCTCCGAGCTTTTCGCCTATCTTAACATCATCACGCCACACGGTGAATCCACCATGCGTTTCGCCGTCGAAAGCGATTCTGAATTTATGCATCTTGTCAGTGTTGTCCGAAGAATCAAGCTCGATGTTATCGCCCATTGAAGACGAGATCTGCCAGTAGACATGCTTCTCGCCGATGATGATGTTGCCGGTTGCGCGTGGGGTGGCGACCCAGAACTGAAGTGTTCTGTCTCCGCCGTTGGTGAGTGTGCAACTTCTAATCTTTGTCGAAAACTCAACAGTGTAGGACGTATCAAAGGTAACAAGATTCTTCCAAGCTTTATCGGTCGTAATCCAATATGGCTGCTTGCCTTGTTGCGGCGTTACAGAAAGAACACCGTTTTCTTTAGTGATGGTCACATTGCTCGTTCCATTGATAGTCCAATCAGATGTGCTAGTCGAGGTTGAAATGCTCGTATCATCAGCGCTCATTTCATACTTCACATCAAACTCATCAGAGGAAAGTCGAGTGTCTTTTTCTGTCTGTGGCGCAAACGCTCCCGTTGTGAGTCGCAAATATTCGACCCTGACCTTGCTCTTGTAGTTTGCACCCCCTGCGCCAAAAATTAAGCGATATAGAGTGTTGCCATAGGCGTTTGCGAGGTTATCGCTGACAAGTGTGCCATCAATATACAAATGATACTTTTCTTCGCCCGCAAGTCGTACGACGCGGTATGTGTGCCACTGTGTTGCATCAATATCCGAAACTTTAGTGCTTCCCCAATTGAGATGATCGGTAAAGAAGTAAAGGAAGCAGTTGTAGTTGCCGCCAGTCAGTGATGCATTCAAGAAGAACGCTCCAGCTGATCCTGTTGATTCAAGTATTTTCAAATGTGTTTCTATCGTGTAACCAGTTTGGTGTGTCACCCCCATCTTCTTCCACAGATCGCCAGTGGTATCAATGTCCGCCGAACTTGTCAGTGACTTGTTTCCTTTAGACATATCCATAAGTATGGTTCCCGCATCTGCGCCAGAGCCACATGTCATCCAAGAGGCGTCACCACCTGTGAAGTCATACTTGCCGTTTCCGTCAACATCTTCCTCCGTTGGCAACTTTATCATCTCGTATTTGTAGTCGAACTCCGAGGAGTCTTTGCGCTCCAGGTCGGCGAAGGCCGTGCAGGTCGCGGCGAGAGTCAGGATTGGGATGAGCATTGTTTTCATCTTTGTTTTCCTTTTTGGTTGTTGTTGTTAATCTTCGTAAAACCACTTGAGCGGCACTTTGACGAGCCGCGTGTGCGCGAGCATGTCATAGGCGCAATAGCCCAGGAGAACCGTCCCGTCGGCAATCGGCTGGATGGCCGTATAGCAGAACCATCCGTCCGGATCGGTCTCGAGCATTTTGACGCCGTGCCACGTGCGCCCGTCGTCGGACGAAAGGGCGGCGGCGAGCGGCGAGCGCCAGCCGTTCGCCCACTTGTGCTCCGTCGGGCGGTAGGTCTTCATTTCAGGGCGCGAGCCGTGATCGTTCCATATTGCGAGCAGGTCGCCCGTGGGCAGGCGCTTTATGCTGGCGGGCGAGAGCGGCGAGACGAGCGGCGACGGCTCGGGTTCGCTCCACGTTTCGCCGCGGTCGGTCGAGCGGCTGAAATACTGGCGGCCAGAGTTCGTGCGTATCCAGAGGAGGATGGAGCCGTCCGAGCATTCAACCACGCCGGGTTCCTGCGCGGCGTACCGCCTGCCGTCTGCGCCGCGCACTTCAAGGACGCTTCTGCCGCGACGCCATGTCGCGCCGTTGTCGTCCGAGGAATAAGTGAGAACCACGCCTGTGTTGTCGAACTTTCCGTCGGGGAAGGAGTGCTTTGAGACGGCGAAGAGAAGTCTGCCGCTTTCAAGCTGCACGACGCGGTCGTTGTTGAGGACGTAATAGGCGGTTTCATCCGTTATGCAGGTCGTCGGCCCGCTCCAGGTCTTCCCCTCGTCGAACGACCGGCGCATCACGGGGCGGCAGTCTGCGAGCGAGTTCTTGCGCAGATAGAAAAGGGCGATCTCTCCGCTCTTGAGGCGCAGGAGGCTGACGCTCATGACATTCATCGCGCCTTCGTCGCGCACGATTATCTCGTCCGTAGCGGACCATGTTGCGCCGCCGTCGTTCGAACGGCGCACCGCGATCTCGGCCGGCGCGTGGTCGCCCTTTGAAGCGCCTCTGTAGCGCGAGTAGGCGTAGATGATGCTGCCGTCCTTGAGCGGCATGAAAGCGCCCTCGCTGTTGCGCGGATTGTCCGGCCCGGGCTTGAGCTCCAGCACCGGACGCCGCGCCCTGTCGCGCGCGAACCGGCGCGACTTCATGACGAGCTCGCAGACGCGCTTCGCGCTTTCGCGGACGCGTGTGAGCGACAGATAGCAGCGGTTGTAGGCGAAGAGCGCCTCTTCGACCGCGTCGCCGCGCTTGAGCATGTTGCGGTTTGTATCCTCGATGTCCTTCGGCATTTTGACATCGTTTCCCGCCCCGATCTCGCGCCACATGGGAATCGTCGTGAGCCAGTCGGTGACGGCGAGCCCTTTATAGCCCCACTCGTCGCGCAGGATGCCCGTCACAAGCCCGTAGTTCTCGCCGCTGTTGTAGCCGTTCACGCCGTTGTAGCTCGTCATCACCGCCCATGGTTCGGCCTCCTTCACGGCGCGTTCGAATCCGCGCAGGTAGATTTCGCGGAACGCCCTCTCGGAAGCGACGTCCTTCTGGATCCGGCGCGTGGTCTCGCGTCCGTTGCCCGCGAAGTGCTTGAGCGTCGCGCCGACGCCCCGGCTCTGCACGCCTTTGACGTATGCCGCCGCCGCGACGCCCGAGACAAGCGGATCCTCGCTGAAATACTCGAAGTTGCGTCCGCAGAGAGGATGGCGGTGGATGCACATTCCCGGGGCGAGCAGGAGGTCGAATCCGGCCTCGGCAGCTTCGTCGCCGATCGTCGCGCCCGTCTCGCGGATGAGCGCCGTGTCGAATGTGCAGGCGAGAAGGGCGGCGCACGGGAAGAAGGTGGAGGCCGCCTCGCGCCGAACGCCCGCCGGGCCGTCGCACGTCTGCACCGCCGAGATGCGGAACTTGTCGAGCGCGCCTATCGAGCCTGTGCCGCACGGATCCTCGCGCAGATGGCCGAAGAGGAGGTGGAGCATCTCCTTGAGAGACATGTCGTCAAGAAGGTCGTCCAGCGTCGCGCGGCCATCCGCCACGTCGAAGAGCGTCACGTTCACGCGGTCCTGCGAGTTGGTTCTTACGGGCACGAGCCCGCCCGGCTCGACATGGCCGGGATAGATCGTGTTGAGCGTCTTGAAAGAGCCGTCTGCCCTGAGCTGGCGCGCGAGCCTGTCGGCCTGGAGCTTGAGGCCGGGCGAGGCGAGAACGGCGCAGGCCGGCGCGTCGAAAGCCGCCGTCTCCTTCGCGTCGCGAACCGAGCCGCCGACGAGAAGGGAGTAGCGGCCCTTGTCGAAGACCCACGAGCCGACGGCAGGCGAGGTTTCGTCGTCGTCGAAGAAGGCGAGGTCCTTTGCATCGAACGAAAGCGTGAGGCGCTCGCTCGCGCCGGGGGCGAGAAGGGAGGTCTTGGCAAAGGCCCTGAGTTCGCACGAGGGATGGTCGGCCAGTCCGCCGCGCTGCGAGGTGTAGCATAGAACGGAGTGGCGGCCGGCGGCGCGGCCTGTGTTCGTGACGGTCACGGCGACGGCGATCTTTCGCGCCGCGCCGTCTGCGGCGAGGGCGGAGGCGTCGAACCCCTTGACCTCGACCGCGCCGAGTTCAAACGTCGTGTAGGAAAGGCCGTGGCCGAAGGGATACAGCACCTTTGCATCGGCGCCGGGAATCGTTTCGAAATACCTGTAGCCGACGAAGATGCCTTCCTCGTAAGGGACGTACCAGCGCGACTCGCGCCAGCCGCGGTCTGTCGGATAGTCGCCGACGTTTCTCGCAATCGTCTCGGCGAGGCGTGCGGAAGGGTTGACCTTTCCCGCGAGCACGTCGCCGATCGCCGCGCAGCCTTCGCCGCCAGGATACCACGCCCAGAGAATCGCGTCCACCGCCGCGTCGTCGGCGAGAGGACCGAAGTCGAACACATGGCCGCCGCCGCAGACGGCGACGATGCGCTTGAAGCCCGAGGCCTTTATTTCGGCCAGCGTCGCAAGCTCCTCCCCGGCAAGCTCGAACGCGGCGTCGGGCGCGTCCTCGCCTTCCAGCGCGTTGCGCATGACTACGAAAAGTGCTGTTTCACGGCTCGTCCGGTCGAGCTTGAAACCGGCTTCCGTGAGACCGTCGGCAAGCGTCACCCTGCGCACGGCGTTCACTCCCGAAGAGCCGCCGCCACCTGGCCTTATGTCGTCCGTCGCGCCGAAGAGCGCGAGTGTGGAGCCTTTTGCGAGAGGGAGCGAACCGTCGTTCTTCAACAGCACGATGCCGTCTGCCGCGGCGCGCCGCGCGACGGCGGCGTGAGCCTCTACCGACGCGTCCGCGAAAATGGCGGACGCCGCAAGCGCGAGAGCGACGGCTGCGAGGGCCTTACGCATTCGCGTCGTTCCTTTCAATGAAGCCGAGAGCGTCCACCTTGGCCGCGTATGCCTGATAGTCGGCCTCGTTCAGCGGCTGGCCCGCAGGCGAACGCGCGGGGCCGCAGTCCAGCCCGATATACCGCATGACGCTTTTCCAGTAGGAGGCGTTCGGCGCGCTTACAACCAGCTCGACGAAGCGAACCACATCGTCCATGAGCGGCTGGGCCTCGGCGAAGCGCCCTTCGGCGGCGAGCGCGCAGATGCGCGCGTGATGGGCGGGGATCATGTTGTCGGTCGTGCCGATGCATCCGCTGAAAGTGTCGCCGTAGGCGAAGGCGCAGAGCTCCTGCTCGTCGGCGCCTGCGAAGAAGATCGCGGGCTTGGGAAGGCGGCGTTTGAGCTGCTTCACCGTCCAGTAGGCGTAGCCGGTGTACTTCATGCCCTTTACATTCGGGATTTCGAAGAAGCGCACATCGCGGTCGGGCACGACCTGCGCGCCGACTGAATATATCATGAACGGCAGATCTGTCGCGCCCGCGATGGCATTGTAGTGGGCGAAGGCCGCGTCGAAGTTCTGCCCGAAGTAGACGGGCGCGACGGACGACACCCAGTCGACGCCCGCCTTCGCCGCGCGCCGCGCGAGACTCACCGCATCATCCGTCGAAAGGCAGCCGACATGCGCAATCATCTTCGCGCGCCCGCGAGCCGTCTTCACCGCGCGTTCGTACACCCTCACGCGCTCGTCGGCGCTGAGAAGGAACCCTTCGCCTGTGGAACCCGTGAGATAAAATCCTCTGAGACCGTTCGCAAGACCGTGCTCGACAATACGCTCTATCATCTCCTCGTTTATCGAGCCGTCCTTCTTGTAAGGTGTGATCAGCGCGGCGTATGCGCCGGCCATGCCTGCGAAATCGGCGCCTTCGGGCACGGGCAGAGACGCCGCCGCGTCGGCGTTCTGCGCGACGGCGCCTGTCGCGCCTTCCAGTCCGTTGGCGATGACAGTCGCGCCTGCGACGGCTCCTATCTTGATGAAATCCCTTCTGCTTGCGTTCATCCTTTTCTCCTTCAACGGGTATTATACACCAGCGGCGGGGAGAAATGGTGCGCAAATCTATAAACTTAAGAAAGCGAACGCCACGCCAAAGGCGTCATCCCGGTCTCGCGGCGGAACTGCGTGGCGGAGTGCTGCGCCGAGGGGAAGCCCAGGTCGTGAGCGATCGCGCCAACGCTCTTCTTCGTGGAGGCGAGCATTTCCTTCGCCGCCGCAATGCGGCAGAAGACGAGGAACGCATGCGGCGGCAGGCCTGTCTCGCGGCGGAAGCACGTCGTGAGTTTGGCGACGGACATGGCCGCGCGCTCGGCGAGATCGTCCACCGAGCGGTCGAGGGAAGGGTTGCGGCGTATATCCTCTATGATCGCGCGCAGCTTCTCGTTCTCGTGCGTGTCTTCGACGCGGGCGGCCGAGGATTCCACGACGTCCAGCAGCAGGCGAGTCGCCGCGTCGCGCATGAGAAGGCGGCGCGCGACGGTGCCGCGCGGTTCGGCGCGATAGATGTTCCAGAGGCGGCGGAAGGACTGCATGAGAGCGTCCGTCGCCTCGAACTGCACGGGAAGCGTGCGCAGCCTGCCGACGAGCCATTCGGTCTCGGCGCGGCTGAGGCCGAGAGCGGTGCGTCCGATCTTCGGCAGGCGGAACCATATCCACACAGTCGACAGGCTCTTCGGGTAACGGCGCAGGAAGTGGGGCGTCTCGGGCTGGGCGGCGAAAACCATTCCCGGACGGAAGGGGACCGTCTCGCCGTTGCAGTCGAACGAGAGGTTCGCGCCGCGCCGGCAGCATATGATCTCGATCATGTCCGGATGTACGTGCGGGACGGTCGCGCCGCCCGCGCGCTTGTAGCGGTGCTCTCCGAGGACGGGGATGCAGTCCACGCCGTCCGGCGAAAGATCGACAGTCTCCGTCTCGGAGGTCTCGATATACTCCGGGCGGGAGATCATTATCCCTTCTGCTGTGTGCGTACGCTGTTTCACGGGGACGGTTTTATGTCTGCGAGAGTGGAGCGGGGCGGATGGACTACGCGAGCTTGTCGAACGGGAAGAACACGCGCCGTCCGTGGCGTTCGCGCACGACTGCGTCCCATATGGGCAGGCGCTCGGCTTTCGTCGTCTGGACCGGGAAATAGTAGTCGCGCTCGACGTGCACGAGTTCAAGGCGGTCGTCGAACGCGCGCAGAAGAGCGTAGCCGATGTCGCGATCCATGCCCATCGACGGCATGCCGAGCATGCGGATCATGGTCTTGCGCCCGTAGCTGCTGAAGAGGATGTTGTCCTGCCAGCTGTGGTTGTGTCCGTGCAGGAAGCCGCAGACCCTGGGAGATTTCACCATCTGCTTGTTGATGCCGAGCGACCAGGCTGTATGGTGGGCGCAGACGAGGGTCGGGCGCGTCGTCTCAGCGAGAAGGGAGTCGAGCCACTTCGACTGCTCCGCTCCGAGCTCGCATCCGCCGCGTCCCGCGCGGTTGTCCTCGGCGGAAGGGTCGGGCTCTTTGAGAGAGTCGAGAAGAACCATGTCGAAGCGCGGCAGATGCGTGACGGACGCGAATCTTCCCGCGACGGGCGACTCGCCGAGCCATCCGCCGAGGTGGCGCGCCATGGGCGAGCGGCGGTCGTGGTTGCCGGCGGTCATGACGATTTTGATGCCGGCCTCTTCGAGCGGACGGAGGATCTCCGCCGCGATCTCGTAGTCGCGCTCCTCGCCGTAGCACATGGAGATGTCGCCGAGGCCGAAGACATAGGACGGGAGGACCTTCATTGAAAGTATCTCCGCGACAAGGCGGCGCACGACGCCGTTGATGTAGTCGTAGCTGCGGTCGGTACGGAATTTCTGCTCGTTCCACAGCTGGCCGACGTGAAGATCGGAGACGACCGCCGAGAGGTCGGGGTCGAGGGGCTTTGATGCGGGCGTGGCGGGTGTGGCGGGTGTGCCGTCGGCTTTGACGGCGAACGCGCCAAGCCCGGCGGCGCCTGCGCAAGCGCCGAGTTTGAGGAAGTCGCGCCTTGTGGATTGTGGAACCGGTCTTGTCATGCGTGCCATTATAGCAAATCCTTTCTCTTGGGGCAACGCCGCGGACGGCGACAGAGTCTTTCGGGTGTGAAGTCCAGAAGCAAATGCAAGATTCTCTTGCGTTTAGTCTCTGAGAACACGGGACGGGATTGAAAGGCATGACATTTCCCATCATTCCTTCCTAGGAA
>DGVK01000070.1:10516-11942 GCA_002395905.1 Verrucomicrobia bacterium UBA4286 | reverse complement strand
CCATCACGAGAACGAGATCGCCCAGGCCGAGGCCGCGACCGGGAAGCCGTTCGTCAAGACGTGGATGCACTGCGCGCATCTCAGGGTGAACGGTGAAAAGATGTCGAAGAGCGCAGGCAACTTCTTCACGCTGCGCGATCTTCTGGAGAAGGGGTATACGGGGCGCGAGATACGCTACGTGCTCATCAACGCCCACTACCGGCAGGGGCTCAACTTCGCGTTCAGCGCGCTCGACGACGCGAGAAAGTCCCTCGCCAGAATCGATGCATGCGTCGAGAAGACGACAGACGGCGAGGCGCCGGACTGGGCGAAGAAACATCTCGACGACTTCACGGCGGCTGTCAACGACGACCTGAACATTCCCAAGGCGTTCGCGGCCCTCTTCGAGCTTGTGCGCGAAACGAACGCGCACGGCGGCGGCAGCGTGCTCGGCGTGTTCAAACGCATGGATGAAGTCCTCGGCGTCATCTTCTTCGGCAAAGCTGAAAAGGCGGAGATACCTGCGGAGGTGCAGGCGCTTCTCGACAGGCGCGCGGAGGCCCGCAGGTCGAAGAACTGGGCGGAGAGCGACAGGCTGCGCGACGAGCTGGCCGCGGCCGGCTGGGCGGTCAAGGATTCCCGCGAAGGGCAGAGCGTTACGAAGATGTGAACAGACAACGGAGAGTGAAAACATGATCAAGAATGTCAAGACACGGGCTGAATACGACGAGGCGGTGCAAAGCGGCAAAGTGCTTGTCGACTTCTGGGCGACGTGGTGCGGGCCGTGCATGATGATGGGAGAGAAGATCGAGAAGGAGATTCTGCCGTCCATGAACGACCTCACGGTTGTAAAAGTGGATGTCGACCAGGCGCCGGAGCTTGCGGCGGAGTTCGGCATCATGTCAATTCCCGCGATGTTCTGCTACAAGAACGGCGCGAAAACGGCGGCGTTCGTGGGCGTCACGGATGCCGCGGAGGTGCGCGCCGCTCTGGAGGGTTGAGCCTCCTTGCGGGTTCTGCGCCGTTTTGGTATAATATACAGCCAAACGAAAGGAAAGAAAAGAGATGTCGATTTTTATCGGTTTTCTGTATGTTGTGGAAGTTCTGGTCTGCCTGCTGCTCGCGATGGCGGTCATGCTCCAGAAGCCCAAAGAGGGCGGTCTCGGCGGCGCTATCGGCGGCGGGATGCTTGAGGCGTCGCTCGGTGCAGACGCTGGAAACGTTCTTATCAAGACGACGGCGGTTCTCGGCGCGGTGTTTCTTCTGAACACTCTCGTTCTTGCGCGTCTCACGTCGACGGTGCACTCCAAGTCGCTCATGGCCGGCGAGGCCGAGGCGGCTCCTGCGGCCGAGCAGGCGCCCGCGCTTCCCATGACCGCGCCCGAACTTCCGGCCGAGGCCGTTCCTGCGGTGCCCGAGGTTCCTGCGGCGGCCCCCGCTCCCGAGG
>DGVK01000070.1:0-10430 GCA_002395905.1 Verrucomicrobia bacterium UBA4286 | reverse complement strand
CTGCGGCGGCCCCCGCTCCCGAGGCGCCTGCGACTCCCGCTCCGGCCGAAGCAAAGTAAAGCGAGGTCTCAGAGATGAAGGTTCTCGTAACCGGCGGGTCCGGGTTTTTAGGAATAAACCTCATCCGTCTCCTCCGCGCGAAAGGCGTGGAGGAGATTCGTGTTCTTGACATTGCAGATTTCGACTATCCGGAGAAAAGCGAGTCGTGGCTCAAGTTCACGCTCGGCGATGTGCGTGACGTCGCGGCTGTCGAGAAGGTGACGGAGGGGTGCGATGTTGTCGTGCACTGTGCGGCGGCGCTTCCGCTCTACAGCGAGGAGGATATCCGCACGACCGAAGTCGACGGCTGCAGGAACGTTCTTGCCGCCGCGCGGAAGTTCAAGCTCGACAGGATGATCCAGATATCATCGACCGCCGTGTACGGCGTTCCTAAAAAGCATCCCATCTACGAGACGGATCCTCTCGTCGGCGTCGGGCCGTACGGGCAGGCTAAGATCGACGCCGAGAACATCTGCCGTGAGGCGATTAAGGAAGGGTACTGCGTCTCGATAATACGCCCCAAGAGCTTCGTCGGCCCGGAGAGGCTCGGCGTGTTCGCGCTTTTCTACGACTGGGCGTATACGGGCCACGGCTTCCCGATGATAGGCAGCGGCGCGAACCGCTATCAGCTCATGGACGTGGACGATCTCGACGAGGCGATATGGTCGGCCATGACGCTTCCGAAGAATGTCGTCGCGACAGAGTTCAACATCGGCGCGAAGGAGTTCACGACGATGAAGGAGGACTATCAGGCGGTCCTCGACCGCGCCGGCCACGGCAAGAAGATTCGCGGGATGCCCGTAAAACCGCTCGTGTTCATTCTGCGCATACTTGAGAAGCTCCACCTCTCGCCGCTGTATCCATGGGTGTATGAAACGGCCTCGACCGATTCGTTCGTGTCGATCGAGAAGGCGCAGCGGCTTCTTGGCTACACTCCGAAATATTCAAACAAGCAGGCTCTCGTGAGAAACTACGACTGGTATGTCGCGCATCTTTCCGAGTTCGCAGGCAAATCCGGCGTGAGCCACCGCGTCCCGTGGAAGCAGGGTCTTCTCGCCGCGGCGAAGATATTCTTCTGACGGACTGGGCGGCGGTGAAGACGGTTCTGGTAACTGGCGGTGTCGTGCGGCTCGGTCTGGCAATAGCGTCGAGACTGCGTGCGGAAGGATGGAGGGTCGTGACGAGTTCTCACCGTCCAGAGTCGGGCGCGGATGTCGTCGCCGACCTTTCTGAGTCTTTGGGCGCGGCGAAGCTCTATGCCGCCGCGTGCGCCTTTCTGGGCGGTGCCGCGCCGGACGCGCTCGTGAACAACGCGGCGCTTTTCACCGGCGACGCCTCCGTGCTGGAGGCCGTCAACCTCAAGGCGCCGGAAAAGCTTACGACGCTGATGGCGTGCCGCGAGGACGGACGCGGAAGCGTGGTGAACATTCTCGACTGCCGTGTGCTCGGCGAAGCCTCGCCGGACGAGGACGCATACTCAGGCACCAAGCGCGCGCTTCTTGAATATACGCGCAAGGCCGCGGCGATGTTCGCCGGGACTCTCCGCGTCAACGCGGTCGCGCCGGGGCCTGTGCTTGCGCCTGTCGGCGCAAGCGAGAAGGCGGGCGAGACTCCGCTCGGCCGCCCGACGCCCGAGGATGTGGCGGAGGCCGTCGCATTCCTCCTTGACGCAGAGCGCACCAGCGGATGCATAGTGCCTGTGGACGGGGGCCGGTCGCTTTGACAGCCGTGCATATGCACAGCCGGCGGCGAATATGGTATAATACAGCAAACGAAAGAAGGAGATTCGTCTATGAAGAATGAAGAAAACAGAGCCGCCCTAGCGATGCGCGCGGGCTTTACGCTCATGGAGATTCTGGTAGCCGTGGCGATCATCGGCATTCTGGGAACGGTCGCGGTGCAGAGCATCGTGTCCAACCTGGAGCGTGCGAAGCAGACGGCCGCGAAGGAGTCTGTCGACAATATCTCCAACGCGATAACGTCGTACTACCTCGCGAACAAGAAGTATCCGAGCGATCTGCGCGACCTCATCAAGGAGCAGGGCGACGACGAGCCGATCCTCAAAGGCGGCGAAGGCGCGCTCGAGGATCCGTGGGGCACCGAATACAAGTACGAGAAGAACGGCAAGAAGTTCGCCGTCATCTCGGCGGGCCCCGACGGCGACTTCGGCACCGAGGACGACATCCGCAGCGACAAGGTCNNCAGGATCCGTGGGGGACGGAGTACAAGCTGGAGAAGAAAGGCGCCCGCCGCTTCGTGGTGATCTCGGCCGGTCCGGACGCCGAGTTCGGCAGCGAAGACGACATCCGCAGCGACACGACCAAGCGTTCCGGCGGGACCAACTAAGGCGGCCTCGGGCCGTGACGCGCGATGCGCAAGGCCTTCACGCTGATCGAACTTCTGACGATCGTCGCCATCATAGGTATAATGGTGACGGCGAGCGTCGTGAACGTGCGCGCCGGACAGGGTTCGGCGCGTGTGCGCGCGGCTGCTCGCGACGTGTTCGCGCTCATACGCCACGCGAGATCGGTCGCGCTCGTGTCGCAGCAGCCGAGCGTCATCACGTATTCGACAGAGCGCGTGGACGACGAGCCGTGCGCGAAAGTGGAAATAAACACGGCGAAGATCATGTCCGACAGCGGCCCGCGGTTCGCGACTACGCTCGAAGGGGAGCGCGTCCAGCTTGTCGAGGACGCCCCCCTGCCGGAAGGCGAAGACCAGGGCGCGGATTCCGGAGGCGGGCAGAGCATCGAGGAGGTTCTCTTCTCTCCCGTCTCGGAGGACGTGGTGCGCGGTGTGCGCATCAAGGTTCTGCGCGAGGGTGAAGAGCTTGAAGGCGTGCCGGACGAAGCGAAGTCCAGGTCGAAAGTGTCGGTCTTCTCCAACGTGGACTATCTGATAGGCCGCTTGAAGGAGGAGAAAGCGAAAGCGGCGGAGTTAAAGGCCGCCGAGGAACCGGCGCAGACGCCTGCTCCCGCGCCGGCGGCAGGACTTGACGACCAGGAGCCGGTTTCAGTCGTGTGGGAGGTCAACGGAAGGACCGAGCCTCACAGAATATGGGTCTATGCCGACGGGTCGGATCCCGAAAAGGGACTTTGCATAAAGGTGGACCGCTTCGGCGCGGCCAAGGTTCTGGGTTCAGGGGAGGACGACTGATGGACGGACGGTTCCGCGCGAACGCAGGCTTCACCCTGCTGGAGGTCCTCTTTGCCTCGTTGATACTCGGATTCGGGCTTACGACGATTCTCGTATCCATGTCGCAGAGCCAGAGGATGATGCTGTCGTCGACATATCTGGAGACGGCGCAGGAGGTGATGGACCTCGGCGACATGGCATATCCTCTGTCTGACGTGCAGGATCCCGAAAAGGATCTGGACGTCCCCGAGACGAAGGCGACTGAGCTTTGGGACATCATCGCCGGCAAGAACGCCCGCCTTACGTCCGCGCAGGAGGAGAAGTTCCACGGCTATACATGGGAGCGCGAGGCTTTGAACCGCAACGACAGCGAGGACGATATAAAACGGCTCGGCAACCTCTACACGGTGCGCGTCACGGTGAAGTGGGGCGACAGACGCAGGGGCAACGGCGAAGAGGAGAGCTACGTGACCTTCTGGAGGAAGCCAGAATGAGACGCGCTTTCACCATGATCGAGATGCTGCTCGCGGTTCTTCTCGTGGGCGTTCTTACGACGGTCGCCGTGGCCACGTTCAACGCCGTGAGCCGCGGCTGGCAGATATCCACGGACTATATGGACAAGATGCAGCGCACCGACTTTGCATTGAACCAGGTTGTTTCCGGTCTGCGCAGCATGTACTATCCGCACGACGGCAGGCAGGACGACAGATACGGGTTTGTGCTGGTCAACAACGGCGAGGGCGAGGATCCGGACGACTCCGACCTTATCGAGTGGTCGAAGACAGGTTCGGCGATCGTCGGCAACAAGAGCGCAGTCGCAGATACCGTTCACCGCGTGCAGGTCATGATTCTTGAAGAGGGGAACCACGATTTCAAGGACACGATCGAGGTGACCGGGCTTTACGCCAGGCAGTGTCCAGATGTCGCGCTGCGCCCGAAGGACAACCCGGACGAGATAGACTTCAGCTTCGAAAACGACGAGATGTATCAGCCGGTGCTCATTTCCGACGGTGTCGTAGGCTTTAACTGCCGTGTAATGAAGACCGCCGAGAAAGTGGAGGCGAAGAACGACGAGCGTGCGTTCGAGGACGAGTTCGCCGAGTCGAACGCAGTCCCATACAAGGTCGAGCTCACTTTTCGCATAGCCGATCCCGAAGGGCGCAGCTATCGTTCGAACACCGCGCCGGTGATGCGCATAGTAAGGATTCCCATCCACGAGCAGTCGCTCGACGGCGCCTCCACGCCGGGCGCGGAAGGCGGTAAAGACAAAGGCCGCGACACTCGCCGCGGCGCCAAGTGACGGCGCGCGCGGCAATCTTTCCGTTGATTGACGGCGGAGAGATATGGTAAAATACCCGCATGAACGAGAATAACAAGATGACAAAACAGGAACGCGACCTTCGTCCTTGCGCCGCGGCGCTTGCGGCGGTCGCGCTTGCGGCTCTGCCGGCGGTCGCGCAGATCGCGCCTTACGCACGCTTTGAAGACGGCCTTCTTTCGAGCGTGCGCCCCAAAGGATGGCTGGAGCGTACGTGCCGCGCCCAGGCGGACGGCTTGACCGGCCATCCCGAGGCGTTGAGCTATCCATACGATTCGTGCATGTGGGCCGGGCGTATAACGCGCGAAGGCGGCCACGGTCAGGGATGGTGGCGCTATGAGCAGACGGCCTACTACACCGACGGTCTTCTGAGGCTCGGGTATGCGCTCGGCGACAAGGCGCTTGTCGCGAAAGGCGAGGCTGGCGTGGACTGGACGCTCGCGAACGCAAGGCCCGACGGTCAGCTCGGCGATCCATGCCTGTGGGATGCGGCGAACTACAAGCTTGGCAAAGGCTACGAAATGTGGCCCATGGCGGTGTTCTTCCGCGTGATGAAGGCGCAGTACGACGCGACGCACGACGCGCGCATACCGGCGGCGCTCGCCAAGTACTATCTCCTTTACGGCACCAACACTCTGGCCGACGGGCGGAATACGGTGAATGTGGAAGGCTTGACCTGGACGTACGGAGTTACGGGCGAGCGCAGGCTTCTCGAACTTGCCGAGCAGTCCTGGACCGCGAAGGCCAGCAAGGACGGATGGTCGGGCGATCTTACGCCGCAGAACTGCGCCGACGATTCGCCGATCTACATGCACGGCGTGAGCTATTCCGAGGAACTCAAGATACCGCTTCTTCTCTACGCCTACACCGGCCGCGCAGAATACCTGCGCGAGGCCGTCAACGCCGAGGCGAAGCTTGTGCGCGACCACATGCTTCCCGACGGCTGCCCAAGCTCCACCGAGCAGACGCGCGGCAACAGCATCCACTGGGGGCATGAGACGTGTGTCGTGACCGACTACACATGGTCGCTCGGCTACTTTCTGGAGGTCACGGGCGACGCGCGGTATGCAGACGGCATTGAACGATGTGTGTTGAACGCCGGTCTCGGGTCGGTTACAAAAGACTTCAAGGCGCTGCAGTACTTCTCGAACATGAACCAGTTCGTTGCGACGTCCGACTCGAACCACAACCCGTACTTCTACGGCTCGACGTGGTCGCAGTACAGGCCGACGCACGAGACGGAGTGCTGCGCCGGGAACATGCACAGGTTTCTGCCGAACTACGTTTCGCGCATGTGGCTCAAGGACGCCGCCGGCGCGCCGGTCGCCGCGCTCTACGGTCCGTGCGAGGCGGACTTCGGCTGGGCAAAGATCGAGGAGGAGACGAACTATCCGTTCGACGGGAGGGTGAAGTTTCGCTTTTCAGTCAAAGAGCCTCGCGAAAGCGCGTTCACATACCGCGTTCCCGGCTGGTGCGGGCAGGGTGCGGCGGTGTCGGTCAACGGCGAACCTGTGGAGGCCGGCGCGCCTGGCTCTTTCGCGACTCTGCGCCGCGTCTTCCGCGACGGCGACGAGATATGCCTGGATTTCCCGATGCAGACGGTGTTCGAGGTCTTGCCGCGCAGACACTACGTGATAAAGGACGCCGTAAGCAGGTGGTCCGGCAAGATAGAAGGTCGCAGCGTGAGTCAGGGCACTGTTGTGAGGCGCGGGCCGCTGCTGTTCGCGTTTCCGATCGCCGAGAGCCGTACCGAGGATGTCGTCGAGCACGCGAACATGCGCGGCAAGAAAAGCGCCAACCCCGAATTCAAGTGCTGGAACATCCGCCCGGCGGGTCCGTTCAACTACGCGCTCGCCGCGCACGAGGCCAGGACGCTTGCCGACGGCGGGTCGGTCGCCGTTGAAGTGCCTGTCCGTCGGATAGACTGGAGCCTTGTCGACGGCAGGTTCACGCCCGATGTGCCCGAGACGCCTGTCGCGCTGTCGGACAAAGTCGAGACGATAAGGCTTGTGCCATACGGGGCGACAACGTTGAGGCTTGCGGTGTTTCCGGATCTTGCCGGGGGGCGATGACAGCATGGCCGCGGATGAAGACGTAAGAGCGCGCATGGCGCGGCTGGTCGAGGCGATAAACCGCAACGACCGTCTGTATTACGTCGAGGCGCGGCCGGTCGTATCGGACGCCGATTACGACCGCATGTACGAAGAGCTGCTGGCGCTTGAAAGAGAATATCCGCAGTTCAAGGACCCCAACTCTCCTACAGTGCGCGTAAGCGGCGCGCCGATCGAGGGCTTTGCGCAGGTGCGTCACGAGCCGCCGATGAAGTCGCTCGACAAATGCTATGAAAAGGGCGACCTCGTGCAGTTCGACACCTTTCTGCGGCGCGAGATGCCGGCTGGCTCCAGGTGGCGCTATGTCGTGGAGCCGAAGGTGGACGGCGTGTCGATTTCGCTCCTTTACGAGGGTCGCCGCCTCGTCCGCGCCGCGACGCGCGGCAATGGAGAGGTGGGCGACGATGTGACGCAGAACGTGCGCACGATAAGGTCGATACCGAAGACTCTGCCTGACGACGCGCCCGATGCGCTTGAAGTGCGCGGCGAGGTGTATATGACGCGTGACGGATTCGTGCAGCTCAACGAGAGCCTGGACGAAGCCGGGAGGCAGACGTTCATGAACCCGCGCAACGCATGCGCCGGCTCGCTCAAGCTGCTGGACCCGAAGATCGTGGCCGCGCGTCCGCTGGATGTAGTCATCTACAACGCCGGCGGCGTCGGGTGCGACGGCTTCGCGACGCACACCGAAATGATCGCGGCGTTCAAAAGGTGGGGGTTCCCGGTCGCGCCGTGGAGCAGGCTGGCGGAGACTGTCGACGAGGCGATCGCCGCGATCGACGAACTTGGCGAGAGCCGCCACGCCTTCCGCTTCGAGATAGACGGCGCTGTGCTGAAGGTGGACGAGCGCGCCCTCTATGGAGGGCTTGGCGCGACCGCTCATTCTCCGCGTTGGGCGCGCGCCTACAAATACGCGCCAGAGCGTGTCGAGACGGTGCTTCGCGGCATAACGGTCCAGGTAGGGCGCTCGGGAGTTCTTACGCCTGTGGCCGAGCTGGAGCCTGTCGAGCTCGCGGGAAGCGTCATATCGCGCGCGACACTGCACAACGCCGACCAGATCGCGGAGCAGGATATCCGGGTGGGCGACCATGTGTGGCTTGTCAAAGCGGGAGACGTGATACCGGCGATCGACGGCGTGCTGGTGGAGAAACGTGCGGAGGGCGTGAAGCCCTACGTGTTCCCGTCCGTCTGCCCGGCTTGCGGCGAGCGTGCGGAGAGGCTGGAAGGCGAGGTTGCGGTGAGATGCGTCAACCCGGGCTGTCCCGCACAGCTGCAGCGGCGGCTTGAGCACTTCGCCGGCAGGAACGCGCTCGACATCAAGGCGCTGGGCGGCCGCGTGGCCGACCTGCTTGTGGAGAAGGGGCTTGTGAAAGATCCGCTGGATCTATTCTCGCTCGATTTCGAGGCGCTCAAATCTCTGGACGTGGGCGAGGCCGGGGCGCCTCGCAAGTTCGGCAGGAACGCGCTTAACATGCGCGACGCGCTGGAGGCCGCGCGCGGTCTGCCGCTCGACAGGTGGCTCTTTGCGGTAGGGATTCCGAATGTAGGCGCGACCGTGGCGAGAGACATCGCCGCCGAGCACGATCGCTTTTCCTCGCTTGCCGGGAGCAGTGTGCTCAAGAACGTTATAGCCAACGACGCGCTTAAAGGGAAGGCGCGCAAGATACTGCCGATCAAAGCAGAGGCGGCGAAGTCGGTTCTCGCGTTCTTCGAGAGCAGATACGGCGAGGCGTTCCTTGCGAGGATGCATGAACTCGGCCTCGACCCGCGGCGTGCAGAGACGCCGTCTGTGAAGACGACCGGCCCGCTTGTCGGCGTCGGCTGTGTGCTCACAGGGACGCTCTCGCGTCCACGCTCTGAGTACGCGAAGCTCATCGAGCTCGCCGGAGGAACGGTCCAGAGCGCGGTAACGTCGAAAACACGCTATCTCATCGCGGGTGAAAACGTCGGCGCGGCGAAGACCGAAAAGGCCAGGGCCCTCGGGACCGAAGTCATCGATGAACGCAGGCTTCTTGAACTTCTCGGCGATGTTGCGCCGGTGGGCGTGGAACCCCCCGCGCCGTCCCCGGCGCAGACGCCGGAGGATCGCAAGCCGGTGCAGGCGACGCTTTTCTGAAATCGCAGTGTCGAAAGGGCTGTCCCCATGGAGGAAGAAGTCATGAAAGAATATGAGCTGGCGGGAATAGAGACGATCGCCCGCGGCGTATGCACAGTCGGCGGCAGGCTGCTGCTCTGCAGGGCGAAAGGCGGCGCGACGACGTATCTGCCGGGAGGTCATATAGAGTTCGGTGAGACAGGACGCGAGGCGCTTGTGCGAGAGATGGCCGAGGAGACAGGCGTCACGGCGAGAACCGGGCGCTTTCTCGGCGTCGTCGAGAACAGGTTCATCCAGCACGGCAGGCCTCATGCCGAAATCAACCTTGTCTATTCCATGGAGATCGACGCGTCGCCGGAGGATGTCCGCGCCAGGGAGGACTGGATTGAGTTCGAGTGGCGTGCGCTGGACGATCTCGCCGCGGCGCACATTCTTCCCGAGGCGTTCAACGCGCTTGCCCGCAACCCAGAGGCGACATTCGAGCCGTGAAGGTTCTGCTTCATACATGCTGCGGACCCTGCGCTTCGGCGTGCGTGCCGCGCCTCAAGGAGCTTGGCCACGAAGTCACGATGTTCTTCGCCAACTCCAATATAGATTCGGCGGAAGAGTTCGAAAAGCGCCGCGCAGAGGCCGCGCGTCTGGCCGAGGCCGACGGCGTGCGGATGGAGTCGGCTCCATATGATCATGAGGAATGGACGCGTGAGGTCGCCGCAGGCTTCGAGAACGAGCCGGAGAAGGGGGCTAGATGCGCGAGGTGCTTCCGCTACAATCTCGGCAAGACGGCGGCCTACGCGCGGGAGCACGGCTTCGACGCGTTCACAACATCGCTCACGGTAAGCCCCCACAAAGTGAGCGAGACTGTTTTCGCCGCCTCGGAAGATCCGTTGTTCATGCGGGAGAATTTCAAGAAGCGCGACGGATTCAAGCGCAGTCTTGCGCGGTCGGCAGAGCTTGGACTGTACCGCCAGCAGTATTGCGGCTGTGAGTTTTCCCGCGCCGCGCGGGGCTTGCCTAGAAGAGGCGGTTGAGCCATTCGACCACGTCATCCTCGGTGTGATGGGCGCTTACGCCGAGACCCATGCGGCGCTCGATCTGGTTGGAACCGCGGATGACGAGTGGCTCCAGCAGTTTTGCGCCGGGGCATGCCTTCTGCAGATCGGCTGCGAAGCGCCCTGCCCCGCCGCCTCCATGGGTGCAGAAGGGGGCGACGGTCTTCCCCGCGAGCGGGTTTGCCTTGAGGAACGTGCCGACAGGCATGGCGTAAGTCCCGTACCATATGGGCGAGCCGAGAAAAACGACATCGTATCCGTCGAGGTCCGGAATATCCTTGAGCGCGGGGAGCGTCCCGGCCTTGAAGTCCTTGTAGGCGGCTTTGAGCGTCGAGAAATACGGCTCGGGATACGGCTCGGCCATTTCCAGCACGAAAAGCGTTGCACCCGCGTGCTTTGCTATCCACTGCGCAACGGTTGCCGTGTTGCGCACCTTCGACTGCGAGTAGCAGACGACGGCGGCCTTTCCGGGCAGTTTAGCCGTCAGCGGAATCGTCGCATCGGTAGAGCGCTTCGAAAACATCCTGCATCCCGCGATGGTGCAGACTGCGGCCGTCGCGACGGCCGCGCAAACAATTATGGCGATCTTCATAGCCAGATGGTTCCTTTCGATTTGATTATACCATAAAACAGCAGACGGTGGCAAACGGCAGGAAAGTTGGAGGTTCCCCAATTTTTTCTCC
>DGVK01000169.1:5498-16727 GCA_002395905.1 Verrucomicrobia bacterium UBA4286 | reverse complement strand
ACACACTCTCGCGCATTCCACTTTCCCTTATCGCGAAAAATCCGGGATAAGGGTGTGCAATCACGCGTCAATGCTCTTGAACACACGGCGCATCAGGGCCTCGCACCTTCCGCAATGGGTGCAGTCGTTCGCGTCGCGGCAGTCTCTCACCTGCTCCCACAGACCGCCCGCCTCGTCGAAGCTCCTGTTGTCGAACGCCTTCGGGAAGCCGTGCACGGGATCCATGAGCCTGGCGAGATCGCCGTCGTAGGAGTATGTCGCGTAGGCGTCCAGAACCTCGACCGGATGGGGATGCCGCCGCGTGGCGAGCTTCACGATATCGACGTGTTCGTCGTATGCGGTCATGTCCTCGGGCCTCAGCCATGTAGAGCGCAGGAACTCCTCATGCCTGCCGCGGTCGTAGTTTGTCTTGCAGCGGAAGAATGTAAAACCGTACTCCTTCGCCGTCGCGACGTCCTTCGGACGGCGTCCGTCGCCGTGGCCGTGAAGGTTGTCGTGGAACTGCTGGAAGGGACACTGCCTCAGGCATCCGCTGTTCGCCTGCATCCCGAGAGTCTTTCCGTGCGCGACCGCCCATTCATGGAGGCGCCTCAGGCTCCCAAGGTCGCGATGGTGCTCGCGCGAAGCGTAGAACGAATCGAAAAGCTCTTCCACGCACTCGAACCCCACCGACCCGTGGACGCGCAGATTGACGCTCCATCTTATCTTGACCTCGGGGCGGTGGCGCCTCAGAACCGTCGCTATGAACGGAGAGGTCGTCGTCACCGTGTCGGGGAGAAGCCCCTCCTTCTCCATCTCGTCGAGCCTGCCCAGAACGAAACCGGCGAGCTCGGGAGATATCGCCTCGTCGCCGTAGCAGTTGGCGTTGAAGAGCGTGTCGAGCTCGATCCCGTTCGCGCGCGCCCACTTGAGGTCGTCGACGAGCCGCGCCCTCACCTCGTCGGTGAACTCGGGCGCAGGCCTGCACGACAGAACCCCGGGCCACGCGAAAAACGTTTCGCGTATGCGCGGCAGATGGCGCGCGCACGCCTCTTTGAACGGTCCGTTGAAAAAATGGCCGACGGCCAGGTTACGCTTCTGCATAGACCACCTCGCATTTGCGGCCGTGGGTTCCTTTCACGGTCCCGCGGCCGAAGAAAAAAAGCTCCGTCGGGTCGAACCCGGGCTTGTTGTGTATATCGACGTGGCTGGCGTAGTCGGGCGCGTCGCGCCTGTCGGTCCACCACTTGTATTCGCACCAACAGCCGCGCTTCGCGAGCAGAACCTCGTGCCCGGCCGCCGCGAGCGCCTGCGTCTCGGCCGACCGCTCGTATAGCCCCGTCGCCACAAGCTCCCGCGCCGCGCGCTCGCGCTCCTCGCCGTAGATGACGCATATCTCGTGGTCGCACATCGCGAACGCCTTCGACTGGTGGAAATCGGGATAGGCCATTCCAGCCACGGACCTCGTTCTGAAAAGCCCCTTCTCTCTGAGGAGCACGTTCGGTCTCACCGGCCCGCCGGAGACAGGCGTTATCTCGTAGTCGCCCGAAAGCGAAAACGCGCACCCCCGCCTGTCGCAAAACCGCGCGAGCCGTTCCAGCTGGCCGCAAAGCTCCTTGAACGCCGCGTCGTCCTGCGGCGAACCCGGCCCGTGCTTCTGCGCGGCGTAATCCATCGTCGGCAGGTAGAGCCACGCCTCGTCGACGTCGACGATGTCGGCCATCGCCTCGAACCAGTCTATGCAGACGCGCCCCACCTTCGGCGACGCCAGCGGCCCCCAGTAGCGCCACAGCGGGAACCGGCCCAGCCGTCGCTCGATCTCGCGCGCGGCGTCCGTCGGTTTCGTGTAGCAGCTCATTATCATGCCGCCGCCGTGCCGGTGGATCGGCGCAGGCGAGACTATCGCGTCCACACTCTCGCCAAGCGACTGCTGGAAGAAGAACATCCCCTCGCGGACGCCCTTCGCGCGGCGCTCCTCCCATACGCGCCGTCCCTTCACAAGAGCGGCCGACTGCTCCCAGAACATCGGCTTGCAAAGGTCGTCGAACCAGCGTCCGTTGGCGATCATGCCGTGCTCCGCCGGCGGAAGTCCCGTCCGCGCCGTCGCCTGCGCGACGCAGGTCACGGCCGGGAACACGCTCGGCCTGAACCCTGGTTCAAGCCCTCCAAGCTTCTTCACGCCGTGCCGTTCGACGACTCCACGCCCCAGACCGGCGGCAATCACATTGAGCCTTTTCATATTTCAGAAAGAATATTTTACCTGTTTCCCCCCATCGTGTCAATCGCCCGGCGGTGCACACCCTTATCCCGGATTTTTGCAAAGGCCAGGCAGCGGCCTTGGCAAAGGTCGCGGCGATGGGGCCGCAGGAGGCCGTCCGTCAGGCCGAGAAGCCCGGTAGGAAGGCGGTCATGTCAGGCGGTTTGCGCTTTCTGGGTCTGCCGGATATGAACCTCGTGCGCTCCATTCGCAGGAGTTCGCGGACGTTGGCTACGAAGGGACGGAAGCTCTCGACGATTTCGCCAAGGCTGTCCTTCATGGTCTTGAGCAGGCGATGCGTCTCCGCGCCGCAGTTCGGCAGGACGTACGCGAAGTAGGAGTAGGCGAGCGTGCAGAAGGCAAGCAGGTTCTCCAGCCGTCTGAAGGTCCTCACGCGGGCGTCCTCGATGGAGAAGCACTGCTTGACGTCCTGGAAGAGGACCTCGACGCTCCAGCGGCAGAAGTAGGCGTTGGCCGCGAGGGCCGCCGCCTCGCGCAGTTCGCGCGCGGAGGCGTCCGGGCCGACGAAGTTCAGTGCATAGAGGCACAGCGTCGCCCCGTTGAACGTGCTCGAGACCACGAGGACGGGCAGATGCGCGTCCCCGGACGGGAAGAAGCCTGCGCGCCAGCGCACCGTGGCCTCGACGCGCCGCGTCGGCGAGCGCAGCGCGGCGCGGACGCACGGAGCGTCCGCCATGTCGCCGTCGATGCTCCGCCCCGTGCCGAAGACGTCCCGCGACAGCTCCTTCACCCGCACGACCGCCCTGTGGCCCGACCGGATCGCGTGGCCGACGAACTCCGCGCTGTCGAAGCCTCTGTCGTGGACGGGGATGCCGTCGCCTCCGACGGCGCCGACGATGGCGTCGAACAGGTCCGTCTCCGCGTCCGGCAGGCCCTTGCGCCCCTTGAGGAGGGCGAGCCGGAGCGGGGCGGCCCTCCTTCTCGCGACGACCGCCGCGCACAGGAGCGAATGCCCCATCGCGACCACGCCGCGCGATGCGTCGTAGCCCATCTCCATGCCCTCCATGCCTGCGCCTCCGAACTCCTTGGAGACGTCGCCCGAGTCCACCGCGATGACGGTGTCCCTGCCGACGAGCGCGACGCCTTCGCTCCAGAGGTGGTCCCGCACCGGCGCGGCGAAGTCGTACCGCGCAAGCCATCCCGACACCTTCTCCTGCCGTCCTTTCATCGACGTCGCGCCGCCGTCCATGGCCGCGGCGAGGTCCGTCACGAGCGCGCTCCCGGTGCGCACGACGGCGGAGAAGACGGCGCGCGCGGCGCCTCCGGCCACCTTGCCGAGATCGGGGAACACCTTGTCGAGGAGCGCCGCGGACGTGCGCTCCACGGCGTTTTTTGCTATATTATGCGCCACGGGGAGACTCCTTTCCTGATGTTTGCAGCGCTATTATAGCGTATTCTGGAAAAAGTCTCCCCGCCTTTTCCGCCGTCCCGAAGATTTATTTTCCCCTGATTTTATTGGCCATGGTGAATATCTGGGATAATTTATCCCGGAAATTTCCGGGATAAGGGTGCGGTGCATCGCGCTGAACATCACTGCATAGTATACCAAATTCCTGCGGCTCGCGTGCGGCACAGAGAACGCGGGGGCAGGCACTAGTTATTTCTCAGGGAGAGCGGGCGGGAAAGAGTGCCTGTCCCCAGCTGCGCTCACAAAAATTCTGTCCCCACCTGATCGCGAAAACCCGTTTTTCAAGGGCCTGACGGGGTCCCCGCAGTTTCCCTATCTGCAATCGCCGTGGATTGCACGACTTTCCCGGCCTGCACCTTGCCGCGAAACCAGCTCGTAGTCTCCCGGCGTATACTCGCGCGTCGAACCGTCAATCCAGGTCACTGTCGCCGTACTTCCCGTCGGGACGGTGAACTTCCACTTGAGACTCCCGTCGCCGCCATATCGCCACTCACTCAGTATCGTGCCAAAATCCGTGCGGTACGAAGCGGAGCATGAACCGAGCCTGCGGTCGGGATGCGGCTTGAGGAGAAATCGCCTCCATCCGCCCTGCTCGGGATCGGGGCGGATTCCCGCCGCCGCCGAGAACAGCCACTCAAGAACGCATCCGTATGCGTAGTGATTGAAGCTGTTCATGCCCACCGGACCAAAGCCCTTCTCCTTCGTGTATCCGTTCCAGCGCTCCCACACCGTCGTCGCGCCCTGATCCACAGAATACAGCCACGACGGAAACGCGTCCTGCAGCAGAAGGGAATACGCGAGTTCCGGCGCGCCCACGTCGAACGTCAGGACTGGCAGCAGAACAGCCGTGCCGAGGAAACCTGTCTGGAGGCGGTTGCCATGCGACTTTATGTTTTCCACGAGGTCCCGTTTCGTCGCCTCCACTGCGGCGGCATTGCCGCAAAGTCCTAGCTTCAGCATATAGAGGTCGTTGCACTGCCCCTTGTATTCGTCCTTTATCGTCCCGTCCGCCCCCATGTACGCCGCAGCAAACGCGCTGCGCAGCTTCGTCTCCTCCTCCGCATAGTGCCGCTCCGCCTCTTCGCGCCCCGTCGCAGCCGCCATCTCGCGCATGAGCATCGCCATCCAGACGCGGAAGTAGGCATTGAGCACTTTCACCTGGCGCTTGTCCATGTGGTCGCCGGAAAGGTCGTCCTCCAGCTTCTTGTGGTGCTCGAACGCCAGCCAGTCGCCGTGGTTGATGCGGTACGGCTCCGCGTCGCTCTCAAGGAACTTCATGTAGCGCGACATCGAATCCCACGACTCGTCCACGAACCTGCGCTCGCCGTACCATTTCCAGAGGCGGTATGGAATGATCACACCGGCGTCCGTCCAGCCCGCGCTCGCCCAAGGAGGATGGGCGGTGTACCGCACGTTCGGCGCGAAGCACTTGTAGCATCCATTGCCCATCTGCGCGTCGCGGAGGTCCGCAAGGTACTTGCCAAGGAACACCCGCGTGTCGGCGAGATACGCCGCGCTGTTCATGAACACCTGCGTGTCCGCCGTCCAGCCAAGGCGTTCGTCGCGCTGGGGACAGTCCGTCGGCGACGAAAGATAGTTGGAGAGCATCCCCCAGCGGATGTTGCCGACGAGCTTGTTCACCCGGGCGTCCCCTGTGACGATGCTTCCCCGCTCCATTTCCCTCGTGACTGACGAGACGGGCGTGGAGCGCCAGCGGGCGAATTCGACCGGCCTCGTGACCGTCACGCCGACGTAGCGATATCCGAAGTACGTGTACCGCGGCATGTACGACTGCGAGCCTTCCTTCAGCGTGTATCGGATCCCCGCGTATGCGCCGCGCAGGGCCGCGAGATACGGCGTTCCCGCAGGGCCGTCGTTGCCGCGCGACTTCTCGCCGTTCGCCTCGTTCAGCATTTCGGAGGCGCGCAGCTCAAGCTCCGTCCCGGCCGTCCCCGTCACGTCGAACGACGGCACGGCGGAGCAGTTCTGCCCAAAGTCCACTACAAGCATCTCGCCGGGCGCAAGGCGGACAGTCTCTCCGTCCGCATAACGGCGTACGACATTGGCGCGGCCGAACGCATCCGCAGTCGCGCCGGCCGCGCCGCGCACCACGTACATTTCGCGCGGCGCGAGCTCTAGGTCCCTGCGCAGCGCCACCTTCGCCGCCGCCGGCCGGAGCTCCCCCGTGAACTCCGTGTTTACCCTGACGGGCGCAAGCCCTTCCACGCCACGCTGCGCGTCGTATGTCTCGCCTTCATATATTCCGGCCGCGACAAGGGGACCCGTGTACGCCGCAGACCAGCTCTCGTCGGTATCGACCTTCCGCACCGTGCCGTCGTCCGACTCCAGTTCCAGTTCGCCGCGAAACGCAACATCCTTGCCGAGCTGCCAATGCGCCTTCTCGCCCCCAACCACCCTCATCATCTGGTCGCACCACCAGCCTGGCGAAACCGTCGCAGAGAGGATGTTGGTCGCCCCCGCGCGAAGGTTCATCATGTCGGTGACGTCATACGAATAAACGTGGCGGCACTTGCCGCATTCCGTCGCGCCGGGCTTCAGGAAGTCGTCGCCTACCCTCCGCCCGTTGGCGTACGCCTCAAACACGCCCTGCCCCGTAACGGACCACGTCGCACGGCGGACGGCCTTCTCGTTCACGAACCGCCGCTCGAACACAGCCGCCGCGCCTTTCTCGCCTTTTTCCTGCGGCGAGATGAACGCCGCGCCCTTCCTCGTCCATCCGGCGGGCAACTTCACGTCCACCTTCAGGTCTTCGCCGACCCTGCGCCACTTCACGGTTGCAACCTCGTCGCGCGACAGAGGCAACGTCCCCTCGCACCACTCAAGTGGAATGTCCGCCGACGGACTGACGCGGATGGCCTTGGCCTTTCTGTCTATCTCACGGACACCTAGGACATCCCGGAAAAGGTATTCGCTTGCGATGGAGGCGAAACCATGGCAGCAGCTTGCCCGCGCGTCAAGATGCTCCCACAATGTACCTGTGCGGTCTGCCATTGTCAGGAACCAGTCCCGCGTCTCTTCGAGAATCTGCCGCGAACGTCCGGCACGGGACAGAAGTTCAAGCCGCTCGCAGGTGCCGAAGATGAAGTTCGCCGGCCATATGCGCTTGTGGACGCCTTTAGCGACGCGGTCCGGGCCAAATTCGTCCAGCATGCGCTTCCAGAGCGCCGGATGGCTCTCTGGCGTAGCCGTGCCGAAGAAGAACGCGCAGTACTGGCATGTCTCTGTGCATTCGCCCGACAGCTTCAGCGATCCGTCCGGCTGCCTGACAGCGTTGTCGCAGAACCATTCGCCGTTCCAGCTCTGGCGCACCACTTCCGCCCGAACCTTCCGCGCCTCTGCCGCCAGTTCCGGCATCTGATACAGGTTTGCGCAGGCTTCGAGCATCCGCGCATACATCATGTTTGACGGGTAGTTCACGTCCTGCACGAGCTCGTTGGCCTTCGACCATTCCACGAACACCCAGCCGGGAAGCTTTTCAAGAAGACCGTCGGTGTTTCTGAACTTCTGCAGAAAGCGCACGATGCCAAGAACCGAAGGCTTGCATCTATCCGCAAAATCCCTGTCGCCATAGCGGGCGACGTGCTCCTCAAGCTGCATGACCGTCCACATCATGTAGTTGGGGATGAAGTTGTCCCAGAATATCCCGCCGGGATAGAGGGCCGGAATCGCGCCGTCCATGCTGATGCCCTTGGAGTTGTAAAGAGACCAATCAAATCCGTCTGCCAGCAGGAAGTTAGAGAGGAACGTCTTCTCCACAGAGCCGTCGCCGCTTAGCCAAGCGGAGGCGCGTCCGGTGAAGAACGTGTCGCCGGTCCAATAGGCGCGTTCCCGCGTCGGACAGTCGGTAAAGCCGTCCACCGCGTTCGCCCTGTACGACTCCCGCGCCGCCAGGAAGATGCGCTCAAGCGCAGGGTCGGACGCACGGAACGAGGCATGGTCCGCAAGAGGCGACACGTACGTCCGCACCCACACCGAATCGACTGCGGCCTTGCCCTCTATGACGGCAACGTCGATGTACTTGGCCGCATACGGCTCGAACGTCTCAAGCTCGTATTCCCCCGCCGATGCGATGCGCCATTCCGCAACCGCCGCACAATCGAGGCGCGAGAAGTCCAGCGCTCCGTCCTTTCCAAGAATCTCGTCCCACGAGACAACGATGCGGCACGGCCCTGTCGTCCGCACCTTCAGGCCTATGAATCCGGATGCGTTGCGGTCGCCCTCGAATGTGGCGGACTCGCCGGATGCAAGCGTTCCGGCATCGCCGTCAATGCGTGTCCTTTCGAAGCCCTGCAACTCGTAATAGGGATTCGCCTCAAGTTCATCGGGAGAAAACTGCGTACGAACCGGATCGGAAGTAGGCTCGATGAAGTCCTGACGAACAACCTTGCGTGACGGATCTTTCGCGAGTCGCTCCTTTCGGATGGGGTGGAACGACCTGTTCACGGCAAAATCAGGATAGGGAATCGGCCTCGGCTCATATCTTTTCATCGGCTGCACCGCCAGACAACGAAGGACGGGATCCCTCCCGTCCCCGACACGCCATGAATCAATGAACGTGCGCTGTCCCGAGAAACGCGGCACCTTTCGGACGCGCCCTGCGTCAAAAGCCTCGAATGCGTCGCCCGATCCTGTCGCGGCGACGACTTTCCCGCCCACCAGCACCTCTGCCTGGACGAACGCCGGCTGATTGACGAAATAGTAGCTGTTGCAGTTGTACCCCGCAGACTCTATTTCAACCACGTTGTCGCCCTTCTGCGCGTCCAGTTTCCATTCGTCTATGCGAAACACGCCCTCTGGCGCTCGAACGGGGCCAAAGCCGACAAAGCGACCGTTGAGCCGCACCCTGTAGTCGTAGGCGGCGGTCACGCGCAGAGCCGCCGCACCGGAATCGCCGTTGAAATGGCAGCGTATCGCACAGAAGGAGTTCGTCGCCCGCTCTTCGCCCGCAATCCAGACAGGCTTGGCTTCGGCAAACGACGCAACAGGATGCAGCGCAGAGGCGGACAGGACACGATCGGACGTCTCGCCGTCAAGCTTTACGTCCTCGAAGCGCAGATTGCGGAACGGACGCTCGGGCGTGTCGTCGAATATGGAAGGCTCGCGCACCTTGCCGCGCACATGCCTGAACGAGATTCCGTCGAACACGCTTTCCGTCGCGACCTTGTAGTAGAACTTGCAGAAGCCCTTCGCCTCGATCTCCATGTCCTCGAACGAGATGTTGCGTATATCGACCCCGGGCGCTGGTACCGACCAGGCGCCAACCGCGTTCACGGCATATCGCGTATTGACGATCTTGATGTTCCTGAACGAGCAGTCGCGGACAACGCCGTTGCCGACGCCTACGCGGATGGCGTTGCAGTCAGATGAAAAAGTGCAGTCCTCAACAACGACATCCGCGCAGTCGCCGTCGTGCTTGAGCCGCCTTCCGTCGGCGCGGAGCGTGATGGCATCGTCGGCGGTCGAGATGTTGCAGCCCGTCACCCGGACATGGCGCGACGAATCGATGTCCAGCCCGTCGCCGTTGTATGTGTGCGGCTTGCGCACCGTGTGGATATTGGCGCGCTCGACCGTCACGTTCTCGCAGCCATAGACGAAGCAGCTCCAGTACGGCGAGTCGGCGAGCTCGATGTCTCGGATTGCGATGTTGCGCGACTCAACGAACCACACCATCTGCGCCGGTCTCCACGGAATCTTGAGCTTGTTCTCGGGATGCGTGCCGTCGGGCATTTTCAGGAACGCGCCGACGTTGCCCTCGATCCTGCCCGGGCCGCGCAACGTGACATTCTGCTGCTCTATGCAGTTGACGAGATGTCCGCCGCTCGTGTTGTCGCCGCGCCCAAGCCGTCCGAAGCCGATGTTCTGCTGGCAGATATCCTCGGTGTTGTAGTCCTCGTGGTCTGGGCTCCCCTTCAGCACCGCACCCTCCGCCAGATGGAAATCCACGCCGCTCTTGAGGAACAAAGAACCGCAGAGATACGTTCCCCTCGGCATCAGCACCTCGCCGCCGCCCGCAGCGCTCGCCGCGTCAATCGCCTTCTGCACGGCGGCAGTGTCCTTGGCAACGCCATCGCCCTTCGCGCCAAAGTCGCGGACATCGAACCGAATCGCCTCCCGCGCCTTCAGCTCTGCGATCTCCGCCGCGAACGTCTTCCTGAGCGCGGAAATCTCCGCCGACTTCATCACCGTGCCTTCGGTGCCCTCTCCTATGATGCGGGCTCCGGGATAGGGCCTCGTCGAGACGACATGCGGATACTTCTTCAGTTCCCTTGCGAGCGCTGCGCGTTCCGCCGCGCCCATCTTCGGCGGCAGTTCGAACACGTCGTAGAAAAGCCCGTTGTCGAGGCTCCATGCCTTGACGTATTCCATGAGGATGCGGTCGGCGGGGTTTCGCCAGCCCGCCCAGGCGCCCTGTGCGCAGCAAATGGCGCGAGATGAGTACGGACGCAGCACGGCTAGCGTCGCGACCGGCCTGGAGGTCGGCGGCGCAGCGTGGACTTCCGCGAACAGCTCCTTCGCGTAAGCCCAGCTCTTCGGAGAGGTTTTCGGGAAGGTCATCTCGCAGTCGCCCTTGCCGGGCTTCAGATCGAAGCCAAGCCACATCATCCCGTCCGGCGCGAACTGCTGGTGCTGCGCCCACATGCGTTTCATGTCGTCAGGCGTGATATCGCCAAGTCCGCTCGGGGCGTACGAGTGGCCCTGCATCCACGGAATGATTGGCTTGCCGAAGCGTCGCGCGAAACCGCTCATGTAGCCCATGTCGAACGGGATGCGGTCATCGAGGTACGTCTTGGCGACCGGGTAGGGGTCGAGATGGATGAAGTCAAACTCCCGCGACAGCAGTTCCTGTCCGGAGCCGTCGTGGTCGTTCTGCTCGCTCCATGCGTCGCCGCGCGTCGTGTTGCGAAACACCTTCATGGTCGGCGACACCGAGCGCACGCCCTCAACGAACGAACGCGCGATGTTCGCGCAGCCCTTGTGGAACTCGTAGAGCGCGTGGCCGTACGCCGCCGCACCGTAGATTTCCGGATAACCCCACGTGCGCGGCTGGACGAGTCCCGGCGCGGCGGCGGCGAACGCGGCGCGTCCGCTTTCCGAAAAGCCCCAGACCGGGAAGCTCGCGGCGGCGCAGTCCAGCCAGCCGGTCAGGTTGAAGCATTCGTCGCCGAAGCGGATTGCGACAATGTCGTTTGCCGGGAACACACCGCCGTTGGCGTGCGCCCACAGCTCCGTGCGATGCCTGCCGACTGCGCGCGCGGCATCCGCAGTGAGCTTGGAAAACACCGAAAGCTGCCCCCTGCCGTTCTTCCAGCTCTTGCCGTCGGGATCGCTCTCCCAGTAGACGGCGATGCCAACCTTGTCGAGCATCAGCCCGGCGCAGTCCGAGAGGTCGAACTTTAGCCGAACAAGACGGCGGTCGGCTATCTCAGGCCCGCCAAGCCCGACGGCCGTGTCGTTCTCCGGCTTGGCGTCCGGCCCGGCGGGAAGCACCTCGCATGGGATGACGCGCACGTGCGGCGCACCGTCGAAAAGACGCTCCGGCACT
>DGVK01000169.1:0-5450 GCA_002395905.1 Verrucomicrobia bacterium UBA4286 | reverse complement strand
AGACGCTCCGGCACTATGATCTCGGCAAGTCCGGTCGGACGGAACGAGCCGAAGTAGTGTCCGCTCTTCGTCACTGCATCCTTGCCGTCCGCACCCTTCGAGCGCCGTGTGTAGGGCTGCCCCTTCGAATAGACGGGCGGCTCCACGATGATTTCGTGCGGTGCGGCGGTGAATGAAAACAGATTGCGGTCTATGGCGAGCCCTCGATACGCGCCTCCGGTGAACACGGCACGTTCACAGGGTCTTCCGCGCCGGACGGCCTCGCTCGAGTCCATGGACGTGTCGCTGCCCGAAGACGTGAATCCCTTGACGTTGTACTTGCGAAGAAGCGGAAGCAGCCTTTCGCACAACTCCTTGCTCCATGTCGGCACTTCCACCGCGTCCACGCCCTGCTCGGCGCAAAGACGAATGACCTCTTCGGCTGGCTCACGCCACACGGTACTCATCCATACCCTCGGCAACGGCGGCTCCACACCGCCAACAGATGCCAGGCAAAGCATCGCGGCAGAAAACGCAACACGATATTTCATCTCAACTCCTACCTTAAATTTCATCTCAACTCCTACCTTAAGTAGATAAGCAGCCCCTTGTGTTTAACAAGCGACACAACGCCGTTCTTGACGCGAACGCGCCACTTTCCGGCGAGTCCAGGCGCCTCAAGCGCAGGGCAACCAGAGACACTGCCTGTCGCCGTGAAGAGCGGAAGTCCCGTCTCCTTGTATGCGTCAAGATCTTCTGTTGTCACTGACGCAGGAAGACGAACCTTCGCACCAGCGGCGAACGCAAGGTCGCCGTCCACCGTCATCATCGCCGCGTCCGTCGCCGCGACTTCGAGCGTGCCCGCAAAGTCGAGGTTGCCCGTTACGGCTAGAGCACCGCCGCCGACCTCGTCAGACACCGCACCCGAAATCGTGGCCGTCTTGCCGTTCCAGACATTCACCTTCTGCGTCTTGCCGCCCAGCTCGAATCCGTTGGCGAACGTAAGCGCACCGTCGGCGTACTGGCTCTGGAGCTGAACAATCGTGTTGTCTGGCAGATATTCGGAGCCGACCGCCAGTTTCGCGCCCTCTCCGCCGAGGTTCACCGTCAGGTCGCCGCCGAAGGCAGCAAAACCGCCGCGCAGTCCATACGCAGAAGAATACGCGCCGAAACGCTTCCAGCAGACCTCGCCCTTGCCCGTGCCTGCAGGACGCGTGAACGTGCCAGCCGTCTCGATCACGCCCACACCATTCGTGCCGTCCGCGAGGCAGATGCCGGCATTTGCCGAGAAGATTGCAGGGGCGATCCGCGCATGGCCCTGGATGTAGTAGTCTCCTGTGAACGCGGAGTGGTCGCCCGTGAACGCCATCGAGCAGCCGCGACGGTTGACATCCGAGGTCAGCAGGTCTCCTGAGCCGGAGAACGTCGATGAAATCGTGTTTCCTGTGCGGTTGTTCGGCGAGAAGATGAGCGCGGAGCCGTCACACAGTTCAATCGGATGCGAAATGTCGAACGTCCAGTTGTATGAAGCAATCGAGCAGTAGCCACTTGCGCGGACGGGCGAGCCGCTTGCACCAAGTCCGCTGTCGGCCTGAATGAACACGCCGCCGTTGACGAGATTCAGCCCACCCGAGAATGTCTGTACGCCAAGGAGCCACGCCTGTGCGCCAAGTTCAGGTCGCGACTGCTTTTCGCCAGCAACGGTAAGCGACATCGGCGTGGAACCGTCCGGATCGGCGAACGGACCGTAGAGACGGCGCCACTCGCCAAAATACACTGCTTTGTCGTTAGCCTCGCTGCGGGAACGTTTGCCAATCTCTTTGTTGTCGCCATATATGAACATGCCGTCTTTTGCACGCGTGGTGAACGCACCGCCACCTGTTACATTCATGCGGACCGTTCCTTCATGAGGACGCCGACAGACAATCATGCCGGATTTGATTTCGATATTCCCGCTGTTCTTGACATAGCAATCCCTGGCTGGCGTAAGTTGCATGATAATGCTGTTGACCGCGGATACTTCAGGGGCATTCTCCACGGAATAGTCTGAGGTCGGCATCCAGTTATCGTCCGCGCCGGGCGACGACGTTGACGACGTCGTGATGAGCGAGAGCGAACCATCCGCCGCACGCTGGAGGAGAGTGGGCGAGCGGTAGGCGCTTGAGTCTTTGTTTGCATAGACAAGGCCGTTCACCACGGGGCTTGACGAAGAGGATGTCGCCGTTGAGTCGGTCGCCGTCAGCGCGAGCGCAAGGCCGTTCGTGTGCGTGACGAGCGCGAGACCCTGATTCACGGAGAGCGAGCCGATGTTCAGCGTCGCCGTGCCGGAAGAACCGTCAGCCTTGATTTCGGCGATGCCGTTCGTCACGACAAGGCGACCGACCGATGACGCCGTGCCTTTGACCGGGAGGAGCGTTGCGCCAGGCCTGACATTAAGCGACGCAGACGGGAAGCCCGCGCCATTAAGCTTCAAAGATCCTTCAGCGACCTCGATCTCGCCGTCAAAGGAGTTGTCGTTTGTCTGCTGCTGCAATGCACCCGCCCCTGTCTTGCGGAGGACACCGCCCGCGTTGGAGGCGAGCGTGGCCGTGGCCGCCGCGCCAGAGCCGGTCGCGGACGAAATCGTCACCGTCACGCTGTCGCCCGCAGTATATCCTTCGCCACGGCACGTGACGACAATCTTTTCGAGCGTCCGATCCTTATTCAAGATTGCGTATGCCGTCGCGCCGGAGCCGCTGCCGCCGGAGATCGTCACCTTCGGCGCCGTCACATAGCCGGAGCCAGGATTCGTGAGCGTTATTTCCGAGACACCATAGCCCGTCGCCTTGCGCATGGAGTTGGCAGTGACGTTTGCCGTAATACCGGACGGCACTTCGATTCTGCCACCGCCGGGATAGACCACCTTGTCGCCAGTTGTGGCCAATGCGCCGATCTCGCTTGGCGTCCGCGAGTCCTTGACGAGGGCAAGCGTTCCGCCATCGAAATTGACGTAACGCCTGTTGCCGGTGTTGCCGTACGAGGAAAAGCCTGAGGAGTTCACCATTTCGAGACGTCCTCCGTTGACATTTACGACAGAGGCATTGCCGCTGCCCGTACGTCCCATGGCCACGATGCTCATTACGACACGGCCGCCCCCGTCAACCGTCAGCGAGGCGCGTCCTCCTGATACGCCGCCCCAATATCCAAGGCCAAGCCGCTCGTTCCAAAGGTCGAGAACTCCGCCGTCGACATAAATGTCGGTCGCCTTGTTTGCGCCTTCGGCAACCTTGATGAACACCTCGCTGCCGACGCCGCCAGTCCGCCGTGTCGCGAACTTGCCGCCCGAAATATGGATGGAAGAATAGACATCGATGCTGCTGTCGCTTCTGCCGATTCGCGCGGCAAGGGTAGACGTCGTCGCCTCCGACCGGAGCGAGACTTCGCCGCCGTTGAGACGCAGATAGCCTCCGTCTGCCGTAATCGCGCCGCCGCCGAGAGAGAAAGTGCCGTTCGTGAGCGACATGACGCCTCCGTCCATCCAGACCGCAGCAGGAAGGCCATTGCAAATATTGAGGAACGTGCCGTTGGCGGTCAGGGCGGAAGGCTCTTCCATGAATATCGTGGCCGTGCCGGCCGTCCCGCTGTTGTATGACTGCCCGATACGAAAGCCGCCGCTATTGGAAGACGTAAACGAGCCGCCGTTGCGCAGCATAAGCTTTACCGGCCCTGTGTAACCGACATAGTTCTGGGCTCCTCCAGTCCACTTGACTGCGTTCTCGAATACGACGTTACCCTTCATTATGCGGGATTGGGAACCACTGTCCGTTATCGACTCGCCACGGTAAATCTGCCAGTAATCCACTGCGTCGGTCTGGCCCGGCCAAAACTGGGTGAGCACAAGCGGCGAGTTGACATTCCATATCTGGTCGCCCGTCTGGCCCGTGGTACGCATGTCGTTACCGTACGACGTGCTATAGGTGTATTCGCCGCCCGCGCTCGGCACAGCAGCTCCGAATGAGGGGAACGCCGCGACAACCGCTACGGCAGCTACGGCGATCTCTGTGAATTTTGGCACGTTCATGATATATTCGCTCCTTTTGGTTCATATTATACCATAATCCTCGGACAGCGCGCTTCTTTTTCTGCGCAACGCACATTCTTTTTTTGCGCAAGCTGTCGAACGCCCGACCGAATGGACAACGGCGCATGGATTCTGGTATAATTCATCTCGACATGCAGAAACACGCACAAAAGAGGTTCACAATTGGAATTGCGCTGACGCGCACGACGTCGGCCGGCATATGCCGGTTTTCCGGCATAATGCGATACGCTGCGGAACGGCCCGACTGGAATGTGCGCCGCGTCAGAGCGCGCGAAGGGATAGGTTCCCCGAACGAGATACGCAACTTGCATGGCATCGACGGAATTGTCGGCGGATTCCACTCCATCAAGGGCCTTTGCCATGGGCGGCGCATTCCGCCGATCGTAGCGATAGACTCTAGTGACTTTCCCGGTGGACGACATGCGGCGGCGGCGGTGGAAATCGACAATGGAGCCGTCGGCAGAACCGCCGCCGAAACGCTGCTGAGGAACGGCCTGCGCAACCTTGCCTTCGTCGGCGTGCGGCAAAAGCTCGAAACCTACCATCAAGATAGGCGACTCGCCGCGTTCAAGGCATGCGCGAAGGACGCAGGTGTGCAATGTAAGGCGTTCATTCCGACTGAGGAAGACCCGTCCGAGTCCGACTTGGAGCGCCTTGCCGCGTTCCTGACCGCCCTTCCGCGTCCTTGCGGGGTGATGGCCTACAACGACGGCTGCGCCCAGGTCGTCATGGACGCCTGCCACATGGCGCATCTGAAAGTCCCTGATCAGATACAGATCGTCGGCGTTGACAACGAGAAGGAAATCTGCGAGAACACGATCCCGACGCTGACGAGCGTGCTGCCGGACTTCGAAGGGGGCGGCTACCTTGCCGCCAAGATGCTCGGCGAAATGCTGGACGGCAGAAGGAAGCCTCGAAGCAAGGTTCTGAACTACTACGGAGTGAAGAAGGTTGTCGTTCGGGCCTCGACCCAAGACCTCAAGGGAGGCGGCAGACTTGTCACCCTGGCCCGCGAGTTCATCCGCCTCCACGCCGGCGAGAAGATATCCGTCAAGGACATCGCCGCCGAACTGAAGGTCTCGCGTCGGACGCTCGAGAACCGATTCCGCGGAATCCTCAACTGCGGCGTCGCAGACGTGCTTCGGGACGAAAGGCTTGAGCATGTAGCGAGTCTTCTGAGGGAAACAGACAGAACGGCGACAGAAATATCATACGATTCGGGATTCTCGTCTCCGACATATCTTGCAGGGCTCTTCAAGAGAACCTATGGCATGACAATGGGCGAATGGCGGTCCGGTCAACACATTTGATTTCAGGTCAAACCGGGGACAGGCACTAGTCGACTCTGCCGCGCCGCCGGACGGCGCGGGCGGTTTCGTGTGGCCCGAAG
>DGVK01000093.1 GCA_002395905.1 Verrucomicrobia bacterium UBA4286 | reverse complement strand
GTTGTTGTTGTTGTTGGTTTCTTGCCTTTCTCCTTATAGGGGGTCTGGGGGGAATATTCCTCTTTCCCTTCTTTAGCGGTTTGCAGCGCGTTGGCAAGGCGGTTGACCGCCCGCGCGAGATTGATAATGTTGCGGTTCGTGGCGGATATAGAGGCGAAAAAATCTTCGCGCGACCATTATTCCAAAGGCGTTTCTTCTTCAGCCATCATTCACTCCTTGTCAATATAGGAAGAACGCGCAAGCCGTCTCGACGCACTCGACATTGAAAGACTCCTTCAACTCCAGGCACTGCATCTCGTGCCTTGCGACGATATTTTCAAGTTCTTCAACATTCATTTCTGTTTTCCTACGTATCAATCTCTATCCGCCCCTGCCGTTGGCGAACGCGACCACCGTCTTCAGGTATTTGATTCTGTCCTTGTTCGGGACACGCTTGAATTCAAGCGAGTATGATTCGCCAGCAAGTATTTCGTCCTTCAGATTCATCGCCCGTGCTCCTTTCCCGCTTTCAGAGTTCGACGCTCTCCATGACACCACTCTAACTCATCATCTATATACACATTACAACTTCTCAATGGTATTCAAGAACGCGTCGATCTTCAATGCGCCCTGTACGGCATCGCCATCTTTCAAGAACACCATGAAATACTTGTACTTCTGCCCCGCATTGTCAGCCCAGATGCGTCCAAGTTCCGCCTTTGCCTGAGAATCGCTACCATCTCTGTCTGCACCTTTATACTCAACCATCACCACATTGCCTTTATCGGTATAAACCATAAAGTCTGGATAGTGATTTATAAAGCCGTTGATGCAGAACCCCTTGCGGTCTTTGATCCGATGCCACCATTTCACGTTCTCCTTACTTGCGATTGCCTGAATAACCGACAACTCCTCAGGGTTCATGTCGGCATATTCACCTGTGTACAAAGATTTCTCAATATAAGTAACGGCAGGAATCGGCTGTATCGTCTGCGGCAACTTGTAATTTGCCCTGCACACAACGACGTTCTGATTTATCTTATCGTTGAAAGCTGACCTCTTGTGTTGCTTCGCAAGTTTGTCTATCTTGTCCCTGACGCACTGGACAAACGACGGCAAGAGTTCCAATGACAGTTGGCTGCGCTCAGCGGCAGGAAGCTGTTGCGCAACACGCACAACATAGTCCTTGATCTCCTTCTTCCGGCAGAAGTCAATCTTACTGTCAAGCTGCGTCGCCGCCATGTCGAGCAAAACATTTATCCTGTCGTCAGTAGTCTTTGTCGCAAGTTGCGCGGAGAAATACTCAAGTTCTGATTTCGTCAACTGCTTGCACTTTGGCGTAACATCCCCACTTTCGGATATGTCAACGCGAACAGCTCCTGAAACTGCAAGGTTGAATGGCACTGAGGCATCCTTCGCCGCAAGAGTGAATCCATCAAGCAACGCAGTCTCATTCAGAGGCACCAGCAATTCGTCGCCACCGAACATGCCGGCATCATCCTGCACCATGAACTGCGGAATCTCCAACTGCGCCGCTTCAGCGGCGAACTCTGGCTGCATGCGTTGTATTTTCACGTTTGGAACTCCCAGATTGAACAAACCATCATCATCGGCTTCTTTGTTGTTCTGCTCGTAATCGTCACCCTGCGCCTCGGCTGTATTGATAATTTCACCAATGGAAGCATCTGTCTTCGTCTGCGCCTCCACATCGCCTTGTTTCGGAATATCGATCTTCTCGTCCGGAACATCAGAAAGATCGTCGTCCGTATTATCGGTGGGCTGCTCGCCAGATTCGACCGCAGAGGACTCGTCCAATGTCGCCTGGACTGGTTCGGACGACGGAGCCGATTCCATGTCCTTTGCTTCCGCCACCCGGTAATCGCTCGCGCTGAATCCTGCCCCGTTGAGGCCTTCCACCACGCTCTTGACCGTTGCCTGGAAATCCGCACTGCAAGCAAGCACATACGATATGTTGAGAAGCTTCTCGCCATGCTTCCTGGCATGCGGCTGTCGAAGAATGCGGCCTACGATCTGCTCGACATCTACTTGCGATGTCTTGTTGGCAAGTGACGCAAGAACGTATGCAAACGGACAATCCCACCCTTCCTTAAGCGCATTAACGGTTATGATGTAGCGGACCGGACAATTTGCCGCCATGAGATCGACCGTCTTGAGATCGTCCTTGTCTGCGGTCTTTATCGCAATCTCCTCCGCCTTTATACCCATTGCGACAAGTTTCGCCTTGATCTTCTCGAACGTCGCCGAATCCTCGGCGGTCTTGGGCTGCGCCTGAAACAATACGATAGGGCGTACATAGCTCCCATTAGTAGCGGATTCTGCCTGTGCCTTCAACTCAAGCACCCCGCGCAGCTTCACGGCATCGTGAATTACGCTCTTGCGGTCTGGACGGTTGTACACCACGACCGGCAGCTTTACCATGTTTTCTTTTTTAAGCTCCCGGGCATTCACATACGAAATAATGTTGCTCCGCTTAGTTGGCGTAGCCGTCATGGAAAGAACAAAAGACGGATTCAGGTTCTGGAGCATGGCAATGCTCAACTCGCTTTTCGCATTGTGGCTCTCGTCCACCACAACAACAGGATTCATCTGGCGGATGACCTGCAGCAAGGCAGTATCAGGCGTATCGGCCAAAAGAAGTTCCTTGTCGTTGAACATCTCCGCGAAGCCAAGAAGGTTGCCGTTTTCCTGATAGATTTTCTTGTCGTCCTTGCTCTTCGGATTGGCGCGGATCGACGCATAGCAGAATATCGCTATGCTCAAGTTCTCCATGACATCCGCCGGCTTGAAGTTCTGGGCGTTTAGAAGCTGTTCCTTCGTATAGACATTGACGCGTCCGCCAAAGTCCCTGTCGAGCCGTTGCCGATATGGATGGTTCGGATTCGACAGATTTGCGACGGTCTGCGTGAGAATCGCATCGCTCGGCACAAGCCACACCACGAACTTCGTCTTTCCCGTCGGCAGCTTGTCGAACACCGTCTTGACGGAAGATGCCGCGAGAAATGTCTTGCCGCCGCCAGTCGGCACCTTTATGCACACGTTAGGCGTACCAGCAAGATCGTCGTAGTAGGCGGCATATCCCGCCCCGATTCCTTTGCCTGCCCAATACTCCTTCCATGCGGCGTTAATCCCGTCCGTCTTCATCAGCGCGTCAAGATATGCGTCAATGTCTTTGAGAACAAGCTTCTGGTAATTCTTGAGCTCCATCGTCAAACCTCCTCGAAAACCCAACGGCCATTTTTATCCGCTCCATCTCTACGAAGTGGCGTTTTTCGTTTAAGCGATGCTATTATTCGCTCTGCCTGTCGCTTTTTAACCGAAAGAATGTCCGCTAATTGTTTCGCTGTAATACGATTATCCCGACGTATCGCCATAACAGCCTTTTCTTCCCGTTCCGAGAGTGCATATCTTCCTATTAGGTCGTTCTTCCCGCTGTTTACACCGTCATTTACACCGTCATTTACACCGTCATCCCCGCTGTTTACACCGTCATTTATACCGACGTCATGTCGGTGTAAATGCCTCACAGCTTCGGCCTTTTGCGTCCCATGCTCGTACCCAATACGCAAAAATCTATTACGCAGTTCAATGTCATATCCGTATATGAGAACCTTAAAGAACTCCTCCAGAGGAAGTTGCGTCTTCTCAACATTCAGTTTTGGATTCTCATAGTTCGCCCGCACAAGCGCATTTCTGAAATACCACGACTTCTCCTTGAACAGGGCATTCGTCACATCATAGCGCATGGAACGCAGGTATTTGATGGCGAAAACCGCGACGGTCCTCGTGTTGCCCTCTCTGAACGGATGAATCTGCCAGAGTCCCGAAATGAAAGACGCGAAATGTTCCGCAAACGCATCCTCGGAAAGTCCGCTGTAACGGAATTTCTTTTCCTCTGCGAAATCATACGCAAGCGACTCTTTCACCATGAACGACGGCGTATAGTTGACCGTATCACCGTTCAACACCCATTCTCGCTTGGTAAGCTCCACGTCGCGTATCTTTCCGGCATGGGAGAACACATCCTTGAAAAGCCTGCCGTGCAGTCCGATATAGTATTCCGGCGAGAAACGGAAAGTCGGAGAATTTATCGTCTCATTGATTCTACGCGCAACCTTGTCCGCCTCTTTTTTGCCCTCTGGCTGATCATGCCCCTCCTTTGTCTCATAGTAGGCATCAATGATCTTCCCAGCCTCCACCTGGGTTATCTCGCCCTCGATGTTGCGCTTCGCGGTGTTGAGCAGGAAGTCGGAGACCTTCAAGCCGTCAACATCCTGCAAGCCAATGGCGGTAGCCCACCCGTACGCCCGCTCGCGCTTGTCCGGCTCTCCGGCAACAAGATATTCGTCAAAGTCGTTCATTGCATGATTTCCTTACAGCCGCGCAATGTCGCGCGGAATCTTCTTGAAGGTAATGTTGTATTTCTCCAGCTCCGAATCATCCAAAAGACAGATGTCGGCATAAATGACATATCGCTCCGCCTTGGTCTTGAGCTTCCTGAGAAGTGCGCGGTTTAGTTTTACCGTTGAACCCTTCTCATAGCAGAAGTAGTAAGCCGCGCCGCCAACAACGCCCAATAGATACGGATCGTTTTTAATGTTGCCAATGTTGCCAGTGTTGCCAATTCCAATGTTGCCATTTTCCGATTGAGAATTGGCATTGGCTATTGGCAACACTTCCACATTGGCAACACTTCCCATCCCTCGCGTCTCCATGTACCACACGTATTCCCGAATCTTCTCAAGAGGCAATTCCTCGTTAAGATTCTCTCCGATCATCAACGGCTCGCCAAGTTCGTAGTAGCCAAAGCCGCCGCCTGTTCCTTCCACGGCCTTGTCCCCTTCGCCATACCCACTTATAACGCGCTTCACTCGCTCCGCCGTCACCGTATCGGCATAGTCCATCATCTCAATCAAAATGAACTTCCTGTTGCCGCCGTCCTCCTTATTCATCTTCAAAACCGCATGCGCCGTCGTACCAGAACCTGCAAACGAATCGAGGGCAATGTCGTTAGGTCCCATAACCCTACTCAGTATATCATGAAGTAAAGCAACTGGTTTGGGATAGGAGAAAATTTCTTTGTCGCCAAATATATCTATCATTTCCTCCTTACCTTTTGCCGTGTAATACGCCTTATCCGTTAAAATTGTGTCTATCGTTGTTCCTCCTGATGTGAAATTTTCAATCTCCAACGTTGGCACAAGACTAGATGGCCGATAAGTTTTGAACTCACCGCTCTCAATCTTCTTGATTATCCCTTCTGATAGGAACTGAACTGAGTACTTATTCTTGTTATTCTTCTTTCTAGCTGTGATGATTCTGATATACCCCTTTGCATAATCACTCTCAAATCGCAATGGCTGTAAGCGCCAAACACACGGGAAACCTTTGTCGGAGACTGGCCAAACCACTGTTTCTCCCTCCGGTACGTTATCATAATCGAATGTAAAATCTTTTAGTTTGCCAGTATATTCACCATCCTTAACCAATTGTTTTAGAGATTTTCCAACACGAACCATCTGACCCTGCGAATTGATGAAAATTGGATAGACCTGATTAGGACGTTGTTCCTGATTAAAGGTTGCAAGGTTCATACCATGATATGGCGACAACCCTTTATCTTCTGGCAAGGGATTCGGTATAAACTTTTTGGGAGCAATACAAATCATGTACTCGCTCTGATGATTGAATCCGCCTGAAGGCTTGCCACCTGATGTCTGAACGGTAATGAGTGTTATCTGCTTTGTCGAAAACATCTCATTGCAAATCAACCACAAGTTTGCTAATTCTTGGAAACCAATACTGATTATCAAAACACCATCTTCTGTCAAAAGTTTTTGCAAAAGCCGCAGTCGCGGATACATCATGCAGAGCCATTTGTCGTGACGCGAGAAATCCTCGCCTTCCTTGCCGACGACTTCACCGAGCCATTTCTTGATCTGCGGGTCGTTCACGTTGTCGTTGTAAACCCAGCCTTCGTTTCCAGTATTGTACGGCGGATCGATGTAGATACACTTGACCCTGCCCTCGTACTGCGGCAGAAGTGCCTTGAGCGCGGCAAGATTGTCGCCGTGAATGACCATGTTCTCGCCATTCGTGCACGCCCCATCGCCAAACGCCCACTTCCGCTCAAGCACCCTGAACGGCACATCATTGTGGTGGTTTACGACCTTCTCTTTCCCCGCCCATTTCAACATCGGCATTTTATACTCTCCTTCAGCAAATAGGTTTAAAGTGGTCAATGCCACAAACGTCAAACTACACCTTAGTGCGATGTTTGTCATACCATTCAAGTTCATCGTCAAGGGCTCCTTCCCAATCAAGGATTTCAAGCCAATCAAAGATTCGCCTAAAGTTCTTAACGGTTGTTTCATCTGGCACCAATTCACCAGATTCAATCATAGCCGCGAATCGACGCGCCTTTGCCGTCTTCGACTTCTTGATGTCCGTCGGATCAAACTCTTTGCCACACACCTTCCGATAGTCTTCGGACGAAAGAAGATTTTCAATCTGGCTTCCTCGCTCACGCGACACCATGCAGACGTGAAATCCGGTCTCGCCAAAAGCCGTGTCGATTTTCTTGGAAGTTTTAAGCCCCTCTTCGTCGTAATCGAGCAGAACGGAAAACGGCAAGCCCCACCCCATCAAAATAGAAAGAACATTGGGTACAGATGGCGCACCCTGACATGGAATCACAAACGGCCTGTCTTCGTCAGAGACTTTCAGAAACGTCAGCATTGCATTGATGTAATACGCGTCAGATATTCCCTCGACGACCAGATTCATACGTGATGTTTGCGGTGTTAAACTCATGGACATGTCATATCCAAGCGCATGGCAAACCGGCGTAAGAACTTCCATCCGGCTGGGACAATCCTCAATAGCCGTCAGATTCTCAATGATCGATGTATTTGATTGGCGAACAATCGCCTTGACATCCCCAAGCCTGTTCTTATCGATAAGATAGGGGCTGTGTGTCGTGTACAGCACATATTTCGTCCCCTGCGCCAATTTTTGAAGCAACTTCAGGACTTCCCTCTGTGCCATTATGTGCAGGTGTATCGCAGGTTCATCAATCAGGATGATGCTATTGCGGGAGTGCAACGCACGTTTCAATTCGAAGAATGCGCTTAGATACCAGCGTACGCCAGAACTTGCCTCAGACCACAAAACACTACCGGTCGTATCGGCATTGCAAACGGTGAACCGAAGACACGATCCGTCAAACTTGACATTGAGCTCAATTTCTGCCGATCCCTTTAGATAGGAATCATTAAATTCCCGCATCAGCTTTCGAGTCTCCTTGGCGATGCGATCTTGTATATTATTGCGCACACTCTCGTTTTTCTCGTTAAATGCCGCAATCAACTCTTCGCGAGAACTGCCAACTGCTCCCAGGAAACGTTCAAGCGCGACTTTCTTATCACGGCTAATCCGATGATCCCACGCACTGACTTCATCAATATTGTATGCATTTGGAAATTCGGCAGCATCCTCGAAAAGATGAATCTGAGGCGACACTTTGCGAAACGCCGCATAGCGCATTTTCAATGCATCTCGCAATGGTTCCAGCAACTGCTTTAATTTGCTCTTGCGTGGCGCGTCAAGGTGATGGATAAGATTCTGCAATGCCCAAGACACAAGTTCTGAAATGTTTGGAATATAGAATCTGCCATATTCTTTGAGAGCCCACACAAGACGCTGGTAATGTTCATCATTCAAGATCCGCTTCTCCCCCAAAAAATCTCCAAGCTCTTTAAGCTCGTCACGCAAGTTCGCCAATTCCTTAATATCTTGCATGACCGCGAAAAACAATCCTGAAAACGACAGCTGGGTTCGTCGAGTGGATTTGTCGTAGGTGAACATATATCCCACATCGCGGTTTTCTTTTTCTCCGACAATCTCGGAACCTAACTCCGCTATATCCTGCTCATCCAGAGTCGCAAAAATCTTCAGAACCGGCGATTCATTCGTATTTTGATTGACCGCGCGGGCCGGTATAACATGTTCGATCTCATCGCAGAAGAATTTCATGCGCGATATGGCATCAAGGGCGTTCGTCTTACCGACACCATTGCGTCCAATCAACGCCATGATGTTTGAACTGAATGACACCCATGCAACATGCCCGAACGAGCAGTAATGGCTTACATGTATTTCTTTGATTTTCATTTCACCCTCGCACAATAGTTGATAGTTGAATTACAGCTCCAGCGTCTTCACAAACTACCTTGCGTCTACCCCAAACGCCGATTTCTTGATGCCGCGGATTGCGCTCGCGTCCATCTTGGTAAAGCCGAAGCACTTGTGGCCAAGGTCTTTCAGCGACGCGCCTATCAGATACAATTCCTTGTCGTCGATAATGAGGAAACGATCGTGAAAAGCTTCATTGTAGCGAACGGCGAGGCGCGGGTACTGCGCGTTGAAGGTTGCGATGTCGGCAGGGGAAATCTTGCGGTGCGGCACGTGATTTTTGCCGTAATGCTCCGAGGTGATAATCGTCACCGTCACGCCCTTGCGCTTCTTCGCGAAAAGATCGAGTGTTTCCGGCGTCGCCCAATTGTCGATCAGGATCAACGACCGCTTCGCACTCTGAATCAGCTTCAGCACCAGCGCCCGCGCGTCCCACAACTGCCCTTCGTAGAACACACCCTGCAACGGCATTTCTGTTGTGTCAAGGCGCTCAAGGATGGAATCCACTTTAGCATCCGTGGCAATCTGCCGTTTCTCGACTGCCTCAATCCGCTGAAACATCTGTGCATTCGCAAGCAAGAACCGACGCATCGCTGAAAAAGCCCGCATGATGCGAATATTCACTTCAATGGCCGTAGGCGAACGTAGGACGCTGCTCAACATGGCAATGCCATTTTCCGTAAACGCGTATGGAAGCTGTCGATCGCCGCCCCAACTTGAGATGCCAATTTGGCATTTCAAGTTGTTCCATTCTTCAGCAGACAGTCTGAACATGAAGTCCTCTGGAAATCGTTTTTCGTTGCGCTTGACCTGCCTGTTCAATGCTCCAGTCGCAACACCATACAACCCTGCCACATCGCGGTCAAGTATAACCTGCACTCCCCGAATCGTCTTAATCAATGCCTGAATGTTGCCATCATCACTGACGGCAACAACGTGCACTTGCTGATCAGAAATTGCATCCCCATTCTGCATCATGCCGCCTCCTTTACATCCGTTTTTGCGGTCACATTCTGTGACCGCAAATCCGCAAGCTCGATCTTCACGCCGCGTCCGCGCTTCGCGAGCATGTCCAATGTCGCCACGCCGGGATAGGCATCAATCACGATCAGCTCCTTCTTCGCCCGGCGGATGAACTTGATCAACAGCGACTTCGCGTCCCAGAACTGGTTCTGGTAGAATATCTGAGACAGTGGGATGTCCCCCTCTCTCATCTTCGCAAAGATTTCATCAAATCGCGCCTCGTTCTTTGACTGGTCGGTTATTTGTCGACGTTCCACAGATTCAATACGCGACAACAGCGGCTCAACATTGGCAAGCACCCGACGCATTGCGACAAAGGCGCGCATGATGCAGATGTTGATTTCTATCGCAGTTGACGACCGTAGCACACCACTGAGCATCGCTATGCCATTTTCAGTAAACGCATATGGCATATATTTAAGGTGTTCTCCGCGCTTCCCGTTTAAGGTGCCAATTTGGCACCTTAAACAATCCTCCTTCGTCAACTGGAACATGAAATCCGACGGAAACCTCTCTATGTTGCGCTTAACCTGGCGATTGAGATACTTCACTTCGACACCATAAAGCGCAGCCAAATCCCTGTCCAACATAACCTGTACGCCACGGACAGGCACAATCATCATCCGAATTGCGTCTTCCGACACAATGTCATTCGGATCTTGTGTAACAATCTGGCTTTCGCTCGCACTCATTCGGCTTTGCCTTTCATGCGGATATTATACCAAATTTTCGATACCCTTCGCCTCCGCTGTATTCTGCCGGAGTGTGCACGCCCGCCGGTCACTGCAACGCGGCTATGACGCGAAGAGCCTGCACCGTCTCTTTCACATCATGGACCCGCACGACGCTCGCGCCGTGCATGGCACACCACACGGCTATTCCAAGGTTCCCGCCGACGTTCTTACCGGTCACCTTTTCACCAGTGAGCTTCTTCACTATGCGCTTGCGGCTCGCCCCGACCAGCACACGCCCCTTCTTCGCCAGCCCGGGAACGCTTTTCAGCAGCGCGAGATCCTCCTCCCGCGTCGTGCCGAAACCAATCATAGGATCGAGATATACGGGAACAGCCCCGGCGAACCTGCCGGGGACGGTCTCCGCTGTTTTCGCGGGGAGCACCAATTCCGCTCCGCTTTTCTCGCAGATTTGCAGCATATCCACAACCGGCTCGGCGTAGACGCAATTGATGATCGTTGCACCGAGCTCGACGGCGCGTTCTGCAGTTTCGGGATGATAGGTATCGACAGAGACGGGGACAGTCCCCGAGAAACGCGGGGACAGTCCCCGCAAAACGGGCTCCAGGCGGTTCCACTCTTCTTCCCATGAAACGGGGTCGGCCCCCGGTCTTGTCGATTCTCCACCGAGGTCGATTATGTCGGCACCGTCCTCTACCAGATTCACGGCGCGGCGGATCGCCTGCTCCGGTCTGTAGAACTGGCCGCCGTCCGAAAACGAGTCCGGCGTGACATTCACTATTCCCATCACTTTTGTATTCATCGACCCTCCTTCAGAACAATGTCATCTGTGCGACCGGCCCGAAGCTGCGGCGATGCTCCGGGCACGGGCCGAGCTTTGCAAGCGCCGCGAGATGCTCTTTTGTCGGATAGCCCTTGTGTTTCGCGAAACCATAGCCTGGATACTCCGCCTCAAGCCGCAGGCAGTCGGTGTCGCGCGAGGTCTTGGCCAGTATGGACGCCGCCGCGATGAAAAGGCTCTTCGCGTCGCCCTTCACCAGATTCTGCGACGGGAAAGGCAGCCCTTGAACAGGGTTGCCGTCCACGAGAACGGAAATCCGCTCCGCCGCGTCCGCGCCAAGTTGCGCGGCGACGCTCTCGACCGCGCGGCGCATGGCGAGATGGGTCGCGCGCAGTATGTTGAGCCGGTCGATCTCGTCCGGCGAAGCGGAGGCGACCGCCCACACGCACCCCTCCGTCGCTTTCACGGTTTCGGCCAGCGCCTCGCGCCGCGCCTCGGTGAGCTTTTTCGAATCATTTACTCCGCGCCAATCCCCGACGAGAAGTTTTTCCGCAAAATCAAGCGGCGCCGTGACAGCGGCCGCATAGACCGCACCCGCCAACGGACCCCGTCCGGCCTCGTCGACGCCGAGCACGACGCCGCCGATCGACTTCTCGTACTCGATGGAAACCGCCATCTCAGCAGACAAGTCTCGTCGGCACGCCGCCCGCGTGCATGACATCTTTGATCTCGCGTATCGTATATTCGCCCGAATGTATCATGCCGGCGATTATCGCGGCGTCCGCGCCAGTCTCGCGAAACACTGTCACGAGATGCCCGGGGCGCCCAGCGCCGCCGCTTGCGACGACCGGCACATCGACCGCCTCCGCTATCATGCGCGTAAGCTCCAGCTCGAAGCCCTGACGGGTTCCATCGGCATCAACGGAATTGACGACAATCTCACCAGCGCCCATATCTGCCGCACGTCGCGCCCATTCAACCGCGTCCATGCCTGTGAACTCGCGAAAACCGCGGGTCGTAATCTCGTAGCCCGAAGGACATCTCGCGCTCTTTACAGGATCCATTCCAAGCACAATGCACTGCCGCCCGAATGCCGCCGCGCCCTCTGCGATTATCTCGGGCCTGCGGACGGCAAGCGAATTGACCGACACTTTTTCGGCGCCGGCCAGAATCACGCGCTCCATATCCGCCAGACATGATATCCCGCCTCCTACCGCGAACGGGATTCGCACCGCTTTCGCCACAGCCTCTACCATGCCGATATCTATCGGCCGATGCTCCGCCGAGGCGGTGATGTCGTAAAACACAAGTTCATCAGCGCCGCCGTCGGAATACGCTACAGCCATCTCCACCGGGTCGCCGAGGTCGATGTTGTTTTTGAACTTTATGCCTTTTGTCACACGTCCGCCGCGAACGTCGAGACAGGGTATCACGCGCCGCGCAAGCCCGGTTGGGACCGCGCCCTCCGGCGCAGGCGCGATGCACCGCGCGCCCGAGAGCCAGTTCTTGAGCAGAGCAAGCCCCGCCCTGCCGGATTTCTCCGGGTGGAACTGGCATGCGAGAAGCGCGTCCTTCGCGACGGCGCTCGTAAACTCCACGCCTGCGTAGGAGGTTGTGCCGACGGTGAAAGGTCCGCGCTCGGCAAAGTAGGAGTGGACGAAATAGTAGTCTGCGCCTGCGTTGACCTGGTTCCACCCAATCTGCGGAACCTTGAAGCCTTTAACGGCAGGAAACCGCCTCACCCTGCCGGGAAGAACGCCGAGGAGCCCCACGCCGCCGTCCTCCTCGGAGTGCTCGAAAAGTATCTGCATTCCGAGGCATATGCCGAGAAACGGCTTGGTCGCGGCACACCGCCTCACGACATCCGCAAGTCTCATGCGCCATAGATTGTCCATCGCGCTTCCGGCGGCGCCTACGCCCGGGAACACAATCCTGTCGACCGATTCAACGACGCCGGGATCGCTCGTGACGACGGCCTCCGCCCCTATCGCGGCGAAAGCGTTCCTCACGCTCGTAAGATTGCCGGCCTTGTAATCGATTATGGCGATCATTCTCTACCCCCGTTTGAAGCTTCTCACAACTTCGCGGTCATCGAAGGGATGTTTCACGCCGGCGATCTCCTGCGTCGTCTCATGCCCCTTGCCGCAGACAAGCACGACATCTCCGTCCGCCGCACCCGCAAGCGCAAGCTCTATGGCCTTGCGGCGGTCGGGCTCGACCTCCACCCCGGCGCGCCCCTCTATCCCCGAAAGGATGTTCTCGATGATTTTCATCGGGTCTTCACTGCGAGGGTTGTCGCTCGTCACGACGACCCTGTCGGCCAGACACGCACAGGCCTCGCCCATAAGCGGGCGTTTCACAGGGTCGCGGTCTCCGCCTGCACCGAAGACGACCCAGAGCCGTCCCTTTGTGAAACCGCGGGCCGCGCGAAGCACTTTCTCAAGTCCGTCGGGAGTGTGCGCGAAGTCGACATAAACCTTCGCCTTCGAACCGCACGGCACATATTCAAGCCGTCCCCAGCGCGGAACGAGCGTCGGCACTGTGCGCTGTATCTCGTCGTGCGGGACGCCGGCGGCCTCTGCGAGCGCAGCAGCCACCAGCACGTTGGACTGGTTGTAGTCTCCCACGAGCTGAAGTCCCGCGAGGTCGAACGCCGGCGCGTCGCGGGTCACGGGGACGACATTCAGGTCAAGGCGCGAAACCTCGGCGAGCATCTCGCGCCCATAGCCGCCGTCGAGACATACGACATAAGGCGCGCCAGGCGAAGTCGCGGCGATGCGGCGCGCAAAGTCGAGCTTGACGTCGAAATACGCCTCCATCGTCTTATGGTAGTCTAGATGATCCTCCGAGAGGTTTGTAAACGCGCCGCCCGAGAATGTCGAGACCGTTCCGAAGCCGACGCGGTTCTGGTGGATCGCATGGCTCGAAACCTCCATGACGCAATCCTTCGCGCCGGCCGCCTCCATCTCGGCATAAATCTCCTGCAGCTGCTTGAGAGGCGGCGTTGTGTAGCCCGTGTAGAATCTGCGCCGCAGGGTGTTTACCTCAACCGTCGTTATATAGGCGGACTTGAGGAACTCGGCCAGCACCCACGCCGAAGTGGTCTTGCCGTTAGTGCCGGTTACGCCCCAAAGCCTCATCAGTCGCGCACGCCCTTCCATTCAGAGAAACGCTTAGCCGCGAGAGACTTGTACCTTGCTCCCGCGCCGCCGTTGACGAACGGATCGATAGAAATCCCGCCACGGGCGGCGAACCTGCCGTAGACCTCCATGTACTTCGGCTTGAGAAGCTTCGCGAGGTCGTCATATATCACGTTCACGACATCTTCATGGAAGTCGCCGTGATTGCGGAACCCGAACAGATAAAGCTTGAGACTCTTGGATTCCACCAGACGCTTCGCCGGGATGTACCTTATCGTAAGCGTCGCGAAATCGGGCTGGCCCGTCTTCGGGCAGAGCGTCGTGAACTCAGGCGCAGTGAACGTGACCCAGTAGTCGCGCCCCGGATGGCGGTTCTCGAATGAATCGAGAACTGAAGGATCGTAGTCGCCGGGAGCGGCGACTGTCGCGCCCAGCGCCTTGAGAGTCGAAAGGTCTGTCCTTGCTTCGGTCACGATCACGCTTTCACCGCGGCAAGCCATTCCACATGCTGCGTCTGCTCGTCGACGGTTATTATATCATGCTCGACAAGAGCTTTAATCGTCGTCTCAGGCTCGGCGATTCCGAACTGCGGCGACTTGAGAACGTTTGAAAGCTTGTTGAACGAGCGCGGCTTCATCGACCTGAGACGCGAAACCTGCTCGTCGCTGAGCTCAAGCGGCGCCTTGCGCGTCGAACGGCGGCGCGCGGGCTTCCTCTCGCCCTCCGTCGCAGGAACGCCAGGCGCGGCGGGCTTGGTCCTGGTCTTGCGCACGCGCTTCGGCTTCACCGCGCCTTCGGCGGCCTCGGCCTCCTTCGCCTTCACCTCGTTGAACGCGGCGACCGCCGCGACGCCTGCGGCCGCGGCCTCGTCGGAGACCTGCGGCATTTCGGCCGGCGCCTCGAAAACAGGCGGCGCCGCAGGAGCGTCGGCCTCGGTTTCCGCAGGCTCTGCAGGCCCGGTCTTCTGTTTCGGCTTCGGCGCCGCAGGCTTTTCGCGCTCGACAGGCGATTCCTTGAACGGCTCTTCTGCCACGGAACTGAGCGAATCGGTCGTCGGCACAGGCACAACGGCCACGGCACCCTGCGCCTTCTCGATCATGGGAAGAACCGTCTCGACGCTTTCCGAAACCTCGTAGTCGAGCCCGTCGCCGACAGGAACGACTATGGAACCGCCGCCCCTTACCGATTCAACGGTAACGATGAAGCTGGCGTTGAGCCAGACTGGCGAGCCGTCCTTCTTTGTAAGCTTTATGAACATCTGCGCAAGCCGTTCGCCGTCACTCGCCGTATACACAGTCCATCGCGTCGCTGATCATATCGACGGCGTCCTCCAGATCCCCCTCGCCGAGCGTAAGCGGCGGCAGGAAGCGGACGACGTTGGGACCGGCTGTAAGCGCCAGAACGCTCTGGCCCTGCAGCGCCTCGACGATCTCTTTCGCGTCGCCGTCGACGACAAGACCGATCATAAGGCCCTTGCCGCGCACCTCAAGCAGTTTGTCGTACTTGTCGACGAGCGCCTGCAGCGCCTCGCGGAAGAGCGCGCCGACCTTCTCGACATTCTCCAGAATGTTCTCTTCGGTGATTACGTCGATGACAGCGAGCGCGGCGGCCGCCGCGACCGGATTTCCGCCGAACGTAGAAGCGTGGGAAGAGACCGAAAAGACATCGGCGAACTTCGCGTTCGAGACGAGAGCGCCCATCGGAATACCGTCGGCGAGAGCCTTGGCGAGAGTGAAAAGGTCGGGCTTGACGTCATAGCCCTGCCACGCGAACCAGCTGCCAGTGCGGCCCATGCCGCACTGCACCTCGTCACAGATCATGAGAAGATTCTTCTCGT
>DGVK01000079.1 GCA_002395905.1 Verrucomicrobia bacterium UBA4286 | reverse complement strand
TTCCCAAGGTGGGGATATTCCAGCCGGGCGCGGCGTTGCCGAGGGGAGGGGCATATGCTATAATGTCATCGTAATGATGGATTCGGGAAAGAGAGCCCCGGTGGAGAATGAAACGCTACCTTGAGATACTTAAACTTGTCTGGCCGCTTGCCATGGGCATGATCAACAATGCGATCATGCAGTTCGTCGATCGCGCCTATCTGGCGCATGATTCGATGGCGTCGCTTGAAGCGGCCCTCCCGGCCTCGATGCTCGCGTTCATGGTGATCGGGTTCTTCCAGTCGGTCGTGGCGTATTCCGGCACTTTCGTGGCGCAGTATCACGGCGCGGGCGACCGGGCGATGTCGCGCATGAGCTACATGGCGGGCGTCGCAATCGCGCTTGTCTCCGGCGTCGCATGTGCAGTGCTGGAGCCTGCGGGGGAGTGGACTCTTGCGGCGCTCGCCTCGCAGCCGGAGGTCCTTTCCCGCGAGCTTGCCTACTACAGGATTCTAGCGTTCGGCGGCGTGGCCGTGTTTCTCCAGATGTCAGCCGCCTCCTACTTCACCGGGCGCGGCGAGACGCGCGCGGTGTTCTGGGTCAACGTGGCGGGAAACCTCGTGAACATCGCGCTTGATCCCGTGCTCATCTTCGGCCTGTGCGGCGCGCCGCGTCTGGGCATTGCCGGCGCGGCGTATGCGACGGTGTTTGCGACGTTCGTGCAGTGGATCGTTCTTGCATGGCTGGCGCGCGGGCCTGAAGGGGCGTCCGCTCCCGGGCCGGGCGTGCGGCGCTTTATCGGTCTTGTGGCGCGCATTCTGCGTTTCGGCGTCCCGAGCGGGGCGTACTCCGTGCTTAACATCCTCTCGTTCACGGTGTTCGTGTTCGTCACCGGACGTGTGGGTGATGTTGCCTTTGCGGTCTCCAACGCATGTTTCACAGTGAACTACCTGCTCATAGCTCCCATGGAAGGCTTCGCGCTCGGCGCGTCGACGCTCGTCGCGCAGGCCAGGGGGCGCGGCGATTCCAACGCGGCCCACGGCGACGCCATGCGCACCCTCGCGCTCGGGGTCGGGCTTGTCGCGATTCTGTCGCTCGCGGCTGTCGCGTTCTGCCGCCCGATCCTCTCCCTGTTCGCGCCGGATCCAGCCGTCCGCGAGGAGTTCTACTCCCTCGGTTTCACACTCTTCGTTCTTATGGCGGCGTGGCAGGTCTTCGACGCGGCGGCCGTCATAATCTCGGGCGCGCTGAAAGGGGCGGGCGACACTCGCTTCGTCCTGTGGTGGATGCTGGCGGCGGCATTCGGCCTGTGGCTGCCGCTCGTCGGGGCGGTGGCCGTTCTACACAATACGATGACTGCGCTATGGTCCACGATGGTGGTGTATGTCGTTGTTATATGCGCGGGGTCGCTCGTGCGCTGGCGCCGCGGCGCATGGCGCGCAATAACCGTCACTCAAAGTTGACACTTGATTTCTGCGCCAATATTCGGTATTATATTACGCGAAATTCCCACACTTAAGGAGTAGACAAATGAAGTTCTCAAGCATCATGGCTGTTTTCGCGGTTGCCATCGCCTTCGCGGCGACAGGCTGCAAGTATGACAAGACCGGCGGCGGTGCCGACGTCACGGGCGCGGGCGACGACGCCAGCGTGATCGGCGCCGATATCGAAGGCGCCGACGTCGGCGGTGCCGACGAGGGAGATATCTCCGCCGCGTCGAATTCCGGCAACTTCGAAGACATGTACACCAAGTGCACCGACGTCTCGTTCGCGCCCGTCTACTTCGGCTTCGACTCTACCGTCGTGCCCCAGGGCGAGCTCGGGAAGATCGATGCCGTCGCCCAGCACCTTGCCGATCGTTCCGACCGCGTGGTCGTCGTCGAGGGTCACTGCGACGAGCGCGGCTCCAACGAGTACAACCTCGCTCTCGGCGAGAATCGTTCCACCATAATCCGCAACTATCTGGTGCAGAGCGGCATCGCGGCCGACAGGATCCAGACGCGCAGCTACGGCGAGGAGAAGCCCTCCGCCGAGGGTCACGACGAGTCGGCCTGGTCTTTGAACCGCCGCGGCGAGTTCGGCATCTACCAGAAGTAGTCGCTGAATGGCGTTCGCGTTCATATTCAACGACGTAGGCGTCGGCGAGTGGTTTGTGCTGCTCGCCGTCGTTCTTGTAGTGGTCGGCCCGAAGCGCCTGCCGGAGACGGCGCGCAACATAGGCAGGTGGTATTCGCGCATGCGCCGCGCGGCTGACTCTTTCAAGCGCCAGCTGATGGATATGGACACAGATTTCGAAAGTGCCGCGTCGAGCGTCGAGACCGGGCTTGAAGACGCGTTCACCGTCGAGCCCGACCCCGGCCCGGAGGAAGATTTCACCGCCGCGGCTCCGGCCGCCGCGGCTGATGCGGAGGGCGGCGATGCCGATCATAAAGAATCCTGACGAGCGCAACGACCCGCCGCGTCCGCTTCTGGAGCACCTCGTGGCGCTTCGCGACATGCTCGTCTTCGCGTCGGTCGCGTGGGCGTTCTGCGTCATAGCGGCCTGCGTGTTCTCGCCGCAGATTCTCGCCTGGCTCAAGAGCCCGGCGGCGGCGAGCGAAGACATGCTCCAGGGGCTTGACCTCACGAGCGGCTTCTCGACCATGATGTCCATCGCCCTCTGGGGCGGCACCGCGATCTCCTTCCCGTTTCTCGTCTACGCCGTGCTGCGGTTTGTATTCCCTGCGCTCACGAGGCGCGAGAAGGCCGTGCTGCTCACGGTTCTCATCGCCGGTTCGACCCTTTTCACGACAGGCGTGGGGCTCGCCTACGGCAAGACCCTGCCGCTCGTCGTGACGGCTTTCCAGGCGATCAACGAATGGGTCGGCCTCCCGGTGACGACGATACGCATCGAGGGCTACATCTCGATAGTCCTCAAGACGGTGATAGCTTTCGGGCTCGTGTTCCAGCTGCCGCTTGTGCTTTTCGTCCTCGGCTGGTTCGGTATCGTCACGAGCGAGGGCCTGCGCGCAAAGCGCCGCACCGCCATCGTCGCCGCATTCGTTGTCGCGATGTTCCTCACGCCGCCCGACCCGATGAGCCAGCTCATGATGGCGGTGCCGCTCTGCCTGCTTTACGAGCTGTCGATCTGGGCTGTGTGGCTAAGGGAGCGCGCATGAAGGGGCGCTTCTCCGTCGCACTGGGGTTTCTCGCTCTGATCGCCGCGGGGTCGGTCGCCCTCGCAAGCCCATGGGCCAGGGCCGACGGTTCGTGGGGTCCGCTCATGACCTCGCTCTTCACGGCCTGCTCAGCGGTGTGTGTCACGGGCCTCAGCATCGTGGATGTCGCGTCGGAGTTCTCCTTCGCCGGACAGATCGCGCTTCTCGTCCTTGTCGAGATAGGGTGCCTCGGCCTGATGACCGTGAGCACGTTCCTCATGGTGGCGATAGGCCGCCGGCTCTCTCTTTCGCGCGAGTTCTCGCTGATGAACGCCTACGGCGTCGCGGAGGTTCGCGGCGTGAAGGGGCTTATATGCTGGGTCGTCGGCTCGATGCTCGTGATGGAGGGGGCCGGCGCGGCGGTTCTCTACACGCGCCTGGGCGACACGTATCTCAGCATATTCTACTCGGTCATGGGATTCTGCAACGCGGGCTTCAGCATTCTGCCCGGCTCGATCGCCGCGTTCGCCAAAGACCCTCTCGTCGTCATGACGCTTGCTGCCGAGACGGTGCTCGGCACGCTCGGCTTTCTCGTGCTGTACAACATCTGCACTTTCAAGTTTCTGCGCCGTCCGTCGGGGGCCCGCGGCCGCCTCACCCTCCATTCGCGCGTCGTGCTGCGCTTTTCGTTCTGCCTGCTGGCGCTCGCGTTCGCGGCGTTTCTCGCCGTCGAGTGGAACGCGGCTCTCGGCGGGCTGCCGCTTGTCGAAAAACTCACGACCGGCTTCTACCAGGCGGTGACGCCGCGCACCTGCGGCTTCTGCATAACGCCGACCGAATCTCTGCGCCCGCTCACGCGCCACATCTACGTCTTCTTGATGTTCATCGGCGGCGCGCCCGGCTCGGCGGCGGCGGGAATGAAGGTGACGACTCTCGCCGTCCTCATCTACACGCTTGTCGCCCTCTGCCGCGGCGAGGCCGAGACGGTGATAGACAGGCGCACGGTGCCGACGGAGATCGTGCGCGAATCTCTCGTCATCTTCATGGCGCTCATCGCCTTCACGGGTCTCGTCGTCGGCGCGCTTCTCGTGACGGAGGACACCTCCGGTCTGGCGTTCGACGCGCTCTTCTTCGAGGCGGTCTCGGCGATGACGACGACGGGGCTTTCGATGGGCGACACCACCGCCCGCCTCTCGGCGGCGGGCAAGTGCGTGATAATGGTCGCGATGTTCATCGGCCGCCTCGGCGCGCTCGCCGTCGTCATGATGATAGGCGACCGCGAAGGCGCGAGGCACATACGCTATCCTCAGGAGGAGCTTGTAATCGGCTAGAATCCGCCCCGGCTCGGGGGCGCGGGAAGGAAAGGTGTCAATCATGGAAAAGACCGCAGAACAGATCGTGCACGAGATGGCCCTCAAGGCGCGGGCCGCCGCCGCAGTGCTGCGCAGGCTGGACGCGCCGGCGAAGAACGCGGCGCTTCTCGCCGCCGCCGCCGCTCTCGAGGCGGCGAAGGAGGATGTATTCGCGGCAAACGCCGCGGATGTCGCGGCGGCGCAGGCGGCCGGCACAGGCGCGGCTATGGTCGACCGCCTCACGCTCGACGACGCGCGCTTCAAGGCTATGGTAGACGGCGTGAGGCACGTAGCGGCCCTGCCGGACCCCGCAGGCGAGACCATATGGACGCGCGAGCGCCCCAGCGGGATAACGATACGCAAGGTGCGCGAACCTTTCGGCGTCGTCGCGGTAGTCTTCGAGTCGCGCCCCAACGTGTTCGTCGACACCGCCGCGCTCTGCCTCAAAACCGGCAACGCGATAATCCTTCGCGGAGGGAAGGAGGCCCTGCGGTCCAACATGGCGCTCGCGAGAGCCGTGCGCGCCGCGCTGGAGAAGGCGGGCCTTGCAGACGCCGTGCAGCTCGTGGAGACGACCGACCACGCGGTGGTCGCCGAGATGGTGAGGGCCGTCGGGCTTGTGGACGTGGCGATTCCACGCGGAGGCGAAAGGCTCATCCGCGCGATGTGCGAAGCGGCCCTCATACCCGTGCTCAAGCACTACAAGGGCGTGTGCCACATCTACGTCGACGACAGGGCCGACCTCGCGATGGCGCTTTCGATTCTGGACAACGCCAAAGTCCAGCGCCCTTCGGCGTGCAATGCGGTGGAATGCCTGCTTGTCCACGAAAAGCTCGCGCCGCTCTTCATGCCTATGGTGAGGGCGTGGGCGAAGGGGAGCGGCGTTACTCTGCACGAGGATGGGGCGGGGGTGGAGTATCTGTCGCTGGACCTCAACGTGGCGACTGTGGCGGACCACCGCGCCGCGATAGATTTCATAAACGCCAACTCCTCGCACCATTCGGACTGCATCGTGACCTGCGACGCCGGCCGCGCGGCGGAGTTCCTGCGCGACGTCGACTCGGCCTGCGTATACCATAACGCATCGACGCGCTTCACCGACGGGGCGGAGTTCGGCATGGGCGCCGAGATAGGAATCTCGACCGACAAGCTCCACGCCCGCGGCCCGATGGGGCTTGAGGAGCTTACAACCTACAAATACGTCGTGACAGGCGACGGGGCGCTGCGATGAAATTCCTCGTCCATACATACGGCTGCCAGATGAACGTGCGCGATTCCGAGGCGGTCGAGGCCATGCTCGCCGCCGCCGGACATGTAAAGGCCGAGAGCGAGGCCGAGGCCGAACTTGTCATCGTCAACAGCTGCACCGTCCGCCAGAAGGCAGAGGAGAAAGCCGTCGGCAAGACGGGGAACCTCTGCGCCGCAGGGAAGCTCACGGGGCTTATGGGGTGCGCAGTGAAGCGCCTTGGCGCGGATGTGTTCAAGCGCCTGCCGAAACTCGACTTCGCCGTAGGCCCGCGGGCGATAGGCCTCATACCCAAGATCATCGCCGACGGACGTTTCCCGCGGCTTGAGCTTGGCGAGGAGATGATGTCCGAAGCGCTCGCCTCGCATGTCGAAGGCGGCGTGCAGGCGTTCGTCACTATACTTGTGGGATGCGACAACCGCTGCAGCTACTGCATCGTTCCCGACGTGCGCGGCCACGAGTATTCGCGCCCGGCGCGCGAGATCGCCGCCGAGGTCCGTTCGCTCGCCGCCAACGGTGTGAAAGAGGTCTGCCTTCTCGGGCAGAGTGTCCTTCGCTACGGTGTGAGAAACGCCGCATGGGACGAAAGCGACGCGCCGAGTCCGGGCGGCTACACCGAGCCTTTCCCGCGGCTTTTGGAGGCGCTCGCCTCGATAGACGGGCTGCGCCGCATACGCTTCACCTCGGCCCATCCGAAAGGATGCACCGACGAGCTTGTGCGAGCCTACCGCGAGTTCCCGCAGGTATGCCGCCATCTGCACCTGCCGGTGCAGTCCGGCAGCGACCGCGTTCTCGCCGACATGGGGCGCCGCTACACGCGCGCGGAGTATCTCGCCGCCGTCGCGAAGCTTAGGGAGTTCGATCCCGAATTCGCGCTTACGACCGACGTGATAGTCGGCTATCCTGGCGAAACGGCCGAAGACTTCGAGGCGACGCGTTCGCTTATGGATGAAGCCGGGTTCGACAACTCGTTCGTCTTCAAGTATTCGCCCCGTCCCGGAACGCGCAGCGCCGCCCGTCCGGACGACGTGCCGACGGCCGAGAAGGAGCGCCGCGATCAGATTCTGCTTGCCGATCAGGAGCGTCGCGGTCTGGAGCGCAACAGGCGCCTCGTCGGAACCGTCCGCGAAGTCATGGCCGAAGGTCCGTCGAAACGCAACAAGGCGCGCTGGTCCGGTCGTGACGGAGGCAACCGCATAGTGGTGTGGGACATCCAGCCGGGGACGGTCCCTCCGAAGGCGGGCGCTCTTCTGCATCTGCGCATAACCGAAGCGCATGCGCAGATTCTCATAGCCGAACCTGTCTAGCGGGAAACAGACCGCCCTGCCTTGACTTGAGCCTTTCCCTGCCATGGCGGGGCGCAAAGCTGCAAAGGCAGGTTTTTGCCGAGGGGGTCTTGCATCGAGTCTTTCGCAATGATACAATAGCCGCGTGAAAATGAAAAAGATAGTTGTCTTGGGCTCTACGAACACCGACATGGTGATTGCAGGGCGTAAACTGCCCGCGCCGGGCGAAACAGTGAGCGGCGGACGGTTCATGATGAACGCCGGCGGCAAGGGGGCGAACCAGGCCGTGGCCGTCGCGCGCCTTTCCGCCGCGAAAGGCGCGTGCACCTTCATAGCCAAAGTCGGCGACGACCTCTTCGGACGCGCGACCGCCGCGCGTATGAGGAAGGACGGAGTAAAGACGCATCTTGTCGTCGACCCGCGCGAGCCATCCGGCACCGCCCTCATCCTCGTCGACGCGAAAGGCCAGAACGAGATCTCGGTCGCGCTCGGCGCGAACGGGACTCTCTCGCCGGCGGACGTCGCGCCGTTCAGGAAGGAGATCGAATCCGCCGCCGCGACACTCATGCAGCTGGAGACCCCTGTCGAGACCGTCGCATGGGCGGCGAAGGTCGCGCACGACGCTGGCGCGGCGGTAATCCTCAATCCCGCGCCTGCGCGGAAACTTCCGCGCGCGCTGTATCCGCTCGTCGACTGGATGACCCCCAACGAGACCGAAGCCGAGATACTTACAGGTGTGAAGGTCGTCGACGCGGCGAGCGCGGCGAAGGCGGCCGCCGTCCTCAAGAAACGCGGCGTCGGCCACGTCGTCATAACGATGGGCGCGAAGGGCGCCTACTGCGGCGACTGCGGCAGGCTCTATCCTTGCCGCAAGGTGAAGGCCGTGGACTGCGTCGCCGCGGGCGACACGTTCAACGGAGCGCTGGCGGTCGCCCTCGCCGAAGGGCGCGGCTGCGTGGAGGCGATAGACTTCGCCCAGAAGGCGTCGGCCATCGCCGTCACGCGCCCGGGCGCGCAGTCGTCGATACCGTATCGTCGCGAGATACAATGACCGCTATCCACTGACAACCAACCACTGACACTATGTACTACTGCAGCAACTATCCTCTTGCCGTCGCGCTGTGCGTCGTTACAATGCTCTGCTGGGGCAGCTGGGGCAACACCCAGAAACTCGCCGGCAAGACGTGGCGCTATGAACTCTTTTACTGGGACTACGTGATCGGTCTCGTTCTCTTCTCGCTTCTCGCGGGCTTCACCGTCGGTTCACTCGGCGGGGGCGCGTGGAGTTTTGCGGAGAACCTCAGATACAGCGCCGCGTCGCAGTGGACATGGCCGTTCCTCGGCGGAATCGTCTTCAACGCCTCCAACATACTGCTCTCCGCCGCAATCGCCGTCGCCGGCATGTCGGTCGCGTTCCCTGTCGGCGTGGGGCTCGCACTCGTCGGCGGCACGGTCGCGAACTGGTTCGTTGACGGCAAGGGCGACCCGCGCCTCATCTGGACCGGTCTCGCAGTGATCGTCGCGTCCATCGTCTGCAATGCGCTCGCGTTCAAGGCCAGGCAGTCGTCCGCCGGCGGCGCGTCCGATGCGTCGTCCGTCAAGAAGGGGCTGTGGCTCGCGATCTGCGCCGGACTTCTCATGAGCTGGTTCTCGCCGCTCGTAAACCGCGTCGTCGACATGGACTTCGCGAACGCCGCGCCCGCCGCAGGACGCATGACGCCCTACTCCGCATTCTTCATCTTCACTCTCGGCGTCTTTGCGTCCAACTTCGTGTTCAACACGATAATGATGAAAAAGCCCGTCGCGGGCGAACCTGTGAAAGGCTCGGACTGGTTCAAGGGTTCGCTCCCCGTGCACCTGGTCGGAATCCTCGGCGGCGCGATCTGGGCGACGGGAACTCTTCTTTCGTTCGTCACGGCGGGCACTGCGGGCGCGGCGATAGCGTATTCGCTCGGACAGGGCGCGACGCTGGTCTCCGCGCTCTGGGGAATCCTCGTCTGGCGGGAATTCAAGGGCGCTCCGAAGAAGTCCGCAGTTCTCAACTTCGCGATGATCGTCCTCTTCATTGCGGGCCTCGCGCTCATCGTCAAGGCGGGGAACTGACGCCATGAAGAAACTCCTCGCCGTCTTCGCCGCAGTATTCGCCGCCGCCGCCCTCCGCGCCGCGCCGGTGAAGGTGATTTTCGACACGGACATGATCACCGACTTCGACGACGTCGGCGCGCTCGCCTGCCTTCACGCGCTCGCGGACGCCGGGGAGTGCGAGATCCTCGCCACGGTAAGCTCCACGCGCGGCAACGCCTCCGTCGGCGCAATCGAGGTGATCAACCGCTACTATGGCCGCGGCGGTCTGCCGGTGGGCGCGCCGAAGGGTATGGGCGTCTTGGGCGAGAAGGCGGGCGCGACGGAAAAAGTGGACCCGTCGGCTCCGCTCGGCGAGCGGAAGGGCAACGACGGCGGACACTACAAGTATCGCAAGCTGCTCGCCGACTACCCCGGCTGGTACCGCCATGCCGACGCCGACGACGCGCCGGACGCGAACGAAATCTACCGCCGCGCGCTCGCCGCACAGCCCGACGGCAGCGTCGTCGTCTGCTCCGTCGGCTTCCTGACAAACCTCCGCCGCCTGCTGGAGACTCCGCCGGACGCCATCTCGCCGCTCGACGGACGCTCCCTCGTGTCCGCGAAGGTGAAGAAGTGGGTGGCCATGGCGTGCCGCTATCCGAACGGCAAGGAATACAATTCAAAGTGGGACGCCGAATCATCGCGCATCGCTCTGGAGAACTGGCCTACGCCTGTTGTGTTCAGCGACTTCGAGTACGGACGCGACGTGTTCGCAGGCCGCGCCATAGCCGAGACGCCGGACCCCGGCCCCGGCCGCAACCCCGTGCGAGACGTCTTCGCCGACAACATCCCAAGCCGCGCCGAAATCGCCGCCGACCCCGCGCAGTGGCTGCGCCGCTCGTTCGGCATGGGCGGCAGGAGCGCATGGGACGAGACGGCAGTGCTGGCCGCAGTCAGGGGCGAAGAGGCATACTTCAACGTCAATCGCGGCAGATACCGCATCACCGGCGCCGACGGAGCAGACGAATGGGCGCCCGACGAGAACGGCCCGCACGTGCGCATCACCGAGAAACTTCCAAAGGCCGAGGTCGGGCGCATCATCGACGGGCTGATGCTTCGTCCACCGAGAGCACACCATCTATCACACCCAGTCACTGACACAACCACACACACGAAAGGAGTACATCCATGAGGGCGAAACTTGCCAAAAAAACAGGTGGGGCGTTCCGTCGGCAGGGCTGATCATACTCGTGCGCTAGGCGCAGACAAACGGGAGATGTGGAAAGGTGATGGAATGTTGACGCGACGCGAATTAATGGGCGCGCTTGCAGGCGCGGCGGCTCTGAGGCCGGGCGTGGCCGCAGGCTCTCCGGAGCCGCGCCGCACCCTTCGCACCGGCGTATTCGTGGCCGGCGCCGGGCCCGCCGGATTCGTCGCCGCCATCGCCGCCGCGCGAGGCGGCTCGCGCGTCACGCTCGCCGAAACGTTTGGCTTCCCGGGCGGGATGGCCACCGCCGGACTTGTAGGCCCCATCTCGAAGTTCAATTTCGCCGGGCGTCGCGTCGTGGGCGGCATCGCGTGGGAGTTCGTGGAGCGCATGGCATCTCTTGGCGGCGCGATAACGGATCTGCCGAAAGGCAACGTCCCCTTCGAGGCGGAAACCTACCGGCGCGTCGCGCGCGAAATGCTGGAAGAAGCCGGCGTGGAGTGTCTTTGGCAGACGCAGGTCTGCGGCGAGCCGGAGCTTTCAGGCGATGGCGCCATCCGCGCAGTCACGCTTTCCACCGGCGGATTCCTGACGCGCCTGGAGGCAGACCGCTTCATCGATTGCACGGCCTCGGGCGCCATTGTCGGCCACCACGGTTTCGGCGCGTTTCGTTCGGCGCGCGGCGCGGCGCAGCCGCTTTCGCTTTGCTTCATCCTGGGCGGTGTGGACACCGAAAAGGCGCGCGTCCTCGTGCGGAACGACAACGAGCGCTCGCGCAATCCGGCGCTCGGCAAGGCGCTTGAAAAGGCGATGGCCTCGGGGCGCATCCGTTCGTTCGGCGGACCGTGGGCGGTGTGGGGGAGCACCATAAGGCCGGGTTTCGTGAGCGTGAATGCAACGCGCGCCGAAGCCTCGGATGTTACAGACCCTCTTGAAATCGCTTCCGCCACGGCGCGGATGCGCCGCGAAATACCAACGGTGATAGACGTGATGCGCGAGGCGGACGATGCGTTTCGCAATGCATATCTAGTCCAGAGCGCCGCTGCGGCGGGATTCCGCGAATGTCGCGAAATCGCAGCCCTCCATCGCGTTGCGGCGCACGAGTTCGTCGCCGGCGTACATCCCGACGATACGATTGCGATTGCCGCGCATCCGATGGATCGCCATATCGCCGGCACCAGCGCCCAGAGCCTGACGTTTCTGGAGCATCCCGGCGCGATACCGCTTTCCGCGCTCGTATCGGCGAAGTGCCCGAATCTTTTCGCGGCGGGTGCGCTTGTCGCGGCGGCGCCGGAGCCGTTTGCGTCGATCCGCGTGCAGGCGCAGTGCATGGCGACTGGCGAGGCTGCCGGCACTGCCGCAGCGTTCAAGCCCGGCGAAGACGCGCGTCGGCTCGATTTCGCCGCCATCGCCCGCCGCCTCGCCCGGCAGGGTGCAATAGTGAAAGTTTGAAAGAAAGAAAAGAGGAAAGGAGAATGAAATGAAATCAACCAGGATGTTCTGCGCCGCGGCGCTTCTATGCGCCATGGCTGCGCGTGCCGCAGACGGCATGCTTACCGAAGCGAACTCGCAGGTGATAAAAGATGTCGAACTCGAAACCGAGTTCGTGGTGTGCGGCGGCGGCCCGGCAGGGCTTTGCGCCGCCATTGCCGCCGCCCGCCACGGCACGAAGGTGGTGCTGATGCAGGCGCGGCCGATGCTCGGCGGCAACATGTCCAGCGAAATGCGAATGGGCGTCATGGGCGCGTATGGCGACGAGAACAAGGAGGCGGGCATCTTCGAGGAGCTGCAGCTCAAGAATTTTTACTACAACCCGCTCCTGCGCTACACCATCTGGGACGACGTGATGCTCTCCACCGTCGTCATGGAGCCGAACATAACGCTGCTCCTCAACACATGCGTCGATGGCGTCGTCATGGACGGCGAACGCATCGCGGCGGTGAAGGCGTGGAACGGCGACGCCTACACGCGCTACGTCGTGAAGGGGCGGCAGTTTGCAGACTGCACGGGCGACGGCATCCTGCGGCTCTCCGGCGCGAAGTTCCGCCATGGCCGCGAGCTGCCTTCGGAGTTCAACGAGACGTATCTTGAGTCCGGCGGCGACGCGAAGACGATGGGCAACTCCATCCTGCTGCAGCTGCGGCGGACCAAGGAGCACCGCCCGTTCACGCCGCCGCCGTGGGCGCACAAGTACACCGACGCCGACTTCGCGCATCCCGACGAGCCGCTGCCGCCCGGCGCCATGCGCCTCAACTACAAGCGCCCGTATCCCGAGCGCAACAACTTCTGGTGGATCGAGATCGGCGGCAACCTCCACACCATACATGACGCCAACGACATACAGCTGGAACTCAAGAAGATAGCCTACGGCGTGTGGGCGTACATTAAGAACCACCCGGACGGGCGCGCGAAGGGCTACGAACTCGACTGGATAGGCTCGCTCCCTGGCAAGCGCGAATCGACGCGCTTCGTCGGCCCGCACATCCTCACGCAGGGCGACGTGCTCTCCGGCGGCCATTTCGAGGACGTCGTGGCCTACGGCGGCTGGAAGCTGGACGACCACCACCCGGACGCCTTCGAGAGCAAGACCCACTCGTCGGTCGAATACGAGTGCCCGTCTCCATTCGGCATACCGTTCGACTGCCTATACTCCGTCAACGTGCCGAATCTGATGTTCGCCGGGCGCGACATATCCGCTACCCACATGAGCCTTTCCGCGACGCGCGTCATGGCCACATGCGCCGCGCTCGGCCAGGCCGTCGGCACCGCCGCCTCGATGCTCGTCAAATACAGTATCGACCCGGCGCAGCTCAGGCGCGAGCGCATCGCCGAGCTCCAGGCGACTCTTGAGGACGATGACTGCATGCTGCCTTTCAGGTGGCGCAAGGTCTCGCCCCTCACCGCCGAGGCGCGGTGCGCCGACGACGTCGCGATTCTCAAAAACGGCATCGACCGAAACTACGACGGGAAGGACAACGGCGTGTGGACGGACGCGGGCGATGAGAAGATCGTCTATTCGTGGGACGCGCCCAAGCGGATTTCCGGCGCGCGCCTCGTCTTCGACTCCAAAATGACCTTCACCGGCAAGCGCATGCGCAAGCTGGAGGCCACCGTCACCCCCGCCAAGATGCCGGAGATGCTCGCCAGGGGCTTTCGCATAGATGCGCACGTGTGCGGAGAGTGGAAGACCGTCTTCTCGGACGACTGCAACTTCCTGCGCTTCAGGAAAGTGGCGTTCGAGCCGGTCGAGGCGGACGCCCTGCGCCTCGTCGTCACCAAGTCGTGGGGCGGGAAAGGCGAGAAGGCCCATGTGTTCGCGTTCGATGCGCTGTGAGGCGGTTGGCCGGCTGCTCCCGGCGCGGGGGCGCAGGAATTTGGTATAATGCGGGCGTGAATACGAATGTGTCCAAATATCTCGCGATCGCCGACGAACTCAAGCGGGACATCCTCTCGGGCAGGTACGACTCGCACGAGCGTTTCCCGAGCGAGGAGACGCTTGCGCGGCGTTTCGGCGCGAGCCGTCCGACGGTCGAACGCGCGCTGAGGGAGCTCAAGAGGCAGGGGCTTCTGGAGTCGAGGGCGGGGTCCGGCTCGTATCTCACATTTGCCGCGAAGCACGCCACCGGCGCGATAGGCATCATCGCGCCGGACTATCGTGCCATTGACTTTTTCACCCGTCTGTGCGACGCCATCGCTGCGGAGGCGCGCGCACACGGGTACGACGTGCTGCTCGGTGACGTGTCCACACCGGACGCCGCCGACCGCGGACGGTGGGCGATCGCTCTCGCGCAGGCCTATGCCGCGCGGCGCACGGCAGGCGTGCTGCTGGAGCCCGTGGACCTCATTCCCGAATCCCACGCCGCCACGCGAAAGGTCGTGGCGACGCTCGCCGCGAAGAACATCCCCGTCGTGCTGCTCGACAGGGACTACCTTCCTTTCCCCGCGCGCAGCCGGTACGACCTGGTCGGGATCGACAATCTCCAGGCGGGCTACCGCGTCGCGCGCCACATGATAGAATCCGGCGCAAGACGGCTCCGCTTTCTTACGCACGCGAACTACGCCAACACGATCCGGGCGAGAATCCACGGCGTCGCACAGGCCGTGATGGACGCCGGGCTGGACTGGAAGGCGTCCTGTGTGATCGAGACCGACCCTGCCGACGAAGCGCTTCTGCGCAGGTTGATGCACGGGAAGAACGCGCCGGACGCGTTCGTATGCCGCAATGACCCTACGGCGGCTCGCCTCATGCAGACTTTGTGCGGGCTCGGTTTCAAGATACCTGGCGACGTTCGCGTCGCCGGGTTCGACGATGACGCGCTTGCGGCGCTTCTTTCGCCGTCGCTGACGACGGTCCACCAGCCGGTGAAGAAGCTGGCCGATACGGCGGTCGGGTCCTTGATGCAAAGAATACGCAGTCCGAAAATGGAGCCACGGTCGATAATGCTCGACGCGCCGCTCGTTGTGCGCGACTCGACCGCCGATCTTCGCGCACCGGACCGGTAGGGGGAGGGGGGCCGACTTTTTCTGTCATCCATCGGCGTGGCGCGCATACATTATATAGATGAAGAGTATGAATTATATTCTCGGAGTAATCGTTCTTGGATGCCTTTGCGGGCTGTCTATAAGGGCGTTTATGTCGAAATCCGGGCAGGAAGAGCAGGAAAAGCCGATTGTTGTGAAGACGCCTGGCGTCAAAGTCGCGGCAAAAGAGCGCAAGATTCCCGTCGTGCGCAACGGCGCACGCATCCGTGCGCAGTCGGCGCGCAGCGAGCGCGAAAAGCCGTCGTTTGCGCTTGACGATGACGACGAGTCGAATCTTACCGAAGCCCAGCGCCGGCTTATAGTCGAGATCCGCGAGGCGCTCGACCGGGAGGACAAGGCGACTGTTCTCAATCTTGTGCAGAAGATGCAGAGTTCCGACGAATGGCCCGACGGGATCCCCAAGGCTATAAAACTGGCTGCGATAGATGCGTTGAGCTGGTTCGGTTCGAGCGGTCTGCCCGAGATAGCCGGCTTTCTGGCCGACGGTGACGACGAGGTCGTCCAGACGGCGCTCGACAAGTTCGAGGAAGCGCTTTCAGATTTCGACTTGAGCGACTTCGAGCGCGCGGAAATCCTCATACAGGCCGCGAAGATTGTGACAGACGCCGACGCGATGGATTCGATGCTGTTCGAGCTCAACAACATGCGTCATTCCGTCGCGGTGGACACGATAAAAGAGATGATGGTCAGCGGGAGCGAGGCGACGAAGTCCGTCCTGCCCGACAACATCGAGTTTTATACGGGTGAAGAGGGGATTGATTCGCCCGAGAAGCTTGACGAATGGCTCGTGGAGAATCCCGACGACGAGGACGACGACGATTTTTACGGGCAGAGGAAAGAGGGCCAGTGAAGAAGTCTGCTCCAGTCGTCGTGGCGTTGGTTGTGCTGGCCGTTGCGGCGGCGCTTTTCCTTGTGCGCGGGCGCGGCGCGGCGGCGCGCGGCGGTGAAGACGGCGGCGGCGAAAAGGTCTCGCGCATGGCCGATGCGCCGGGCGCGTCGAAGGCGCGGCACGGCGCCGCGCCGGAGAGAGAGTCTTCCCCCTCTGCCGTGCCGGACGGCGCAGGCGCGTCCGGCGGGGAGTCTTTTGATGACGGCGTCGAGGCCGGGCCGGAGGAGCCTCTTTCCGAGGAAGAGGCGCGCGAGCGCGAGGAGGAGCGGCTTGTCGAGGCGTTCGACGCGTTGACCGACAGGTGGATGGAGCCTTCCGCCGATGGTGTGACGATGGCCGATGTCGACGCGTTCGCGCAGCAGTTCAAGAAGATACCCGCATCGCGACGCGAAGAATGCCTTCACCGCGCGCTGAACCTCGTGCCCGACGAGAATGTCATGCTGCTCGCCGGGATATTGATGGACAAGTCGGTCGAGCAGGACCTTGTCGAGGCGGTCTATAATGATGTCCTCAACCGGGATGAAGACGTGAAGAAGCCGATCCTTCAGCAGATTTTCAAGGACAGAACCCATCCGTGCTGGGCCGACACAGCGTGGATACTCGACGTAACAGGCGAACTTCCGGAAAAGAAATGACAGACGACCGCACCATGGAGCGCGAGGAGCGAACGATCGGCGGACTGCGAATTGTCCGGCTGCTCGGCAAAGGCGGTATGAGCGAGGTCTACGAGGCGGAGAATCCGCGCCTCGGTTCGCGCCACGCCGTCAAGCTCTACGCCTATCCGAACGACGACGAGCTGGTTCGCAGGCGCTTCGAGGTGGAGGGGCGGCTTCTGGCGAAACTCAATCATCCGCGCATAGTGCGCGTGACCGATTTCGGCGTGGACGAAGTGACCGGCCGCCCGTATTTCGTGATGGATCTCGTCCTCGACGAGAGCGGCGCGCTGCGCAGTCTTGCGGACGTCCCGGACGGCGAGGCCGACGAGCCGACGATAGGCAGGTGGTACGACGATGTGCGCGAGGGCCTCGCCTACATTCACCGCATGGGCGTCGTCCATCGCGATCTGAAGCTCCAGAACGTGCTCGTCGGGCCGGACGGGCACGCCGTTCTCACGGATTTCGGCATCTCCAAGATATTCGACCCCGGCGACACCGGCCGCACGGTGGTCGATCCCGTGCAGACGATAGTCCGCATGCGCGACGGGAAAAGCCCGGTGATGGGATCGATCGGCTACATGGCGCCCGAGCTTGAGATGGGGCTGGACGCCACGCCGAAATCCGACTGGTATGCGCTCGGCGTCATGGTCTACAAGCTTCTTACAGGCACATGGTGCGACGCGCGCACGGACCTTGCCGACACGCTTTCGACTTTCGAGCCGGTGTGGATGAAGATTCTCCCCAAGCTTCTGCACGCCAACCCCAACGGGCGCGAGTGCCTTTCCTACGCCGAGGAGCGCGAGGCGCTGCGCGACAGGGCCGAGGCCGACGCCGAGGAGCGCTTTCTGCGCGAGAAGCGGCGCGGCCACATCGCGCGGCACGTGGCGCGCTATGTTGCGGCGGTGTCCATTCTGGCGGTGCTGGCGTTTGCGTATGCGTTCATGCAGGCGCGCAAGAGGATCGACGCGATAGAGGCGGCTCTTTGCGTTCCTGATTTCGCCTCCACGTTTGAAATCCCGTCGTCGGCCGGCGAGGAGGAGGCCGAGGGGATGCCGTCCGAAGAGCAGTTCCGCGCGGCGATGATCGACGCGCTTGTGCTCACGCAGGACATCTTCGCCGATCTCAAGAGCGGCGAGATAACAAAGGCCAAGGCGTATTCCGAGCTGCGCGAGCTGTGCGTCAAGGCGCGGCGCGACGACCTGGATCTGTTTGCGGGCGTGCCCGACAGCTACAGTTCGAGCGGCGAGAACACGGCGCTTGCGATTCTTCTGAGGGACGCGGCCAAGAGGCTTAAATGAGCGAGACCTTCCCACCCACCTCGGTAACGCTGATAGCCAAGATAAGAAATCTCGGCCCCGGGCAGGATTCGTCGGAGTGGGTCCGCTTCTGGGACTCGTATTCGCTGGCGATACGCCAGTTCGCCGCGCTCAAGGGAGGCGAGGCCAACGCGGACGACATAGTGATGACCGTCCTCGGCAAGCTGGTCGATGTTCTGCGCAGCGGGCGCTACACACCGGAGAAGGGGCGTTTCCATTCCTATCTGGCGACGATGATCGTGAACGAGGTTCACATGGCCCACCGCAAGAACATGGCGCGCGCCGGCGACAGGAAGGTTTCGCTGGACTCCGGCGACCCTGAAGGCGACGGCGAGGGAACCATCGCCGACACGCTCGCCGCGCCTGCCGAGTCGCCCGAGGCGATCGATGAAGACTGGCGCAAGGCGGTGCTCAAAAGCGCGGTCGAGCACGTTCTTACAAAGACGGCGCTTTCGGCGCGCGACCGCGCGGTATACCGCGCCTATGCGCTGGAGGGGCGCGACATAGCGGCGGTCGCGAAGGAGTTCGGGCTTTCACGAAACATGGTAAGCCAGATAAAAACGCGCATAGACCGCCGCATAGTGGCTTTCGGCCGCGAGCTCGCCGCGAAGGACATGTAACCGGGCGTCGCCATGCAGGCGTCGGCAATATGGTATAATGTTCGCCATGAAAATGAAGATTGCAATTCTAGGCGCCGCCGGCAGGATGGGCCGCAAGCTCGTCGAGCTGGCCGAGGGCACCGACCTTGAGGTGGTCGCCAGGGTGGATGTGGCGGACGGCTTCGACCGCGACTGGCCCGACGGCACCGAGGGCGTCGTCGATTTCTCGCACCACACGGCCGTCCCGGCGGCGATCGACAAGGCCGCCGCGCAAGGCCTTGCCTACGTGATCGGCACGACCGGTCTCACTCCCGGCGAGCAGGCCCATGTCGACGCGGCCGCGAAGAAGATACCCGTCGTGCAGAGCGGCAACTATTCGCTCGGTGTGAACCTTCTCCTCGAACTCGTGCGCAAGGCCGCGACGATTCTCGGGCCTGAGTATGACGTTGAAATAACCGAGATGCACCACCGCCACAAGAAGGACGCCCCGAGCGGTACGGCGCTGATGCTGGCGAAGTCGGCGAACGCCGGGCGCGCGGAGATCGGCGCCGCCGCGCAGGGCTTCATCTACGGCCGCTGCGGCGAGACCGGCGGGCGTCCGGCGGGCGAGATCGCGGTGCATGCGCTGCGCGGCGGCTCGGTCGTCGGCGATCACACCGTGATGTTCGCCGGCGAACTGGAGAGGGTCGAGTTCGTCCACAGGGCGCAGGACCGCGCGGCGTTTGCTGCAGGCGCGCTCAAGGCTCTCGCCTGGGCGCGCGGACGCGCGCCGGGGATGTACACCATGCGGGACGTTCTCGGTCTCGCGTAGTTTTTGGTATAATATGGTCATGACCGCAGAACAGCAGGCAGACAAGATCGCAAAGGCGCTCGAAGACCGCAAAGGCGAGGACGTGAAAGTATACGACGTGAGAGGCAGGTCCTCCCTCGCCGACTTTTTCGTCGTCGCCACCGGCACCGCCGCGCCCCACCTCAAGGCGCTCGTGGCGGAGTCGCAGTCGGCGATGAAGGCCGAAGGCGTCGCAAGCTACCGCACAAGCGGCGACCCCGAGAGCGGGTGGATCGTCGTCGACTACGTGGACGTCGTCGTACATGTCTTTTCTCCCGAGGCGCGCGCCTACTACGCGCTTGAGAAGATATGGGCGCAGTAACGGCACATCGATGACCTCGACCGTCTATATCGCGAAGAGCGTTTACGGTGGCGACGGGATCGGAAGGCTCGGCGACGGTCGCGTTGTTTTCGTGTCGGGCGCTTTCGCCGGCGAGAGCGTCAAGGCCGAGATCGTCGACGAGCGCAGCACCTTCGTGAAGGCGCGTCTCGTCGAAGTGGTCGAGTCCAGCCCCGACCGCACGGGGACAGGCCCCGCCCCGATTCCCGGCATGGTTTACGCCAACCTCTCCTACAGCGCCGAGATGGACGCGAAGGAGGCCCAGCTCAAGGAGGCGCTGGAGCGCGCGCGTCTTTCACCCGCCCGCTTCTCGCGCATCGACTGCCCGGGGGAGCCGCTAAACTACCGCAACAAAGCGGTCTACCATTTTGCGAAACAGGGCGGCGCATGGGCGCTCGGCTACCGCGAGGAGCCGGGCCACAACATAGTCGACATCGCCGCCGACCCTCTCGTCCGGCCGGAGATCAACGCCAGACTTCCCGAGATAAGGCGCCACGTCATGACGCTTCTCACGCAGGGGGCGGAGAGCGTACGCCGCGATACGGCGCGAAAGGGGAACGTGACCGTCCGCTGGACCCCGCGCAGCGGCGTCCAGTGGTGGATAGGCGACGCGCCGAAGGGCCTCGTGCTCAAGGAGACGACCTGCGGCAGAGTGTTCGAAGTTCCTGCGGGCGGCTTTTACCAGGTCAACCCCGCGGCCGGCGAGAGCCTGGTGAAGGCGGTCGTGGACGAGTATCTTGACGGCGTCGATGCCGCGCCGAACCTGCTCGACCTCTATTGCGGCGTCGGAGTTTTCGGTATAAGCTGCGCGCTGGCCGCGAAGCGCGGGGACGCGCGTCTCGTAGGCGTGGAGTCGGGCCGCGAGGCGATTGATTTCGCGAAGCGCAACGCCGCCGCGCTCGGTGCGCAGGGGCTCTTCTTCGCCGAGGAGGTCGGGCGCAGCATCAAGCGCATCAAGATCGGCGCGCGCTCGACGGTTGTATTGGATCCTCCGCGCGGCGGGCTTGAGCGGCGCGTTCCCGAATGGCTCGCCGCGTCGCACGCCCCGCGGCTCATCTATGTAAGCTGCGACCCGGCGACGCTCGTGAGGGATCTTCGCGCGATATGCCGCGGCTACGCGCTGGAGTCCGTGCGCTGGGTTGACATGTTCCCGCGCACGGCCCGCTTCGAGACGATGGCTGTTCTGCGCAGACGCGCTTAGGAGGCTGGCTTCATGGCGGCTGCCACCATCGACGACATGAAGTGCGTGCGCGAGGTCGCGCGTATCGCGAAGTCGCTCGGCGGCCGCGCCCTGCTCGTCGGCGGGTGCGTGCGCGACGCCATGCTCGGCGCGGAGACTGAAGATTTCGACCTTGAGGTCTACGGCGTCGCGCCGGACCGTCTTAAGGACGCGCTCTCCGGGACGTTCCGCCTGGATCTCGTCGGCGCGTCGTTCGGCGTCATAAAGCTGCACGGTCACGATATCGACGTCGCCATCCCGCGCCGCGAGACGAAACTCGGCCTCGGCCACAAGGCGTTCGGCGTGGAGTATGATCCATCTCTCACGGTGAAAGAGGCCGCGGCGCGGCGCGACTTCACGATAAACGCGATATACCGCGACCCGCTTACGGACGAGGTCATCGACCCGTGGGGCGGATGTGCCGATCTCGCCTCGCGGACACTGCGGCACGTGTCGGACCATTTCCGCGAAGACCCCCTCCGCGTACTGCGCGGGATGCAGTTCGTCGCCAGGTTCGATCTCACGCCCGCGCCGGAGACCGTCGCGGTGTGCCGCACGATGACGCCCGAGGGCCTGCCGCGCGAACGTCTCTTCGAGGAATGGGCGAAGCTGCTCACGAAGGGAGAAAGGATTTCTGCCGGGCTTGAGTTCCTGCGGGCCGTCGGCTGGACGCGCTACTATCCGGAGTTGAACGCTCTCATAGGCTGCCGCCAGGATCCAGAGTGGCATCCCGAGGGCGACGTGTGGAACCACACCCTCTGCTGTCTCGACGCCTTCGCGCGGCGGCGCACGGGCGAGGACGATCTTGTCGTCGGGCTCGCGGTCCTGTGCCATGATTTCGGCAAGCCGGCGACGACGCGCTACGACAGGCGCGCGCGGCGGCTGCGCTCGCTCGGCCACGACGAGAAGGGTGTCGCGCCGGCGCGCTCGTTCCTTCGCAGGCTCACGAACGAAGAGCGCCTCCTGAAGGAGGTCCCGCCGCTCGTGAGGTGCCACATGCGGCCTTTCGCGCTGTGGAAGAGCCACGCCGGCGAAAGCGCGATACGCCGCCTCGCGGCGGAGGTCGTTCGCATCGACAGGCTCATACGCGTGGCGGCGGCCGACGACGAAGGGCGTCCGCCGTTCCCGCGCGACCCTGCCGCGCTCGAATGGCTCGCGGCGGAGGCCGCGCGCATGGAAGTGGCGGATTCCGCGCCGGCGCCGATCGTGCGCGGGCGCGACCTCATCGCGCTCGGGCTGAACCCCGGCGAAACGTTCGGCGGCATTTTGAAAGCCTGCTACGAGGCGCAGCTCGACGGCGTGTTCCGCGACCTCGCCGGAGGCGTGAAATATGTGCGCGGCATGATCGAAGACATTTACAGGACAAAAGACAAGACGACAAACGAAGGAGCAGAAAATGGCAGAGCTGATAGTGGCGCTTGATGTGCAGACGCGTGAAGAGGCGGTCGGGAAAATCCGGCAGATAGGCGACGGCGTAGGGTTCTACAAGATAGGACTCGAACTGTTCACCGCCGAAGGGCCCGACGTGGTGAAGGCGGTCAAGGACCTGGGAAAGAAAGTGTTTCTCGACCTCAAGTTCCACG
>DGVK01000165.1 GCA_002395905.1 Verrucomicrobia bacterium UBA4286 | reverse complement strand
TCCTGTTAATCCTGTAAATCCTGTCGAAAACAATAACGAAAATGGGGTCTGTCCCCACCGAGGGGAAGAAATGTGCTGTTATAGTTGCATTTCGGGGCGAGGTATGCAGGGCGACATGGCGCAGGTTGCAGCCGCCGACCAGCAGGGGCGCGACATCCAGGACGCACGGCTTCTGCGCAGATATCACAGAAGCTGAATATCCGCAGAAGCGAAGTCGACCGCATGTCGCAATGTTTCTGCAATGCGGAATTTAGGTGAGGAACATCTGCCCCATCGAGACCGCGGCGCATCTGCCGCGGATTTGGTATAATGTTGCGCATGAAAAAATTTAGAAGAGAGATTCTGTCCGCGTGCATCGTCGGCGCGCTGTGCGCATGCGCGGCGAAAGGCGATGGATTTCGCATAGAGGACGGCAAGATCGTCGTCGATTCACCTTTCGACCTTGAGATTGGATCGCCCGAGTATGCGAAGGCGCTCGGCGACGGCATCATGTCGCATGCAGACGTTCGCAGGGACTCCGACACTGGCACCATGGTCACGAACTGGTACCATTCCGGCGAAGCGCGTTTTGCCCAGCCGTACTTCGGCGCCAGGAATGCATGGCTCTCGTTCAAGGGCGAGGACAAGACTCTTTCGAGCGTGCATCATTTTTCGTCCGGCAAGGACGGCAAGAGTTATGTCGGCGTACTGACGTTCGACGAGTGCCGCAAGTTGTTCGATGAAATCGCCGCGGACATGTCCAGACGCCTCGGCGAGGAGATTGATACGAACGATGACACTACAGAAGAGGAAGCGAGAGAGAGCATAGAGGAATGTGTGGCGCGTGAAAAGGCTGGCAGCTCGGTCTCCGTCGGCTTCTGGAATGCAAGAGTGACCGTAACGAACAGATTCGGAGATGTGGAATACCGTCTTTCGGCGATGATGCATGAAAACAAGAAGTGCTGGATAAGCCTCAGCATTGAACGTCCGCGAGATTTGCCTGTGCCTTCCATTCACTCCTCCCGCGACGACGGGCAGATCCCGGTCTACACGAACAAGCCGCATGCCGTTGATCTTTCGCTGCGCACGCCCGAGCAGGAGAAGGCGCACAGGGAGGCGGACGCATTGCGCGCGACGATCAAGCGCGTGTTCGGCGTAGACCTCGACGCGCCGTCCTCCACAAACGACATGTCCGCCGCTCTGCTCACGCTTACAAACACTCCGGCGAAGGCCGAATGGTTCCCGCTCGAGAGGCCCTTTGCCGGATGCACCGAGCGCAGGGCTGACATGGGAGTCCGCATGCTGTTCATCCCGATGGCGACGTTCGCGATCCGCCACGCATTTGACGACTATGTCGGAGAGGAGGAGCTGAAGGCTGAGTCGCAGAAGGTACTTGATGCGCTCGAAAGTGAATTTGGCGATAAGATTCCTGAATACGAGATCGACGCTGAAATGGCTGAGGAGAATGATCCGCAGGATGCGGAGCCGCCTGCGTTCGGCGACATCAGGGCTATGCTTCGGCTCGGACGCACCGGCGATTTCTTCAAGGGCGGAGTCGGCGACATCAGCATCGGGATCAAGTACGCGCAGCCGTCATACGTGAAACGGAGCGGGAAGTACGAAGTCGCACTGCGCGGCGCGGTAGTGGTGGAAATAGCCCAGTCGCCCATACTGGCGCAGACGAAGAAGCGCAGCGACAAGTCCGGACGGAAGGGAGATCGTTGAAATGAAGAACTGCATTATGTTGGTTTGCGTCGTTTCGCTCGGCATGTCGCTTTGCGCCGGAGTTTCTGCATCCGCCGCGGATGAACCTGCCTTCACCGTCGACTCTCCGTTTGACCTGACGCTTGGGTCCACGAACTACGCGGTTCGGCTCGGCAAGTCCGTGCGATCCAATACAAGCGCCTGGTATGATCCTGAGACAAAGGTGACGACGACGAACTGGAGCGCGTACGGATCCGTCCGTCTGTCCACGCCTTACCGCGGTGTGAAATCCGTGAGTCTCGGTTTCAAGGGCGAGGAGCGTCGGCTTGATTCCTTCCGTTTCGACATAGGGGAGAAAAAGTATGGCATCGGCGGCACGTTGACGGTTGAAGAATGCCGGAAAGTCATGAAGGAGATCGCGGACGACATCTCCAAGCGGTTCGGCGTGAAGATGGAGGCGAGCAAGTACGACGGTGAGCTTTCCGAAGAAGAGATCGACAAGCGCATCGAACAGATGACAAAGGGCGATTCGAAAAGCCATCAGAGGGTCTCTACCAGCTTCAGCCACATCAACGGCTCCGGAGAAAGGGAAGGCGTAGTCGTTGGATATTCCATATCGGGAATGGTTGACAGGAAGCGTAGATGCAGCGTGCATGTAAATGTCACCTCGTTTACCCCGCGCGCAAAGGAGCCCGTGTCGGTCGCCTCCTCGTCAATAGCGGGACTTGTCTCGCAGGAGGAGCAGGTGAAGGCGCATGCGGAGGCCAAGCGCCTGAGGGAAGCTCTTGGAAAGCTTTTCGGAATAGACTTCGACGCAA
>DGVK01000105.1:15229-21384 GCA_002395905.1 Verrucomicrobia bacterium UBA4286 | reverse complement strand
GCAGCAGCAGCGCGACGTCGTCGACTTGCAGACGATGGTGAACCGCCGCGATGTCGCTTACTCCACCTCGTCCAACATCGTCAACGCGCTCGGCAACTCGCAGGAAGGCAACGCCGCGAATTTCTAAGGAGGAACTGAAATGGCAATCGGAATAGACACATTCGACCTGTCCATGGTCAATCCCGAGACGGGGCGGTACCTCACGGCGAACTTCTACACTGTCGAAGGCGTGGAGAACGCCGATGGGTCGCTCAGGCAGCTTTCTATCGGGCAGCTCGTGATGGCAATCTGCCTCAACCGCGCGTCCAAGCTCGAGACGGACATCATCGCGCTCATGGAGGAGATGAACACGACTTCCGCCCAACTGAAAGCGTTGACCGAAATCGAAACCGAAGTGCTGAAATGGCCGGACGAGCTCAAGGAGGCGGGGACTTCCGCCCGTTCCCTGAACAACTACAAGGTTTCCAGCGACAATGCCGCATACCCGGGGGACACGTACAAAACCGCATTGGTGGACATGGGCGTCATCGCCAACGGCATCAGCTACGTCCGCGTCTCGGGCAATCCCGACTCGGACGACATCATGTACGACGACTTCATCACGCAGCTCGAATCGAAGATGGACGAGAAGAACACGTTCAGCCAGCAGAAGATGATAGAGCTGCAGTCGCTCACGAACAAGCGCGACCAGGCGTACGACATGATCTCGAACGTGCTCAAGAGCCTGAACACGACGATGATCGGAAATGTGAACAACTTGTAGAAGGAGGGGCGGGCAGGAAGCGAAGGTGAACACGGCGATAGCGAGACTTGTGGCGGCTGTAGGATACCCCGGAAAGGTGTCCGACGGCTCTGTTTCGTCCGTGCTCAGCGTGGACGGGGCCGAGGTCTATGCCGAAGAGCGGGACGGCCGTCTTGTGCTCAGGCTCCCGCTCTCCGCCGACACTTCGATTCTGCCGGTCCTGGCGGGGTATGCCGCCGGCCGCATATTGAAAGAGGATGCCGTCCTCTCGTGGCAGAGCGACGGCGGCGCCTTCCTTTGGCAGGAAGCTCCCGCCGACGCCGGTTCGGGCGAACTTCGGAGGTTTTTCGAGTCGTTTCTCGACTCCTGCGACTGGTGGCGGGCCAGGGTGGATGCGTTGCGTGGCGGCGATGCGCCGGGAACCGCGGAGGATGAACTGTTGATGATAAGACCATGAGGACTTTGCGATGGAAATGAATCATCTGTACATGAGACTGGGGGCGACCGGCGCGAAGGTTTTGCGTTCTGCGCTTTTTGCGGCTGTCGCCGGTTTCGCCATGCTGTCCGCGCGGCCCGTTCTGGCGGTGACTATACCGTGGAGGCTTCCGGCGTACACGCTTGTCGCGCGCGACATGGATCTCAGGACGGCGCTTGACACGTTCGCCGTCGCAGAAGGGCTTTCGGTCGTCATGTCGCCGTCTGTGGGCGGCGTGTTCTCCGGCGATTTCAAGGATGTCGCGCCGGCGGAGTTCCTCGACAAGATCGCCACGACCCACAATCTCATGTGGTATTACGACGGCGCCGCGCTCTACATCTACGGCTCAGGCGAGATTTCGACGATACTGGTCGACCTGCAGTACATGAAGGCGGGCGAGGTAAGGACCATGCTCGCCGAACTCGGCGTCGAGGACCAGCGTTTCCCGCTCAAAACCACTTCAGGCGACGAACTCGTGATGGTCTCCGGTCCGCCGCGCTACGTGTCGCTCGTTTCGGAGATGATCGCAAAGGCCGACAGGCTCAGGGAGAAGCGCACCTACACCGAGATCGAGGCGCGGATATTCCCGCTCAGGTACACCTGGGCGGACGATGTCAACTTTAACGTGAGCAGTCCAGAATCCGCTCTTACCATACGCGGCGTCGCGACGCTTCTCGAAGACATAATGAACGGTTCTTCGACGGCCAAGACGCGCGAGGCAGGGTCGACGAACGCCATTTCATCGCTGGAGTGGCAGCAGAGCTCGATGATCCGCCCGATGATCCGCGCCGAAAACCGGTTGAACGCCGTCGTCGTGCGCGACGTCTCTTCGCGCATGGAGATGTACGGGAATCTGATAAAGGAGCTTGACGTGCCGCAGAAGCTCGTGGAGATCGACATAACAGTCGTCGAGCTGTCGCGCAAGGACGCGCTCGACTGGCAGCTTTCGCTCGCGGGTTCCACGAGACACGGCCACTCCGACATAGGCGCGGGGCAGAACGCGGCCAACCTGTTCTCGCCCGGCAACGTTGCGGGCAAAGGGCTGGCGGGGGCGCTCACCCACATACATTCGTCATACAGCCTCGCCGCGTCTCTCACGGCGCTTCGCGACAAGGGCAGGGCGCGGTCCATCTCCCGCACCTCGCTTCTCACCGTGAACAACCTCGCTGCGGAGATGACCGACAAGCAGACCTACCATGCGAAGGTCGTCGGCACCGAGGTGGCGGCGCTGGAGGAGGTGTCGGCCGGGACGAAGCTTCAGGTCAAGCCGAGGATACTGCCGTCGATTTCGACCAACATCCCGAACCAGGTGTGGCTTTCGCTTGAACTGGACGACGGCGGGTTCGAGTCCATAACCGTGGATGCGATGCCCATGTCCCGCTCGTCCACGCTGCAGACGCAGACGGCGGTTTTCGAAGACGAGTCGATAATGCTCGCCGGGTATCTGCGCGATATAGACGAAACAGCCGGGTGGGGGATTCCGTATTTGCGGGACCTTCCTCTCATAGGATGGATTTTCGGCGGCGCGTCGACCCGCAAAGAGACCGTGCAGCGCATGTTCGTGCTCACGCCCCACATAGTCGATCTCGACCAGGAGATGGTCGCGCGCATACAGGCGATGCGGCTGAGGGACATCGTCGAGGCCGAGAAGATGCAGGACGACGCCGACGCGAGCGACAAGGAACGCGAAAGGCGCGATCTGGAGCGCAAGGACAATGCAGAGCGCCGCGACGAGAAGGCCGACGACACAATAGAGCGCCGCAAAGCCGAAATCGACCACGGCAGGGAGATGCGGCAGATCGACAGGCAGCGCCGCAAGCGCAAGCTTTTGGAGGCGATTCGCGAATGGAAGGCCGAAGAATCGGCCGAGAAGGCCAAGCTTGAAGAAGAAGGGAAGAAGACAGACGGCGAATGATCGAAGAGGCGGCTAGAATCGAAGGCGGTTTCGCCGAAGTCGGTGCCGGACTGTGGCTCATGGGCCGCAGCCAGCCGGCGGCTTTCTTCGGCAGGGCCGTCCGCCGCCGTCGCAGCGGATGGTGCGTGCGCGACAGGGCGGTTCTCGATCTGGTCGAGACGACAGGCGCGGCCAGATGCGCCGATTCGTCGCGTCCGTTCCTCACTCACATACCGTGCGCCGCGCCCGTCTTCGCGGTCGCCGGCAAGGTGCTTGTCGCGCCTGCCGCCGCGCGCAAGGACGCGCAGCTGGTGAAAGCCGTGCCGATGAGTACGCGCAGTGCGCTTTGCGCGACGGAATTCCGGCTGCCCGGCGGGGACGGCCAGGCGTGGGTCGTGATGGCCACGGCGTCGCGCACGGCGCGCATAGTGCTGGCGGATGGCGAAACACTGTCTGTAAGGCCGGAGGCCGTAGTCGCGTGGACAGGCAGGCCGCCGACCGGGTTCTGCCCCAGACTGTCGGTTCTTGATATTCTTCTGCCGCGCGGACCGCGTGAACTGTTCTTCACATTCTACGGGCCGTCGGTCGTGTGGATGGAAGGGGCGTCGCGTTCGGCGAACCGAGGATGCGGTCAATTCCAGGGGAGGATCTTCTGATGGCGTTCGACGCGGCACAGATTCTCCGGCAGACATATGCGGCCGGCGCCGAGGCTGCGCAGATGGCGCAGAGCCTTGCGCGCGAACAGCCTGTCGCGGCGGCGCCCGCCAGGGGCGAGTTGATGGGCACCGCGTTCGTGGTCGAGAGCGACCCGATGGCCGAATTGATGGATTCAATGGAAGAGCTTTCGTTCCAGTTCGAGGAAAAGACGGCGAAGAAGCTCGCCGACAGGCGAATGGGGCCGATGCAGGGCATGCGCGCGGCGTTCGTCCGTGCGCTGGAGGCGTGGCAGTCGATGATGCCCGACATGCCCGGCCGTGAGCGGCTGGACAAGTTCATCCAGACGCTGCGCCAGCTTCAACGGTCGGGGATGCTTTCCGGGGCGGACGGGCTCGTCCGCGATCTCTCGCGCGAATCCACCGACCCCAGCCACCAGTTCGCCATGCTCGACCTGCTGGAGCAGATGCTGGGCGCCGGCGAAAACGAGCTTCGCGATCTGGTGCGTCAGGCCAAGACCATGTTGATGGCCGAGAAGGGCGCCGAGATCAAGGCGGGCATAAATCTGGCCGAGGAAGTGAACGCGCGGGCGACGTCGCCGGAGGAAATGCGCGAGCTGCGCGACATGTACCGCAGCGAAGTGGTGGGCTTCACCAAACCGCAGGACTGTTTCCGCTCGCTTCTGGCGGCGCGCGGCCCTGCCGGGCTGAAGGACGCCATCGATTTTCTGATAGCGGGCTGCGGCGCCGACCTTAAGTCGTCCGTCCCGTCGCTCGAAGCGGCCGCTCTTGGGCGGATTCTCACCGATCTGCAGTGCGTGCAGGTTCTCCAGACCGTCCTTGACGCGCTTGTCGCGCTCGGGCGGCGCATGGGGAAACAGTTCGGGGAGACGTGCCTTCTTGACGGCGAAGGGATGGCCGAGCGCGTGCTGGATCTCACCGAGCAGGCGTTTGTCGCCTCGCCTGCGATCGCGAATCTCATAGGCGATTGCGGCATCAAAGCGCTTCTGGCGCGCATGGATTTCGCCCGCGAACTCACGGCGCTCTTCCGAAAGCTGTCGCCGCGTCTTTTCGCGCGCGAAGGCGACCGCCAGCGTCTGGTGGACGCGGCGCAGGATCATCTGGACGATTTGATCTCGCAGGAGAACGACGAGGCCGAAGGAGGTGCCGCATGACAGCGCCTGCATGGATGGACGCGGTTATAGCCGATTTCGGCCGCGGGGCGGGGCTTGAAAGCCTCTCTCTCGGCGGGCGCGGCGCTGCGGCGCTGCGCTTCGAGACCGGCGCTTCGCTCCGCCTGGAATACACGGGCGCAGAGCTTGTGATGTCCGTAACGTTCCGCTGCGGCGACGTGAAGAGGCTTCTTTCATGTTCGCATCCCGATGCGCGGCACGGGTTCGCCGTCCGCGCGGCGGTGCTGCCGCGGACGCAAGAAGGGATTCTTGCGGTGAGACTTGCCGAACGGGACGTGACCTTGCCGCAGATGAGCGGGGTGTTTGGCGTGCTGTGGCGGCTGGCCGGCGAGTTTGGAGGTGCGCAATGAGCCTTAACGTTTCAAGGACGACCGAGCCGTTGCGCTTTGATGTCGGAATCGGCAGCGCAGGATTCGCCGATGTGATCTCCTCGCCTGGCGCGGGCGAGGCGCAGAAGTCGCTTCTGCCGGGCGCCACCACTGTTTCGCAGGCGGTGGACGAGCTGTTCCCGTCCGACCGGGGTGTGGATGGCGACATAATGCGCGCGCTGGTGGCGGGCAATCCGCCGTCGCTGCGCACGTCAGGGGGATTCGCCGACGCGGCGAGGCGTACGGTTCTCACTCTCAGGGAAAGAAGGACTTCCGCCGCCGACCGTGCCGCGCGGGAAATCGAGGGTCTGCTTGCAGACACCGATCTGTTCGAGCATTACAGAATGGCGTTGCTGGAGACGTGAAGACGATGAAACTTACCAACATCTCCAATGTTTTCTCCCGTTTCGGCGACCTTGTGCTCGCCTTCCTTGTGGTATGCATCATCGGGCTTCTCATAATACCGCTGCCGACGCCGATGGTGGACCTCCTGATAGCAATAAACATCACCATCTCCACGGTGATGCTCATGCTTTCGCTTTATCTGCCGCGGGCTCTCGCGTTCTCCACATTCCCGTCGATGCTGCTTTTCACGACGCTCTTCCGGCTTGCGCTGAACGTCACGACGACCAGGCTCATCCTGCTCAAGGCCGACGCCGGTGAAATCATCTACACGTTCGGCAACTTCGTCGTGGGCGGCAACTTCATCGTAGGCGCCGTCATCTTCCTTATCATAACCATCGTGCAGTTCGTCGTTATCGCCAAGGGCGCGGAACGCGTCTCGGAGGTCGCGGCGCGCTTCACTCTCGACGCGATGCCCGGCAAGCAGA
>DGVK01000105.1:2336-15138 GCA_002395905.1 Verrucomicrobia bacterium UBA4286 | reverse complement strand
GGCGCGATCGACCAGGAGACGGCCAAGCAGCGCCGCACGGAACTCGCCAAGGAAAGCCAGCTCTACGGCGCGATGGACGGCGCGATGAAGTTCGTCAAGGGCGACGCGATCGCGGGGCTCATCATGACCGCGATAAACATCGTCGGCGGCATCTGCGTCGGCGTGTTCATGAACGGCAAGGAGGTGAGCTGGGCCGTCACTAAGTACGGTATTCTCACGATCGGCGACGGACTGGTTTCGCAGATCCCCGCGCTTCTCGTTTCGATAACTTCAGGCGTGATCGTGACGCGCGTGGGAGATGTCGACAACAAGCCGCTCGGCCAGGACATCATCGACCAGTTCTTCGCCCAGCCCAAGGCGATCATGCTCGGCGCGGTGATGCTCGTCGCCATCGGTCTCATCCCCGGCTTCCCGAAAATCCAGATATTCGGGCTTGCGGCGTTCGTCGCGCTTGTCGGCTGGAGCCTTAAAGCCAAGGCGAAGCTCGCCGCCGCGCGTGCTGCGCAGGCCGAGGATCCTCTGGCGGCGGCCGCGCCGTCCGAAGGCAGTGCGCCGCGCCCGAAGAAGAAGGACGGCGACGACTTCTCGATGGTCACGCCTCTTACGGTCGACATCGACGCGGATATACGCGGCGCGCTTTCATATGAAGCGTTGAACGACCAGATAATGGCGGTGCGGCGCGCTTTGTATCACGACCTCGGCGTGCCTTTCCCAGGCATCAATCTTTCGCTCAACCCGTCGCTCCACGACGGCAGATACCGCCTTCTGGTCAACGAAGTCCCGGTCTCCGAGGGCGCTCTGCGCAAAGGGTTCGTGTTCGCTCTCGAAGAGCCGGAGAATCTCGCCGCGACGGGAATTTCGTATGAGACGGGCAAGGCGTTCCTCGCCGGCCACGAGACATGCTGGGTCAAGGAGGAGGACAAGCCTCGTCTTGACGAGAGCGGGATACGCTCGCTCGACAACGGCGGCGTTCTTACATACCACCTCTCAAGCGTGCTCAGGCGCTACTCGCACGAATTCCTTTCGCTGCAGGAGACCCGCATCCTTTTCGATCACATGGAGAAGGAGGCTCCCGAACTTGTGAAGGAGGTTCAGCGCGTGCTGCCGCTTCAGAAGATCACCGATGTCCTTCAGCGCCTTGTGCAGGAGGGGATTTCGATCCGCGACCTCAAGCGCATAACGCAGACGCTTATCGAATGGGGCCAGAAGGAGAAGGATTCCGTCCTTCTTGTGGAGTATGTTCGCGCGGCCCTGTCGCGCTATATTTCCTACAAGTTCTCCGGCGGGCAGAACATAGTGGCGGCGTACCTGCTCGACCCGTCGCTCGAAGAGAAGATTCGGAAGTCGGTGCGTCAGACGTCCGGCGGCAGCTACCTGGCGATGGATCCTGCGACGGTGCGTTCAATCCTTGCCGTTGTGAAGCGCACCATCGGCGACCTCGCAAAGATTCCGCAGAAGCCGGTTGTCATCGTTTCGGTGGACATCCGCCGCTACTTCCGCAAGATGATAGAGAAGGACTACTACGAACTGCCGGTCCTTTCTTTCCAGGAGTTAAGCGCAGAGATAAACATACAGCCGCTGGGGAGACTTAAACTGTGAATTTCCTGCTCAAGATAGTAGAAGGACCCAACAAGGGCGCAGAGATAGCGCTCGTGGAAGGCGTCGCTGTCACTTTCGGCAAGAATGACTCGTGTGACATAGTGCTTGCAGATACGACTCTCCCGGAAGAGCCTGTTACCATCGCAGCCGGCGCCGACGGCGTGACTGTCGGCGGCGAGCCTCTGGAGCCTCTGCAGGTGAAGACTTTCGGCGCGACGTCGCTGGCTGTCGGTCCTGCAGATTCGCCGTGGGGTGATCTCGTCTGGCCGCAGGCCGAGGCCAAGGGGCGCGACCTGCCGGACTGCGACGGGAAGGCGGCGGAATCCGCGGCAGGCGAGGACGACGTGCGCCGCGGCGAAGCAGAAACGCAGGCCGCCGCGCCGAGCGGAAACAAACGTCGCGGCGGATGCCTCGGCTGCTTTGCCGCAATCGTTCTCGTGCTGATCGCTTTGGCCGTGCTGGGCTGGTTCTTCCGCGACAAGGCAAGCCCGTATGTGGAAAAGGCCCGGCCGTACGCCGCCAGGGGATGGAGCTTCATCGTCGGTAAGATGGCGTCGTCCGATGCGGCGGCGGCGACCGTCCGTGCCGTCGATCTTTCCGATATAGCGGCGAAATACGGTTTGACTTTAGAGAAAAACGACGGTGATGACAGGTTGTACGGCAATCTGAGGACCCGCCGCGAGCGCCTGTCCGCGACAGCCGAGGCGTATGATGCCCAGCCTGGGGTTGAACTTGATCTCACAGACGACGAATCTCTGCACACGGCGGCGGAAGACGCGCTTTTCACTCTAACCGAGGGGGCGTTGAAGGTCGTGGCCGCGACCAACAGGGTTGTGGCGCTTGCCGGGGCTTCGAATTCGCCGTTCTGGCTCAAGCGCGTTGTCGATGCTCTAAATGCGGACATGCCGAAACTCAGACATGTCGACGTGTCGGGCGTTGTGATAGATCCGGGCGTTTCGCCGGCTGCGGTGCAGGAGACCGCCGCCGCCGAGTCGCCGTATGCGCCGTCCGCCGTGCGGGCTGTGGCGAAATCGACGGCGAAGGCCGGGGCTTCAATGCCGGTTTGCGGAATCCTGACGACGCCCTATCCCTGTCTCGTGATGAAGAACGGCGCCCGCCTTCTCGAGGGGGCGGCTTTCGGCGACAGCGTGATTCTCAAGATCGAGGCGGACTCCGTCACGCTTACAAATTCAACAGGAAGGTTCACATGGAAGCCGTGAAGGAACCTCTGAGACTTCTGCAGATTGAAAAGGATCTGGCCGGGCCTGAGCGGAACGAGGCCCTGGCTCGCTATGACGCAGTCCTCGCCGCGCTTGAGCGGCGGATCGCATCTGCGTTGAAAGAAGGTCTGCCACCGGATGACTATCCGAAGGTGGAGGCGTTGAGGGAGGCCAACACCCTCGCAAGAAAGATTTTGCGGCTTACCGTCCGCGTGGATGGATGAGGCGCGAAAGCGCAGCCGGAAGGCGGCGTTCAACAAAAACCAAAAAAGGAGAATAAAATGGCAGCAACAGTACCACAGGCGACAGGCGTTCCCGCGTTGCAGACGTATTCGACGGATATGTATCGCGTCGAAAGCGGAACAGCGGCGGAGAACATACATACCGACGCGGTTTACAATGCGCTTATCAACGCGGCGAATCACATGGAGGACAAGCTGAAAGAGTCGCTTGAAAACTACCAGAAGCATCCGGACGTGCAGGCGAACCTCCAGCAGCTGCAGTACGACCTGCAGCAGTGGAACCTTGCTCTCACGACGATGACCAACATCAACAAGAACATGGGTGACGCGCTGAACTCGATCGCCTCCAACTTCAGGTAATGCTTGACATAACCGCAGAAGAGGCACGGCTCTTGTTGAACGTCGCTTTGATGGCGACAGGGCAGAACCGCTTCCAGTCCGCGGCGAAAATACTCGCCGTGCTGGGGCGGTTTCGCCCCAAGGAGGCGTCCGTCGCTGTGGCGAACGCCATCCTTTTCATCAGCATGATGGACTTTACGGGCGCGGTTGAATTCATCGATCGCGAGGCTCTGCCGCGCTTCCCGCAGTCTGCCATGCTCAAGGCGTTCAGAGGGATGGCGCTTTTGCGGATGGACCGGAGGAGCGAGGCGATGGTTTCGCTCTCCGAGGCTGTTGCGGATGAATCAGATCCTGCGGCGGTTCAACTTGCAAAGGACTTGATGAAATGACAGACCCCATTATGATCGAGGCAATCCGGGCGACCGGCGCCAACGCGATGCAGTTCAACCAGACGGCCGGCACGCAGGCCGCGACGGCGGTCGCCGATCCGTCGGCGGTCAACCGGTTCCAGGCGGCGATGGCCGCAGAGCCGGTTCCGTTCGCGTCGGAGGTCGCGGCGTCATGGCGTTCGGCCCGTGCGAACAACCAGGGGATCATCCATCGCATACGCGCGCTGGCCGAACTGAACGGCAGGGGCAATGTCGCGGCTGTGCAGATGGTGGAGCTGCAATACGAGGTGATGAATCTCGCGTTCCAGCAGGAGGTCGTGACGAAAGTCGCCGACAAGTCATCGAATGCGATTCAGACGCTGATCAAGAATCAATGATTTCGGGAGGGAGAATATGATACGGCCTCAATTCACCGCTCTTGCCGCAATTGCGCTTCTGCTCGCCGGATGCGACAAAGAGACTACACTGCACTCGTCTCTGGAGGAGCGCCAGGCCAATCTGGTCATGGCGGCTCTTATCGACGCCGGCATAGGATGCCACAAGTCCCCCGGCGAAGAGGGCACATGGAACGTGTCGGTCGTGGAGTCCCGTTTCGCCGAGGCGGTAAACCTGCTGGAGCGCCGGGGGCTGCCGCGCAATCCTCATCAGGGAATCGGCGAGGTGTTCAAGAAGACAGGCATGATCTCTTCGCCGAGCGAGGAGCGGATACGCTTCATGGACGCGCTTGCGCAGGATCTGGCGAAAACGATTTCGGCGATCGACGGCGTGGTCGACGCCCGAGTCCACATCGTCCTGCCGGAGAACGATCCGTTCGCGCGGCACGCGCTGCCATCGTCGGCCGCAGTCGCGATACGCTCGCGGTGGGATGCCGACATCACAGATGCGATTCCTTCGATAAAAGGACTCGTAAAGAATTCGATCGAGGGCCTTACGGCCGAGAAGATCATGGTGACGGTATTCCGCGATTCGCCTCCGCGAAGGTAAAGGATGAACGGCGTCGAGAGACAGTTTCTGCTGACCGCCGCATGGATGTTCATGAGGCATGGTCGACGCGACCGCGCGCGCAGCGTCTGCGAGGCGCTCTGCGAGGACTGTCCTCGGGACGGCGTTGCGGCGGCCGCGCTCGCAGAGATCATGCTTTCGGATGGAGAACCCGCGCGAGCCGTTGAAATCCTGCGCGCGGCCGAGTTTCCGCGGCATCTGGCCTATGCGCAGGCAGTCCTGGAGACCCGCGCGCTGCGTCTTTTGGGCAGAGGTTCAGAGGCACGGTCGCGCTGGGCGCGTTATCTTGAGTTCAGGAAAGGAGCCTCACGGCAATGGGTCGGCTGATTGAAATGAGCGAGGCCCGTGCGCTTGTGGCGGACGGCGTTCTGTGGCCGCGCGCGAGGGACTTCCTGTGGAACTTCGCGCCCCAGGTCCACAAGAGCTGGCTTGAAGGGATCGGCGGCGGCGCGGTCCCGGCAGAAGGTCTTATGCCGTCTTCCCGTGTCAAGGCATGGATTCTGTCGCAGCTCGGCGCAGAGCCGTTCTTTCACGATTTCCCTGCATCCGACTGGAGCAGGCTCGCGCTTCTGGACGGCGCTGTAATAAAGTCGATCGTCCTCTGGCTTGGAGCACTGGCCTGCGCACCGTCGCTTAGAAAAGTGACCGACGGCGCGACGGTGCGCTCGCTCAAGGCGGCTCTTCCCGGGGTGTATCCTGACGTGCTCGCTTTCACCGCCTATTTCACTAAAATCGGCGAGGCCCGCGCGGCCGAGGACGGCGCGCCGTCCAAGAGCGCGGTCGACTGCGTGGTCGCGGCCGGCTGTGAACTGCTGCTCGCGCTGCTGGGCGACGCGCCGGCGCAGGTCAAAGAAAGAGTCGCCCTCAAGCTGCCGAAGACTTTTCCGTTCAAATCCGCCGCTTCAAAGGTTCCGCCGCAGGGGAGGGACGTCCTCGACGCGGCGCTGGCACGTCTTTTAAAACTTAAATTTCCGGAGGCGCATTCACTATGCTGCTGATCAACAAACCTGATTTCACGCTCGTCTCCGACAGGCGCGTTATAAAGGCTGCGGATGTTGCCACCGTCCGCAGTGCAGAGGAGATCATCGCCGCGGCCGAAGCCGATGCGGAGAGAATACGCGAAGAGGCCAAGGCCGCTTTCGAGGAGGAGAAGAAGCGCGGCTACGAGGAGGGGCTTCAGAAGGGGAAGCTTGAAATCGCCATGCAGAAGCTCGATCTCGTCGACAAGTCGGTGGAGTTCATGGAGAGCGTCGAAGGCAAGATGGCCGATGTGGTCATGAAGGCGCTCAAGACGTGCGTAGTGGAGATCGGCGACAGGGAGATGGTGGTCAACATCGTCCGCAAGACGATGAGCGCGGTGATCCGTACGCAGCGTCATGTGACTCTCAAGGTTGCGCCCGAGATGACGGGGGTCGTGAAAGACCGTCTTGCGGAATTTCGCCAGATATACCCTACGGTCGAGTCGTTCGACGTCGTGGAGGATCCGCGGCTCAAGGGCGCGGCGTGCATTCTCGAGACTGAGGCCGGCGTCGCCGACGCCTCGGTCGACACGCAGCTCGCCGCGATCAAGCGTTCGCTCGACAGGCATATCATGGGAGGGCATGCGCCCGCGTCCGCGGCAAGAGGTGAGTGATGAGCGGCGTGTTCGACTATATTCCCGAAGTGCTGAACCGCGCCGTCGAGGACGCGCAGCCCATCGATGTAAAGGGCAAGGTCATCCAGGTCGTCGGCACTATAATAAAAGCTTCCGTCCCGGGCGTGAAAGTGGGAGAGGTCTGCATACTGCGCAATCCATGGGAGGGGCTGGAGGTTCAGGCGGAGGTCGTGGGTTTCACGAAAGACGCCGCGCTTCTCACGGCGCTCGGCCCCATGATAGGCATATCGGCCGAGACTGAGGTTATTCCCACGAGGCGCGTCCAGATGGTGCCTGTCGGGATGAACCTGCTCGGACGTGTTCTTGACGGACTGGGCCGTCCGATGGACGCCGACAGGAAGGGGCCTCTCCGTCCGGACGGATACTACCCCGTCTATGCGCCGCCGCCATCGCCTCTTGAACGCACCATCATCTCAAAGCCGATTTCTCTCGGCATCCGTGCCATCGACGGGCTTCTCACCTGCGGCGAAGGCCAGCGTATGGGGATTTTCGCCGCCGCAGGCGGCGGCAAGTCGACGCTTCTCGCCTCTATCATCCGCAACACTGAGGCCGAGGTGACGGTCCTCGCCCTCATCGGCGAGCGAGGCCGCGAGGTGCGCGAATTCATTGAAAAGGATCTCGGACCGGAGGGTCTCAAGAAATCGGTTCTCGTAATTTCGACTTCCGACAGACCTTCCATGGAGCGTCTCAAGGCCGCGTATGTGGCCACCTCGATAGCGGAATCGTTCCGCGATCGAGGCATGAAGGTCCTTCTGTTGATGGACAGCGTGACGCGCTTCGGCCGCGCGCAACGTGAAATAGGCCTCGCCGCGGGCGAGCCTCCCACGCGACGAGGCTTCCCGCCTAGCGTCTTTTCGGAACTGCCGAAGCTCATGGAGCGCGCCGGCAACTCTTCCAAAGGTTCCATCACGGCCCTCTATACCGTTCTCGTGGAAGGCGATGACATGACCGAGCCTATAGCGGACGAGACCCGCTCCATTCTCGACGGTCACATAATACTTTCACGCAAGCTCGCGCAGATGAACCACTATCCCGCGATAGACATCCTCGCCTCCGTTTCGCGCTGCCAGACGGCCATCATCCCGAAGGATCACAAAGCCGCCGCCGCGAAGCTGCGCACGCTTCTTGCGAAATACGCCGAGGTGGAACTGCTTTTGAAGATCGGTGAATACAAGAAGGGATCCGACCCCGAGGCGGATGAAGCCATCGCCAAGAACGGCGCGATCAACGCTTTTCTGAAGCAGGGTCTCGACGAGCGGCCCGTCTATGACGAGACGATACAGAAGCTTAAGGAGGCCGTCGCCGGATGACGCTTGAGGCGGCATACAACGAGACCGGTCCGAAAATCGTCGGATATCTCGTATCGACCGGCACCGATGAGGCGACGGCGCGTGACATTCTGCACGACGCCTTCGTCCGCATCGCCGCACGCGGAGAGCGGGAGGGAGACGACTTTTGCGCCCTCGCTTTCACAACCGCCCGCAACCTGCGGGCGAACCGCGTGCGCGACGACAGCCGCGTTTCCGTCGTCGAGCGGCCTGAAGATCTTGACAGGCGAACGACCGACGGTGTGAAGGCGACTGCCGCGTCGGATTCTCTTTACCTTCGCCGCCGCATCGCCGGCGCGCTCGCGTCTTTGCCGGAGGTTCTTCGCGAGACGTATACGCTCTATCAAATCGGCGGACGGACCATCCGCGAAACGGCCGCGCTTACCGGCGCGAGCGAAAACCTGGTCAAGGTGAGGCTCTGCCGCGCCAAACGCGCCATGCGCCCGATGCTTGCCGATCTAAAGGAGGGATGATTCATGTTTCAGACAGACCCATTCGCGCTCATAGTCATGTTCGTCGGGCTTTCGCTGCTTCCATTTGCGGCGATGGTGGCGACGAGCTATCTCAAGATAGTTGTTGTGATGTCGCTCATCCGCAATGCGCTCGGAATTCAGTCCATACCGCCGAACATGGTGATCAACGCGCTTGCGATGATCCTTACGTTTTATATTATGGCGCCAGTCGCGTCGGAATCGTGGGGGCTGGTGCAGTCCCGTGTGGAGCAGCGCCGGTCGCAGGTCGCGAGGCAGGCGGCGCCTGCCGTTCAAGGGCAGGAGAAGGCTCTTTCCTCCTCGACGATCGAAGCCGAAGATTTCTCCGCCGCGGCCGAACCGTTCCGAAACTGGCTCGCCGCTCATACATCCGACCGTGAAAGAGCGTTCTTCGTCCGCACGGCAGAGCGCCTCTGGGCCAAGGAGGACGGGGCTCCCGCCGCGGTCGACCCGGACGGTTTCTGCATACTGCTGCCCTCGTTCTGCGTCTCAGAGCTCACCAAGGCGTTCCAGATAGGCTTCCTCGTCTACCTGCCGTTCATTGCAATCGACATAATCGTCTCCAACATCCTGCTGGCGATGGGCATGATGATGGTCTCGCCTGTGACCATCTCTCTTCCGTTCAAGCTGCTGCTGTTCGTGATGGTCAACGGGTGGACGCTTCTCATCCAGGGCCTTGTAAGAGGATACGCGCTATGAGTCAGTCGCAGCTGCTGGACTATGCGCAGACATGCCTTTTGCTTGTGCTGCGGCTCTCGCTCATTCCCATTCTGGTGGCGACCGTCATAGGAATCCTCGTTTCGCTTCTGCAGGCTCTTACCCAGATCCAGGAGCAGACGCTCGGTTTCGCCGTTAAGCTTATCGCCATTTCGCTTACTCTTCTCGCCTGCGCGTCCTGGATGGGTTCGTCCCTGCTTCTCTACACTCAGGACATCTTCACCCACTTCGCGCTCCTACGCTGATGCCATACGTGGAATTCCATAGGTGGGTGCTGGCGGCGGTCCTCGCGATGGCGCGGATCGGCGGCGCGTTCGCGGTGTGTCCTGCGCTCACCGACTCCATGATTCCCGGCGTGGCGAGGCGGGCGGCCGTTTTCGCCTTCGCCTGTCTTGCCGTCCCTTTCATCCACGCAGCAATGCCGCCGGGCGAGCCGAACGTATGGATGTTCTCGCTCGTCGCCTTCAAGGAGGCGCTTGTCGGATTCCTGCTCGGCTTCTTCGCCGCCGTCCCTTTCTGGATCGCCGAGAACGTCGGCAACTTCATCGACAACCAGCGCGGCGCGACTATGGGCGAGGTGTATTCGCCGCTTTCCGGGGCGCAGGTCTCGACGACAGGAATCTTTTTCACGCAGATCGTCTCCACGCTGTTTTTCGTGTGCGGCGCGGTGTTTGTCTTTCTCGGCGCGATATATTCCAGCTATTTCATATGGCCGGTCTTCGCAAGCGGGGTTTCGTTCGCCAAGGACGCGCCGGTGCAGATTCTCGGTTCGCTTGACGGCATGCTTCGCGTGACGGTCGTCATCTCGGCGCCGGTCATAATAATAATGTTTCTGGCGACGCTCGGCCTTGGTCTTGTGAACCGTACCGCGCCGCAGCTCAACGTGTTCTTTCTGTCGATGCCGGTGAAATCCGCCCTCGGTGTCGCGATGCTCGCCGTATATCTCCCGTTCATTCTCGACATGCTCATGTACACAAGGGAGGACGCGATCCTCGGCCCTGTAAGAAAACTTCTGGGAGGGGGCTGACGCTATGGCGGAGTCGTCCGGCGAGAAGACAGAGATGCCTACCCCCAAGAAACTGCGCGACGCGCGGGAGAAGGGGCAGGTCTGCACTTCCAAGGACATAGTCTCGACAGCGATCCTGATAGTGCTTTTCGCGGTTCTCGCCTGGATGGGGCTTGCGCTTGCGGATGACATGGAAACGCTTCTGAAGTTCATCGGCGGCGGGATGTCCGGCGGTGTCGACGGAACCGTGCGCCAGGCCTCGGCGCTCACCGTGCTCATGATCTGCAAGCATTCGTTCATATTCGTCTTTGTCGCGGCGGTCGTGGGAATCGTCGGCAATGTTTCGCAGATAGGCTTCCTTTTCACTTTTGAGCCGATCATACCAAAGATGGAGAAACTCAACCCCGTAGAAGGGGCCAAGAAGATATTCTCGATGAAGAATCTTTTCGAGTTCCTCAAAAACGTCGTCAAGGTTTCGTTCCTCAGCTATCTGCTCTACAAGATAATATGGGCCAGCGTGCCCGAACTCCTTACCATGTGCTACGGCACGATCGACGACATCTTCCCGTGCCTGAAGGTCATGCTGAAGCGCCTTGCGGTCTACACCGCATTCGGCTACATCGTGATCGCCATCGTGGACCGCCTCTTCCAGGGGCGCAACTTCACCAAGCAGATGATGATGACCAAGGATGAAGTCAAGCGCGAATACAAGGAGATGGAAGGCTCTGCCGAGATCAAGCAGGCCCAGAGGCAGTTCCGCGATGAAATCATGAACGGCCCCGACCCTGTGAAGGCCGCAAAACGGTCTAACGTGGTCGTGACCAACCCGACGCATCTTGCCGTCGGCATACGCTTTGAAGCCGAAGAGTCGCCGCTGCCGCGGATATGCGCGCTTGGTGCAGGAAAGACGGCGCGCATAATACGCGAAACGGCAATGGAGGAGGGGATTCCCGTCATGGAGGACCGCCCGCTGGCCCGCGCGCTGTACGCCGAAGGCAGGATAGACGATTTCATACCCGATTCTCTTATCGAGCCTGTTGCAGAAGTCCTTAAATGGGCCAAGCGCATACAAGACGCCAGAAAGGAAGAGGCGGAGCTTGACGCCGTCTCGTTGGAGGATATATGACAATCGAAGCGCACTACAACTCGATCGCTCCGAAACTGACCAACTGGCTCGTTTCAAGCGGCAGCAGCTACCACGAGGCGTGCGACCTCGTCCAGAACACGTTTCTCAAGATATGGAAGATGCGCGACGATCTGCGCGACGACGAAGGGGCAGTATCGGGCCTCGCATTCACTATCGCCCGCAACCTGCGCAAGAACCTCGCGCGCGACGATTCGCGAATGACGTTCGTGGACGAGATAAAGGATGAAGACGCCGGCACGACCGGCCCGGCCGCGCTGCCGTCCGACGCGGCGTATCTGCGCAGGCGGCTCAAGGAGGCGTTTGCCAGGCTGCCGCCTGTGCTGCGGGAGGCATACACGCTCTTTCAGGTCGCCGAAATGTCGATAAGCGACATAGCCCGGCAGACGGGTGTCACCGACAATCTCGTGAAGGTGCGCATATTCCGCGCGAAGCAGAAGCTGCGCGAAATACTTTCCGATCTGGGAGATGTCGCGAATCCGTCCGCCGGCGGCAGGTGACCGGAGCCGCGGAATTTGATATAATGACCGCATGAAGGCGATACTGCTGTCATGTGCGGTTCTTTTGGCCGCGTCTGCGAGGGCTGATTCGGAGTTCACCGCATGGCGCTGGCGGATTTCGTTCTCCGATGAGGATGAACGGCTTGTTCTGCGCCATGCCGACGGACACGCCGAGATAGAAGGGCAATTTTCCATGACCGGCCCCGCGCGCGTCACAGGCGAAGGTGTCGGCAGGGACGGCTCGATGGCGGCCTGGCGCGTCGTTTCGCCGCGAGACGGCGTGCGCACGAGGCTCGCGCTCGTCGACACGCGCGGCAATGTGAACGGCTATATTTCGTTTCAGGCGGAGGGCGATGGCGTTTCGATGCTCGTCTACCACCGCACGGCGTTCGCATACGCGGGGACGCTCGCGTTTCAAGGCGAAGTCCGCTACCGCGACGATGCGTATCCCTGCTCCGTCACGCCGAAGAAGGGCGACCGCGTTCTGTCCGTCAAGAGCGGTCTGGCCGTCTCGCTTGACGACGATGCGCTCTTCTCTCCTTCTGCGGACGAAGCGCTTGCGNNTCGTCTACCACCGCACGGCGTTCGCCTACAGCGGCACACTGGCGTTCAATGGCGAAGTGCGGTATCGCGGCGACGCCTGTCCATGTGCGCTGGCGCCGCGCGGCGGCGTGCCGGGCCGCGTGCTTTCGGTCAAGAGCGGTTTCGCCGTCTCGTCGCTCGACGACGCGCTCTTCTCGCCTTCGGTCGACGAGGCTCTGCAGTTCTCGAACGCGACGCTAAAAGAGGCGGAAGGAAGGGTATTGTTTTCAACGTTGCTTCAAATCGACAATCCTGCCGCAAACTCGTTCACGGCGCGTATCGTAAAAGACTGGTACAAATCGCGCTGGGTTCCTTACTGGCGCGCACCGGACCGCGCCCGCTCGCCTCATGCGCCGACCGGATGGCTGAGCTGGAACACGTATTTCGACACCGCCGGTTCAAAGGAGAATCTCGACGAGGCGCGCTTCGCGGCGAAGTGGTTCAAGCCGTTCGGTATGGAGGTGTGGAACATAGAGTCATGGCAGGATGATTCTTCTTCTCTGCCGGTCTCCAAGTTCCATAACATGAACCTCGAGACTTATGCCGTGCAGTTCCCGGAAGGAATGAAGTGGCTGGCGGACGAAATATA
>DGVK01000105.1:2051-2276 GCA_002395905.1 Verrucomicrobia bacterium UBA4286 | reverse complement strand
GACTCGGCTTCAAGCCCGGTCTATGGATGGCGCCTTTTGGCACAGGCAATGAAGCTTTTTATGCCGAGCACAAGGACTGGTTCCTGCACCGCGCCGACGGCAGACCTGTCTCGTGCTGGAACGGAAAATACACTCTTGACCCAACCGTCCCCGCTGCGCGCGAGCATTTGAAGCATATTTTCGACGTCGCCTCTCATGAGTGGGGCTACGAGTTCTTCAAGATCG
>DGVK01000105.1:514-2000 GCA_002395905.1 Verrucomicrobia bacterium UBA4286 | reverse complement strand
AGTTCTTCAAGATCGACGGCATGTCGGGCCGAAACCACGGCTACTGCGCCCACCTCTATGAGCGGCCGGAAATACGCGCCCGCTTCGCCGACCCGGCCTGCCCCAATCCGTTCGAGCTTTGCATAAAGGCGTTTCGCGAAGGGATCGGCGACGACCGTGTCTTTCTCGCCTGCCAGGGGCATTTCACCGGCGCGGAGGCGGCGTATGCAGACGCCAGCCGGACCGGTGCCGACATAGTTCATCCGAACCAGCCGGTCAAGTGGGAGAACATTCTTCTTCAGGCGAGATGCACGGTGAACCAGTTCTTCGCCCACGCCAATGTGTTCTGGTCCGATCCCGACTGCATGCTTGTTTCGCAGGACGCTCTCGCGCGCGAACAGGCGCAGGTCGAGGCGACTGTCGTCGCCCTCCCCGGACAGCAGACTTTCGCGGGCGACAGACTTGCGGAACTCGCGCCCGACCGCGTGCGACTCATCCAGCAGGCGCTTCCCGCGTGTCCCACGCGGCCCGGTGCACTCTATCCGCAGTTCGGCCGTCTGCCTGTATGGGATCTGCACGTGGCGCGTCCGTTCGGTGATTGGCATGTAGTGGCTCTCTTCAACTGGGATGACAAGGAGAAAACAGTAGGTGTGGACATTGCGGAACTTGGCGAAGACGGGGCGCAGGCGTTCATCGGACGTGAATTCTGGACCGGCGCGTTCCTCGGCCGCGTGGAAGGGCGACTGGAGATGAGCGTCCCGGCGCGCGCCGTGAGACTCGTCGCGCTTCAACGCGATCTCGGGCGGCCGCAGTTTCTGTCGTCCGACCGCCACCTTACGCAGGGCGCGGTGGAGTTGAGGAACGTGCGCTGGCAGGACTCGACTCTCCGCACGGATGTAGATGTCGTTGGCGGTTTCTCCCAGACGATCCGGTTCGCCGTCCCCGAAGGATGGGCGCTCAAGTCCGTCGCTGCCTCCTCGGGCGCGACCGCCGCGCCTCGCATGGAGGCCGATGGCCGCGTCCTCGCAGTAGAGCTTTCATCGGAAGTGACCGCAACCGTTTCCCTTGCAGCGTCTTTTGAAGAGACCGCTTGCAAGGGAAGATGACTTCCCGTTATTGCAGGGTTAATCTCCTTTTATCAAAAGGTCAGACGATATTTAAAACCGTTTTCCCAGTCCCTCCAAGTTGAAACACGCTTTTAAAATACCCCCTTGCGCGGCGGGGTGAGAAAATGATAGAATATCGGCGCAATCTTGAACAAGGGAAATGTTGAATGGCAAGGTATCTCGATCCAAAGGCGGATTTGACCTTCAAGAAGGTGTTCGGCGAACACCCGAATCTTGTTGCCAGTCTCTTGAACTCCCTCTTGCCGCTGCCGGCGGGAGAGGAGATTGCCGATATTGAGTACATGTCGCCCGAGCGGGTACCGCGAACGTCCATCGGAAAGAACAGCATTGTCGATGTGTTCTGCAAGACCAGGGACGGGCGCAAGTTCATCGTCGAGATG
>DGVK01000105.1:251-456 GCA_002395905.1 Verrucomicrobia bacterium UBA4286 | reverse complement strand
TGCTGGACTGCCGATTTCAAGGACAGAGCGCTTTTCAACTCCGCCAAGGTGTATGTGGATCAGTTGGAACACGCGGAGGATTTCTCTCTGCTTCGTCCAGTTTATTCCCTCAACCTTGTAGATGCAGTCTTCGAAAAGGACGTGCCGGAGTTCATACACCACTACAAGGTCGTCCACGAGAAATACACGGACAAGTTGATTGAGG
>DGVK01000105.1:0-177 GCA_002395905.1 Verrucomicrobia bacterium UBA4286 | reverse complement strand
TCGTGGAACTGCCGAAGTTCAAGCCGCAAAGCATCGCCGAGCGCAAGATGGCGGTGCTGTGGCTTCGTTTCCTGACTGAGATAAACAAGACCACCGAGAAAGTCCCCGACGAGTTCATGGAGTCAAACGAGATCAGCCAGGCCGTGAAACTAGTCGAGGAGTCGGCCTACACGCGGG
>DGVK01000021.1 GCA_002395905.1 Verrucomicrobia bacterium UBA4286 | reverse complement strand
CGATCCGCCCGTCCTCGCCCCAGTCGGGGTCGACGTTCTGGGAACCCGCGGACGTCAGGCGCGTCTTCCGGCGCGTCGCGACGTCGATCTTGTAGAGCATCGGCCGGCGCGTCTCGTCCGAGACGTAGACGATCTCGCGCCCGTCGGGGCTCCAGCACGGCTGGCCCTCGTTCGCGAACGACGTCGTCGTCAGGCGCGTCCACGTGCCCGAGGCGATGTCGATGACGTACAGCTCGGGGTTGCCGTGAACCGACAGGATGATCGCGACGCGGCCGCCGTCGGGCGAGACCGCCGCACCCGTCGACAGGCCCTTGAAGCTCCACTTGAGCGTGTTCGCGCCGCTGTCGGCGTCGATCTCGAAGACCTGCGGGCCCGCGTCGAAGATGCCGGTGTAGAAGAGCGCGTGCGGCGTGCGCCAGCGCGGGCCGACGATGTTCTTCCCCTTGGCCGTCAGCTGCTGGAGGTCGGCACCGTCGGGATAGCAGGCGCAGAGCTCCGACACGTCGCCGCCCTTCTTCATGACGAGCGCGATGCGGTCCTGCGCAAAGCCCTTCTGGTTCGCGTAGGCCTCGCACATCTTGTCGGCGAGCTTGCGCGCCTCCATCCGCGCGGCCTTGTCGTCCGCCGCCTTCGACGGCAGCGTCAGCGTCTTGCCGCGTCCTGCGGCGGTGACGCTCGCGCCGACCGTGCCCGTGACGGCGATCGCGCCCTTGGCCGCGATCTGGAAACAGCCCGAGAGGTCCAGGTTCTTCTTGAGGCTGCTGGCGAACGCCGGCGAGCCCTGCACGTCGACCGAGACGGGGATCTTCTCCGCGCCCGCGCCCTGCAGCTTGACGACCGTCTCCGCGTCCGCGCCGAGCGCGGCCGCGAGGAGAGCGGCGGCAAAAACGATCTTTTTCATGTCAGGTTGTGTAATCCGCATTGATGTGAACGTAATCGAGTGAAAAATCGCACGTGTAGATGGTGGCCTCGCCCGCGCCGAGGTGCAGGTCGACCGTCACCGTGAACGCATCCGCTTCCAGGACCTTGGCGAGCTTCGCGAGCTGCCGCTCGTCGGCGATCCGGCCGCGCCGGTACGCCCACTCCCGGCCGTAGAAGACCTCCGCCTTCGTGTCGTCCGCCGCCGCGCCCGAGTAGCCGACCGCCGCGAGGACGCGCCCCCAGTTGGGGTCTTTGCCGAACCAGCTCGTCTTCGCAAGCGGCGACTTCGCGACCGCGCGCGCGGCGCGTTCCGCGTCCTTCGCGCTCTTCGCGCCCTTGACGGTCACGGTCACGAACTTGGTCGCGCCCTCGCCGTCCTTCGCCATCTGCCGCGCGAGCGAAATGCACACGGCCTCGAGCGCCGCGCGGAACAGGCCGAAGTCCTCCCCGCCGCGGACGATCTCCGCATTTCCAGCGCGGCCGGACGCAAGCAGGAACACCGAATCGTTCGTGGACTCGTCGCCGTCTACGACAAGCCTGTTGAAACTCTTGTCAATCGCCAGAAGAAGCGCGCGCCGCAGCATCGCAGGGCTTATCGCCGCGTCGGTCGTTATAAAGCCGAGCATCGTCGCCATGTTCGGCTCGATCATGCCGGATCCCTTCGAGCACCCGCCGACGGTTATCTTCTTCCCTCCTATCACGACCGTCGCGCAGGCCTCCTTCGGCCGGGTGTCGGTAGTCATTACAGCCTGCGCGACAGCAAGCCCGTGCGCCGCGGTGCGCCCGAGCGAACGCGCGGCAAGCTTCGCGCCCGCCGCGAGACGGTCCATGGGAAGGCGGCGCCCTATTACGCCCGTCGAGGCGACAAGCACGTGGCGCGGCTCGATACCGAGTTCTCCTGCGGCGACAAGCGCCGAAAGCTCGGCGTCCTTCAATCCCTGCGCGCCCGTGCATGCGTTCGCGCAGCCGGAATTCGCCAGCACAGCCTGCACGCGGCCGCACCTCACGACCGCGCGGTCGTAGACGACAGGTGCCGCGGCGACCTTGTTTGTCGTGAAGACCGCAGCAGCCGCGCACGGCTCGTCGGCAACTAAAAGCGCGACGTCGCTGCGACCTTCATACTTGATCGCGGCTGCGACGCCTGCGGCCCTGAAGCCCTTTGCGGAGCAGACTCCGCCCTTTATGCACTTGACCTTCTGCATTTGGGTGTATTATACCATAACTGGCCGCCGCGTGCGCGCGCCGCGCCGAGACGGCAGGTCAGATCGGGGCGGCCGTGGAGAGCGGCCCTGCCGAATGCGCGTGGCATATCGCGAGGCCGAGCGCGTCCGCCGCGTCGTTCTGCGGCAGCTCCTGCAGGTTGAGCAGAACCTTCACCATGCGCTGTATCTGCTCCTTCTCGGCGAGGCCGTTCCCGCATACCGCACGCTTCATCGCGCGCGGCTCGTACTCGTAGGCCGCGAGTCCTGCTGCTGCTGCGGCGGTGAGAACGGCGCCGCGCGCCTCGCCGAGCACAAGCATCGTCCCCGCGTTCTTTCCGTAGATCACCGACTCTATCGCCATCACGTCCGGCGAATGCGCAGCTATGAGCTCCTCCACTTTGGTGTGGATCGCCCTGAGGCACGCGGTGAGGGGGAGCTTCGGCGCGTTGCGTATGTTGCCGTAGTCGACCGCGCGCATGCGCGAGCCTTCCGTCACGAGAACGCCGAACCCCGTCGAGCGCAGCGAAGTGTCAATCCCGAGAATCGTCACGCGAGCGCCTCTTCCTGGCTCTTGAGAAATTCGCCCGCGAGCGACAGCCCCTCGACAGACTCCAGTCCGCCGACGGCCTCCGAGAGTTCGCTGCGCGTCACCGTGTATTCCTCGCCGCCCTTTTTATGGGTGAACTCAAGCTCGAACTCTCCCGGATAGTTGAAAAGAGTGAGCACCATTTTCCCGACGTCTCCCATCGGCGGCAGGTCGATGTTGTCCGCCGCGAAATGATAGCTGAGCGTCGTGCCGACCCCCTTCTCGCTCACAAGCTCCAGCGCGCCGCCGCAGTCCTCGCACATCTGCCGCAGGATCGGAAGCCCCAGTCCAACCTTGCGCTTGTCATGCTTGCCCGGCTCTGTGTAGAACGGGTCGAACGCCCTCCTGCGCGTCGCCTCGTCCATTCCTTTGCCGTTGTCGGCGATCTTGACGGCCACGGTCCGGCCGTCCTCGACGAGCGAGACCGATATTCGGCTCGCGCCCGCCTCGATGGAGTTCTGCGCGGTGTCTGCGATTACGTCTGAGATGGTTGCATGCATGGCTGTATTATACCATATGCGGCCGCGGCTAGAGCCGCGCGCGGTTCACAAAGTAGACCGCGCCCACCATGCAGAGAAGCGCCCACAGGTAGTCCCACCGCCACTTCTCGCCCATGAAAAGAATCATGAACGGAACGAACACGCAGACGGTCACCACCTCCTGGACGATCTTGAGCTGCGCCACGTTCAGACCCGCGCCGGCGCCTATCCTGTTCGCCGGGACTGCGATCATATACTCGACGAGCGCGATCAGCCAGCTCACGAGTATTATCGCGGCCATCGGCCAGCGCGCCTCGCCGGGCTTCTGCAGCCGCAGATGCCAGTACCAGGCGAACGTCATGAAGAGGTTGCTC
>DGVK01000208.1:2654-2877 GCA_002395905.1 Verrucomicrobia bacterium UBA4286 | reverse complement strand
GACGACGGCATCGCCGGGGCCAAGTTCAGCGACCCCGCCACCCAGAAGGCGGCGCTCGCCAAGGGATATTCGAAGGGCGAGCTGCCCAAGCTCGCCGCCGCGACCAGCCTCTACGCGCAGGCGGCGGGCTGCACCGAGGCGGAGGCCCTGGAGCAGGTCACGTCGTCCGGCACACCGGCCAACCGCCTCATGAACTACGGCGGCAGGTTCCTGCAGAGCGCCG
>DGVK01000208.1:1348-2446 GCA_002395905.1 Verrucomicrobia bacterium UBA4286 | reverse complement strand
CTCCCAAATTTCTGCGCGGCATGGAGAAATTCGTCTTCGAGGAACTTGCCAGCAACCCAGCGCACGACCTTGCGGAGCAGGACGCCGAGAAACTCTTCGGGCTGGAGAACAACGCCGCGACGCGCTTCTTCGGCCGCGGCTATGGCGAGTCCTACACGCAGACCGTCGCCAACATCCCGCCTGTCAAGCGCGCCGCATTCTATGCGGCTTTCGACGCGGCGTTTCCGCTCGTCTCCGACCCCGCCATCGCCAAAATGCCGCAGTCCGAGCGTCCGCCCGAGTTCATCAAAAAGGTCGACCGCTCCCTGGTGTTCGGCCGCATCATGAAGAATCTCGACAAACTTGCCGTGCTCCATGCCGCGGGCACGCTCACTTCCGCGACGTTCGTCAAGACCTGCTTCCCCGAAGCGCGCCGCAACACGCTCGGCGCGGTGAACGACCTCTTCAAGCAGTGGGATCTTGAAATCAACGGCGACGAGGACCGCGGCATCCCGTCGAAGTATCCCGGTCTTGGGGGTCCGATCATACCGCTGATGGAAGAGACCGGCTGCACGGTCAAAGAGGCCGCCGCCGCCTTGCAGCCGGGCGGCGCGAGGCCGGCGACGCCGCAGTACGTCGCGGCCGGCTCGCTTCCGCTCGTAGCGTTCGACGGCACCACGCGCGAGGCGCGCGAGCAGCTTGTGGGCGACCTCAAGCGTCCCACCGGCTACAACTACATAGGCGACAACAAGCAGCTTCTCCCGAAAGGCTACGGCTTCCGCTTCAATTTCCCCGACGGCACGACATACAAGACCAACGCCACGGACGGGGGGCTCGCCCAGATCGAAACGGTCGCCGACAAGGCGGAGGCCCTCTGCGGCCCCGCCCACCGCGAACAGGCTTCTTCGGTCGTGATGATGCTGTCGCAGTCCGGCCTGTGCGTTCTGCGCGGCGGACTCAGGGGCTACGGCATCGAGTCGAGCGAGCATGCCGCCGTCGATTTCACGCTCTCCAGGAATGCCGAGACGGGCGACATCTCCATACGCTACTCCAGCCCCAAGGAGCTGCCGTTCTCCTTCGAGTGGAGCGCCACGATCAAGCCCGACGGATTCGTGAGCA
>DGVK01000208.1:0-1221 GCA_002395905.1 Verrucomicrobia bacterium UBA4286 | reverse complement strand
GAGGAGGCCGTGAAGAACATGCAGAATCCGAGAGGGACCCACAATCTCTTTTTCAAAAACGACAAGGCGCGCGCCGTGCCGCTCATCGAGACGATGATGCACGCCACGGGCGGCGACAAGGATGTCATAAACCTCCTCAAGGACACATACGTCTGCACCAGTCTCCTCTACAACTTCGCGAACAACCTGCGCCCGGCCGATGTCATTCTGTCGCGCGTCGCGCGGCTCAAGGAAAACGTCGCCGAACTCAGGGAGGCGACGAAGGGCAATCCCGCGATGTTCAAGATGGGGCTTTCCCGCCTCGCGGGACTTGGCGGCAAGCCGGTTCCCAAGGGCCTGCTCGCCTCCCTCGTCAAGGCCGTGAACGCGGCGGACATCGGCAAACTCAGGAAACTCTCCGCCGCCTCCACCACCCCCGTGAAGATGAACGCCGCGATCGTCCAGTACCACGCCGCCGTGGGGCAGGCCATCAAAAAGTCGGGCATCCTCGCGATGTTCGACGGCGACGTGGGCGGAGAAGAGATGCTCGGCATGAGCATGCTCGCCGGCGGACTCGTGGCAGCGCGCCTGGGACAAGACGCCCTGCGCTCGATCAAAGGCGCGCTCGAATCGCCCGTCGCCGGCCAGCTTCAGGCCATATACACCGATTTGAGCAACGAAGACCTCGTTGAAGCCGGCGTGCCGAAGCACGAGGCCACCATCATGAAGCGGACGGTTTCCGAACTGTCCTCCGACATCCTGTCCCTGCTCGACAATGTCAATGCCACTCTCGGCGCGGAGGGAGGGGACGTCCCCGCTTTCACGGGCAGCCTCGACGATCTTGACGGCTTTGACGACATCGCCATCGAGATTCGCGACATGACCAACAAAGTCCACGCCGACCTCATCCAGATGGAGCGCGAGGAAAACGAGGCGCGGGAAGCGCAAAGGAAGGCAGGCGCGAACGGAATGCAAGGCGGAAACCTCGTGATCGCGCCGTAGGATTTCACCCGGCGTACGCATTTTTTGTAACATCCGAGCCCGGTTTCGTGTAGAATCGGCGTCACACCAAACGCAACGGGTCCCGCGACCCAGGAGAAGAACCCATGCCACTGCCTTCCGTCCAGCACATCCGCGACATCTCGTTCCAGGACCATTTCCTGTCCACGCAGGGGGCCGCGCCCAAGAACGGCAAGATCCAGGTCAACCACAACACCTTCGACGTCACGTTCGTCGACGGCA
>DGVK01000132.1:18297-40317 GCA_002395905.1 Verrucomicrobia bacterium UBA4286 | reverse complement strand
TATTTTTGATCAAAAGTATTAGGTATTTTTGATCAAAAATACCAGGTATTTTGTAGCGCGCCCCGGCAGGGGGCGAGGTTTAGTGTCTAGAGGCGCTGGCGGCGCTAGTCGTTCTAGAGCGTCTGGAGGGTCCAGTCTTCCTGGAATCTCTAGCGTCGGTAGTTGTTCTAGAACTTCTAGGCTAGCCTTTCTAGCTAGCGCTTCTAGTTCCTCTAACTCCTCTCGCCTCTCTAGCCCCTCTCGCGCTTCTAGCCCCTCTTGCTCCTCTAGTTCCTCTAGCCCCTCTCGCGCTTCTAGCCCCTCCCGCCCCGCCTTTACCCCCTCGGGTGACAAAAACTTTTTTTAATTTTCCCCCTTGCGCTCTGCCGAGAATTATGGTATGATACAACTCGTCAAGGAGTTAACAGAATGAAAAAACTATTAATTCTCGCGCTAGCAAGCGCAGTTGCCGCCGCGTCAAACGCGGCCGATTGGTTCAGCGTAGCCGTCAGCGGCTCTACACAAACAACGACTGGCGCATCATGGTCGACAACGCCTGCGGCCGCAGATGTTGCCAACAACGTCATCAGCATTGATGCCGATGAAGCGATCACGCTCTCGCCTACCGCGACAAAGCCGTCGCCCGAGGTGAAGACAGTCGTGGAGGTTCAGGCGGCGTTCACGGCGGCCAGCGACTACAGCTCGCTCGAGCCGCTTAAAGACGCCAAGACCGCGCTCACCGTCGCGAAGGACGGCAATACGCTCAAGTACTATTACTGGGATTCGGCAGAGTCCGATCCTAATGTTAACAAGTGGAAGGCTATCACGGACTTGACGCCGACGCTCAGCGAAACGCCCGTCACCGTCACGTTTGAGCTCGATAACAGCTCGACTGCGGCGACCACGGCCAAAATTACGATTGGCAATAAGACTGTTACGGTCGGGTTGGCGGCAGATACCACGCTCGGCGCCCTCGCCTTTGCCGGCACCGGCACCTTGAAGAGCGTTGACGCGACCGTCACCCCCGCGTATGCGACATATAACAACACGCGCTATGAGACGATGGCCAACGCTGTTACGGCAAGGGATGGCGGCAATGGCGTGATTACCGTTCACAATCCTACGGGAAGTTACCCGGGTGGCATCATTCAAAATTCGACCACCCATGAACTGTACTTCCCCCGTACAACGACTGCCGATCAGGACGGCTCGACGGTTCCTTACGAAATCGCCGATGCTGACGACCTCAAGGCCCTCGCGGATGCTGTTAATGCAGGCAATACTTGCTCTGGCAAGTGCTTTGTCCAGACCGCCGACATTGATATGACTGGCACTAGTGCGTTCGCCGGTGTCGGTACATATGCGGAGAACCCGACCGGAGGAACTCCTTTCGCCGGTACTTACGATGGCGGCAACTTCAAGATTTCAAATGTCACGATGACCGCTCGCAACTATGGAGGCATCTTCAATCAGGTCAACGGCGGTACAATCAAGAATCTGACGGTCGAGAACATTTCGACTGCCGCGACATCGGTGGAGTTTGGCTATGCCATCGTTGGTAATGCCGGTAATGGTGCGACGCTCGAAAATCTTACTGCGGCTGGCGCTTTCCTCTCGACTGAGAAGCCTGGAACCCACAATATGGCCGGTATCGTCGTTCGCGCGTGCGGCGGTGGTGTGAGTGGTACGCTGATTACGAGCTGCACGAACAACGCAACCATCTACGGCGACTATACGAAATTGGGCGGAATCTGCGCGCTTACCCAGTATAAGGTGTCTGGCGGCGGTTCGGTCACGTTTGATGGTTGCGTTAACAATGGTACGCTTGTCTCTGCAAGAACTGCTGAGGAGAATGCTTCAAAACAGATTACTGGCATTGCCGGTATTGTAGGCTATACGGCTGATGCGACCGTGTTGAAGGACTGCGTGAACAATGGTACAATTACGGTTGCGCTTGCTGATCAGACGGTTGGAGAGTTGGTCGGAAGTGGTGGTGTTGAGACCCATGGCTCCCTTACTGACGCAGGTGGCAACAAGGCCGACGCGACGAAGAAGATGGTCCATACTCGTGGCGTTGTAACCGGCTTCCAGTATGCGACGGTCGCCAAGGATGTTGCAACGACTGTGACATCTCTCACGAAGGACACCACCTATCTCCTTGAGGGCAATGTCGCGGCTTCTGAAACGCCCGTCTTCACCCTCGCGGCCAATGGCGACAAAATTATGTTTGACACCGCGCTTGGCTATACCTTCAACGGCACGGTTGGTTCTTCCGTTCTTGGATGGTCGGCTAAGCCGACCTCTGACGGCACCGTAAAGACCTATTCGCTTGAGCAGACGGCGACGCCGGTTGTTTCCGAAGCTGTGACGACGCTCGTTGCTGTTCCTCGCGACTGCAAGGCAGCAGAACTGATCGATCTCAGCAACCGCGCGGCTGGTGATGTGCTCAAGGTCTACAGCAAGGCCGACAGTGACAAGTGCTACTATACTTGGACGCTCTCCAGTGGAAAGGAGTGGACGCCTGCCACGACCTACAAGGTCAGCGAGGCAAGTGCCACATCGCACGAAAAGCCTGCTTCTGAAGTTCAGCTGTACGCTGGTCAGGCGGCGTGGCTGACGCGTGTAAACCCGAACGAGGCGATTACACTCGCCGTTGTGGCCGAAAGCGACACAATCAATGTGACTGTCGATAATGGCTGGAACATGATTGCTCCTCTGCCGAAGGGCAATGAGTCGACGGTTGCGCTCAACGCTGTTGTGTCTGCGGGTGCTGCAGGCGACGAGATTAAGATTCCGACTGCAGGCGCACCTATCACCTGCACGTACGATTCCAAGACAGAGAAGTGGGGCTATTGGTCGTTCATCAAGAACGACAAGGGCCGCATTACTGGCAAGACATGGGTTTCTGATGTGACCATTCCTGCAGGTACGGGTCTTTGGTACATCAATGGAGGCAGCAGCAAGTCTGTCGAACTCAAGTAAAAGCAGATACGGTCGGGTTCTCCGCCTGGGAGGGCCCGACCACAACAAGCACTTAAACTAAGGAAAACTCAAATGAAAACACTGGCACAAAAGGCTATGATTGTTCTGGCTCTTGCTTTGGCGGCGAATGTCGCTTCTGCTGCGGCCGACAGCTACCTCTACTGGATGCTTGGCGACAACATCAAGAACAACCTCGGAGGTGATTCCGTTACATACAATTACGCAACGGTCAAGCTTGATGGTACTTACTTGAACCTGTATGATGGGGCTACACCCATGGGGACGGAGGTAGACTCCTCTTTGGCGGATACCGCCGGCTATTGGGGCAAGTTCGATGCAAGCGAGTCCCATTCCACGTTCCTGTTTGAACTGTGGAACGATGGAGCGACCGATCCTGTCGGCTGGCTCACGATGAAATATTCCGACATGCAGAACTTCATCTCGAACGGCACGACTCCGCACGGCACCTTCAACGTCGCTTCCTACGGCGTCGTTCCCGAGCCGACGAGCGGGCTGCTGTCGCTCTTCGGCCTCGCGGCCCTCGCCCTCCGCAGGAGGAAAAGGGTGTAATCGTGTCTGGTCAACTTAGAAAGGAATCATGACAATGAAGAAGACAATGCTTTCGATGTTCGCGGCCATGGCTGCGACTGCCGCGTTCGCCGCCGCGAACGATGTGCTGATTACGTTCTCCACCCCAGGCCCAGACAAGTATGCCGACGGCACTACGGTTCTGGACGGCGAGCGCTATGCGCTCTGCTGGTCGAAGGATTTTAGCCAGTTCAAGATCAACCCCGACGGCTCCGCCGAGGGCGGCGCGATCGTGATCTCCGTCCCCGTCGCGAAGAACGGGTGCTGCCCGACGATGATGTTCGAGGTTGACGCCGATCTTGTCGCCAAGAAGTACACCGGCGGCGAATGGGCCGTCTACATGCTCGACACCCGCAAGTTCGGCGCGACGGGCGCCGTCGCTTCGGTCGGCTCGATGGACGCCGTCAACACCTTCGGCGCCGTCGGCAACTCGGTCGCCGTCGCCACTGGTTCCGCCGGCGGACTCCTCGCGGGCGTCTCCGGCGCGGCCAAGACCGCCACCGGCGATGTCGCCGCGCCGCAGATCACCGGCATCCGCGTCTTCGAGGGCAATGTTTACGTCACCGTGAAGGGTGCGCCCTATCTCGGCTACGGCCTCACCGCCGGCGACACCCCCGCCAAGGTCGATGCCGACGTCGCGAACGCCACCGCCGGCGCCACCGGCGCGGACGAAGTGACGATCGTCACCCCCGTGAAGGACGGCGGACAGTTCTTCAAGGTCAACCGCAAGTAAGGGAGGCCTTTGCGCGATACCGTAACAATACGGAGCAGGCTTGACGGACGGGACTGGCTTCTTGCGACAATCGCGGGGCTGGTCTCGTTCGCGGCGTTTTCATACTTCTCCGTCCCCGGCCTCGACCCGTCCCAGTGGGGCGAGGTCGCTGTGGCCGCGCGGCTGCGTCCGCCGCAGTATATCTTCCCGGGCCTCTGGCGCATTCTCGTCGCGGGGCTTTTTTCGGCTTTCGGCATAGCGCGCTCGGTAGCCGCGCTTGCGTGGATGGGCGCGGCGCTCGGCGGCGTTGTCGTGGCGCTGAGCTATCTCGTCACGCGGCAGATTCTCGCGTTCCTCACGCGCTTCGCCGACGAGCAGCCGGTGTGGACCCGGCTCATATGCCCGATGTTTGCGCTCTTCGCGGCGCTCTTTGTGGCGGTGGCGGACCCGGTCTGGCGCGTCGTGCAGACCTTTTCGCCCGAGGAGCTTCGCCTCCTGTTGCTCCTCGCGGCGGTTTACCTCTACCTTCGCTGGCTCACGCTCGGCGGCGACTGGCGGCTCTATCCGCTGGTCGCGCTGATAGGCGTGATGGCTGCCGAGACGCCCTTAGGCTTTCTTCTGCCGCCCCTTTTCGTGATGGGGTATTTCCGCCTGTGGCGTCACGTTATGGACGGCAGCTTTTACGCGCCCGACGCCCTGCCCGACCCCGACCGTCTGCCGCGCTGGCGCATGTTCTTCCTCTTCCTCGGCGCGCTGGGCGCGGCCGTGTGGCTGAACTCCTGGTTCTTCACCGCCCTCGGCGGACTAGAAGCCAACGGGTGGCGTTCGAGCGACATATACTTCCGCTACGGCGCGGGCTACTGGCACACCCTCGCCGACGCCTCCACCATGGCGGGCTGGGCGCTCGGCCTCGGTTTCGGGCTTTTCCCGCTCGTCGTCGCGCAGAGGCTCTTCCCCTCGGCGATCCATGAAGACCGGCCAATGCGCTTCCAGCGCGGCGTGATTCTCGTCTTCGTCTGTGCGCTCGCGGCCATGCAGACGGGCGCTTTCCCGGCGGCGCGGTTCTGGGTTTTCATGAAGGATTCCGTCGCGGTGTCGAGCGGCTTCCTCCTTTCTTTCTATGTAATGTGCTCGGCTCTCACCGTGGCGCTTGTCGGCGCGGCGTTCGCGTTCGAGTGCCGCCGCGTGTATCTGCCCGACGGCGCGAAGACGCCCGGCCCGCTTCTGCGCCATCTGGTGCCGGCGATCGCGCTAGGGGTTCTGGCTCTGGCGGCGGTCAACGTCCCGCGCGGGGCGACGTGCGAGATGAAGCGCATCGTCCGCGACGCGCTTGAAGAGACGGTGAGAGAGTGCGGCGGGGCGAAGTGGATCTTTACCGACGGACGTCTCGACGACGGGCTTGAACTCGTCGCGGCGTCGATGGGGTCGCCGCTCAGGGCGCTGAACATGATGGGCGGCCCGAGCCGCTGGGCCGAGTCGGTCCGCACGAGGGGCTTCGAGAAGGGGTCCGCCGATTACGACAACGCCTCGATCGGCGTGCCTATGCTTTTGAGGGTGTGGGCCGGCGAAAAGCCGGGCGGTATGGACGAGGCCGCGATACAGCTGGGCTTCGAATTCTGGAAGCGCGAGGGGAAGCCTCTGCCGACGGCGTCGGGCCTTGTCGCCCGCACGACCGGGCTTGACGAGGCCGGGGCGGCGCGCGGCGTCGAGGCGGCGAACGCCCTCGCCGGGCGGATCATCGCGCTTGACGGCTCGGCGTTCGTGAACGCCTCGCCCTCGCTCGTGGAGGCGCTTTCGTCCGTATCGTGGCGGATTTCGCGCTTCGCGCGCCTGCGGAACGATGAAAAGCTCGCCGACACGCTCGACCGCAGCAACACGGCCCTGCGGCGCATGCTTTCCATAGTGGAGTACGAGCGCCAGCGCACGTTCATGCAGATGACTCCGCGCGAGGGTCTGCAGCTCGCCTTGAGGCGGGCCGACTTCGTGGAGGCGCGCCACTACGCGGCGGCGGTCCTCAGGAGCGACGAGGACGACCCCGAGGCCAATTTCGGAATGGGGATGAGCTATTTGAGGGAAGGGCGGATGGATGACGCCGAGTTCTATCTGAGGCGCTGCCTCAAGCGCCGCCCCGACGAACCGGCGGTGTTGAACAATCTTTCGATAATCTGCCGCAAGGCGCGGCGGTACGACGAGGCGCTGGAGTTCGCGCAGCACGCGATAAAGATGCTCCCGGATTCGCCCGAGGTTCGGCAGACTCTCAAGGACGCGCAGGAAAGAAAGCAGTAGCGGGTCGGGATGAGGGTCGAGGTCATATCACCGCACGGCTTCTGCGCGGGCGTGGAAAGTGCAGTCAAAAAGGCGCTGGCGCTCGGGAGCGGGGCTTTCTGCCTGCATGAGCCGGTGCACAACGATATGGTGACGGCGGCTCTGCGGCGCAGAGGCGCGGGCATTGCGGACGACCCGGGGGAGGTTCCGCCGGGCGCGACGATGATCCTGCCGGCCCACGGCGTCGCGCCGCGCGTAAGGAGGGAGGCCGAGGCGCGGGGCGTGAAGATCGTCGATGCGACGTGTCCGTTTGTCGAGCGCGTCCATCGCGCGGCGCGCGCCTTCGCCGAAAAGGGGCTTCCCGTCGTCGTCATCGGCGACGCCGGTCATGACGAAGTGGCGGGGATCGTCGGCGAGGTGGAAGACTGCGGGGGGCGTGCTTTCGTCTACCCCGATCTTCCCCCGTCCGGCGGCATAGGCGTGGTCTGCCAGACCACCGCCGACGTCGACTGTGTCGCGCGGACGGTCAGCGAGCTTCGCGGGAGATACGCGGTCGAGGTGATGGCCGAAGTGTGCGGCGTGACGCGCGAGCGCCAGCGGGCGGTCAAGGAGTTCAAAGGCGACGCGCTTCTTGTTCTCGGGAGCGCGAGGTCGGCGAATTCGCGGCGGCTCTGCGAAATCGCGCCGTGCAGGGCGTTCATGGCGTCGGACATGGCAGAGGTGAGGCGGCTCGACCTCTCGGGGGTTGAGACCCTGGGCGTGACGAGCGGGGCGTCCACGCCCGAGGACTTCTTCAACGAGGCCGTGGAATTTCTTAAAGAAGGATGTAAAGAGGAGAGATAGAACAACATGAAAAAGATACTGGCGGTCATTGCGCTTGCGGCGGCGTTCGCGGCGAACGGCGACGAGATAAAGGTGATAGACGGGGTGAAGTACATCTGCACCGACGACGGCATGTGCATGCCGGTCGACGACGTGCAGGGGGAGACTGCGCCTGCGTGGGTGGACGGCGCGCGGCTTGCGCAGGGCTACATGGAGCCTGCCGAGCTGATATCGTTCATCAACGGCGAGGACGGCGGCGCCGGGGCGCTTGCAGGGAAGGGGATGTGGATCGTCCTTCTTATAGCGCTTCTCGGGGGGCTCGCGATGAACCTAACGCCGTGTGTTCTGCCTATGGTGCCGATAAACCTCATGGTCATAGGCAAGTCGGCCGTGCGCGGAGTATGGTACGGCGCGGGGATAGCAGTCGCCTACGGCGTCATGGGCGTGATGGCGGCGGTCGGCGGGATGGCCTTCGGCGAGATACAGGGGAGCGCGTGGTTCAACGCGCTTGTGGCGGCGGTGTTCGTGGTGCTGGCGCTCGCGCTCTTCGACGTGTTCTTCATCGATCTGTCGAAGTTCCGCAAGGTTGACGGCGCGGCGGAGCGCCGGGCGAAGGCGCCGCTGTTCTTCGCGTTTTCAATGGGCGCGTTGAGCGCGGTTCTGGCGGGCGCGTGCGTCGCACCGATACTCATATCGGTTCTGCTCCTCACGGCCGACCTCTTCGCGAAGGGCAGCTGGGCGGCGCTGGCGCTTCCTTTCGTGCTGGGGCTGGGCATGGCGCTTCCCTGGCCGTTCGTCGGCGCGGGGATGCAGGTTCTCCCCAAACCCGGCGCATGGATGAAGAAGGTGAACCGCGTGTTCGGCGTGGTTGTGCTGTGCTTCGCGGCGTGGTACGCCCACCTCGCATACGTCGCGTTCAAGTCCGGCCGCGCGGTGCAGGGCGACGCCCCTGCGGAGAGCGCGCGGTCCGGCGGCGCGGTCGAGGCGACGCCCGCGACGTTCGCCGCGGCGCTTGAGGCGGCGCAGAGGCCGGTGTTCGTCGACTGCTGGGCGAGCTGGTGCAAGAACTGCGCGGCGATGGAGCGCGGCACTTTTCAGGATGAGCGCGTGAAGGAGGCGCTCAAGGGCTGGACGGTGATCCGCCTGCAGGCCGAGGACATTCGCGAGCTCAAGACTTTGAAGGGCTTCGAGGGGGTGATCGGCCTCCCGGCGTTCGTGATCTTCAAGTAGGGGAGGGCGGCGCTTTGGGACGGTTTTTCCTTGCATTGCTTGCGGCGGCGGCCTGGGCGGAGGGTTCCGCCGGCGCGACTTTCACGCGTTCGCTGGAGCGCGTGACGACGATGGACCCCGCCATGAGCCAGTCCATATACGACGCGCGCGCGACGATGCTCGTATATAAAAGCGTTCTCTCGATAGACTACGAGGCGCGGCCGTATGCGCTCGCGCCCGGGGCGTGCGAACTGCCGGAGGTGTCGGCGGACGGACTTCTTTACCGCTTCCGCGTGATAGACGCCGAGCTTACGGCGCATGATGTCGTGCGGTCGCTCTCGCGCCTCGCGTCCGCAGACCTCGTTTCGCCGAACGGCTGGATGATGAAGGGCGTCGAGTCGATGAAAGCCGTTGACGACAGGACGGTGGAGATTCGCCTTGAGGCGAGGCGCCACTACTTCCCGTGGCTTATGGCCATGCCCGGTGCCGCCGTGATGAAGCCGGACGGCGAGGGAACAGGCCCCTACCGGCTAGCGAAGTGGTGGAAGAACCACGAGATGACGTTCGAGCGGCGCGTCCCCGCGCCGGGGATGTTCGATACTGTGAAATTCCTCGTCGTGGACGACGCTTCGACGCAGTGGCTCATGTTTCTCAAGGGGGAGATTGACTTCCTCGGCGAGATATCGCGCGACAACTGGGACGCCGTCGTCGGGCTGGACGGCCGCCTCGACAGGTCGCTTGTCGAGCAGGGGATAGTGATGCACTCCATTCCGACGATGGACACGATGTATATCGGCTTCAACATGAGGGACGCGGTGGTGGGCCGCAACAGGAAGCTGCGCCAGGCGCTCAACGCGGCTTTCGACTATCCTGCATGGGAGAAGTTCTACGCCGGGCGCATAACAGCGGCTGGAGGGCCGGTGCCGCCCGGGATCGACGGCTATCTGGAGACGCCATTCCAGTACGGGTTCGACCTTGAGAAGGCGCGGCGGCTCATCGCCGAGGCCGGCTACCCGGGGGGGATAGACCCCGCGACGGGCCGCCGGCTGGTCCTCACGCTTACGATCGGGCGCGCCTCGCAGGACAGCCGTGAGTCGGGCGAGCTGGTGGCGGCGTTCTTCGAGCGCATAGGGGTGAAGCTTGAACTGGCGTTCCAGACGTGGGACGCGTTCTTGAAGTCCGTAAACGAGGGTCGCGTGCAGCTCTTCCGCATGGGGTGGGTGGGCGATTATCCCGACGCGCAGAACTTTCTGCAGCTGTTCCACTCCAGGAACAAGAGCCCCGGGCCGAACCATTCCGACTACGAAAGCGCTGCTTTCGACGAGGAATACGACCTCGCCCTCAAGGAGAGCACCGCCGAAGGGCGCAACGCGCGCTGGCGCAGGTGCCAGGAGATACTGCGCGAGGACTGTCCCTGGATATTCACCCATTTCAACAAGTCGAATTCGCTCGTCCGGCCGACCGTCGGCAACTACCTGCCGAGCGTGTTCTCGTATGGAAACGAGCAGTTCTACAAGGCAAACGCAGTAAAATGAAGACGCTTTACATAGAAAGATCGACCGGCGAGTGCAGGTCGGGCGAGTGGGTCGAGCGGCTGGATCTTTCAGTCCCGCCGGACCGTATCGTGGTGGGGACAGGCCCCGGTTCATTCGCGGGAATCCGTTCGGCGCTGGCCTTCGCGCAGGGGTATGCGATTGGAAGCGGGTGTGAAGTCCTCGGCCTGCCGTCGGCGTGCGCGCTGGCGAAGGAAGGCGAGCGCAGGGCGGTTGTAGGCGATGCGCGGCGGGGAAAACTGTGGGTAGCGCTATTTGACGGGTTTAAGCTCGTCCGCGACATTTTCCAGGTGGAATCAGGCGAAATAGCGGGGACTGTCCCCGCAGGCTGGAGCGTGGTCACGCCCGACGCGGCGCGCATAGGAACGCTGCTGGCGGAGGTCTTCGGCGGTCGTTACATCGGGGGACAGTCCCCGACGGAGGCGGGGCTTGAGGCGTTCGCCGAGGCCAACCCGGCCATCCTCTGCAGGGAGCCTCTGCCGATATATCTCAACCCCGCCGTTCGCGACTGACCGCAGAGTATGGTATAATATACCCCGTCATGAGCGCAGAGCTATCGAAAGTACGAAACATCGGAATCGTCGCCCACATCGATGCGGGCAAGACGACGACTACCGAACGCATACTCTTTTACACCGGGAAGATACACAAGCACGGCGACGTGCATGACGGCAACACGACGACCGACTTCATGGTGCAGGAGCGCGAACGCGGCATCACCATACAGTCCGCCGCGATCTCCTGCGAGTGGAAGGGCCACTCGATCAACATAATCGACACGCCCGGACACGTCGACTTCACGATGGAGGTCGAGCGGTCGCTGCGCGTTCTGGACGGTGCGGTGTGTGTGTTCTGCGCGGTGGGCGGCGTCCAGCCGCAGAGCGAGACCGTGTGGCGCCAGGCCGACCGGTACAACGTGCCGCGAATCGCGTTCGTGAACAAGATGGACCGCATGGGCGCCAACTTCGCCCGCGTCGTGGATGAGCTGCGCGGCAAGCTGCGGGCCGACGCCTGCCCGGTGGAGCTTCCCATCGGACGCGAAGAGGGCTTCAAGGGCGTCGTGGACCTTATAAGGATGAAAGGGATCGTCTACGACGAGGCGAGCGAGGGCAGGCAGTTCACCGTCGGCGAGATCCCCGCCGAGATGAAGGACGACGCCGAGCTGGCGCGCGCCGAGCTGGTGGAGAAGGTCGCCGACCTCGACGAAGGGGTGATGGAGGCGTTTCTGGAGAAGGGCGACCTCTCGGAGGCGGAGCTTGTCCCGGCGATACGCCGGCTCGTCGTGGCCGGCAGGTTCGTGCCGGTCCTCTGCGGCACGTCTCTGCGCGACAAGGGCGTGCAGCCGCTTCTGGACGCCGTCGTTGATTATCTTCCTTCACCGGAGGACCGTCCTCCGGTGAAGGCTACCGACCTCAAGAGCGGCGAAAAAGTGTCGCGCCGCCAGGACGCGTCGGAACTTCTCACGTCGCTCGTCTTCAAGATCGCGACCGATCCGTACGTCGGGAGGCTCTTCTTCGTGAGGGTCTACGGCGGCGTTCTCAAGAAGGGCGCCAACGCCTACAACCCGAGGACAAAGAAGCGCGAGCGCATAATGAAGATAGTGCGCCTTTTCGCCGACGACCAGATAGAGGTCGACGAGCTTTCGGCGGGCGACATAGGGGCGGTCGTCGGCCTCAAGGAGTGCACGACGGGCGACACGCTGTGCAGCGAGATGAAGCCGTGCTATCTGGAGCGCATAACCGCGCCGCAGCCTGTGATGTTCATGGCGATCGAACCCAGGTCCAGCGCAGACAAAGACAAGCTCGTGGAGTCCATGAAGGCGCTCGCCGCCGAAGACCCGACGTGCCAGTTCCGTGAAGACGACGAGACGGGGCAGACGATCCTCTCGGGCATGGGCGAGCTTCATCTGGAGATTCTCGTCGACCGCCTCAAGCGCGAGTTCAAGTGCGCCGCAAACACCGGCAAGCCGATGGTGAGCTATGTCGAAACGATCACGAAGCCCGCGCTCACGAACTTCTCGTTCGACCGCGAAATCGGCGGCAAGCGCCACGCCGTTGAGTTGAAGATAGAGGTGAAGCCTCTCGAACGCGGCAAAGGGCGCGTCATCTCGCTCTCGCGGGATTTCAGGAACACGGTGGCCGACAAGCACCTGCAGGAGTGCGTCGAGCAGGGGCTGGAGGACGGCGTCGCGACAGGCGTTCTCGCGCGGTATCCGATGACGGACATCTCGGTGGAGTGCCTTTCGGCGACGATCATCGACCCCGAGGTGTCGGACGAAGTCGCGTTCAGATCCGCCGCGATGATGGGCTTCAGGGAGGCCGCCGAGTCCGCCGCGCCCGAGTTTCTGGAGCCGATCATGAAGCTTGAGATCACGACGCCGCCGGAGAGCGTCGGCGAGGTTCTGGGCGATTTGAACGCGCGTCGCGGCAACGTGCTCGACATGGACATGCGCGGCGACCTGCAGATCATCCACGCGCGCGTCCCGATGGCGCAGATGTTCGGCTACGCGACGGCTATACGCTCGCTCACGAAGGGCAGGGCGTCATATTCGATGGAACCCGATATGTTCGAGCTCGCGCCGAAGAGCGTGCGCGACGACATCTTGAGCAGGTGACAATCCATTTTTCCAGGAGGTATACGCAATGACGATTCGCATGCTGATGGACAGGAACGCCGAGCGCTTCGGCGCGAGGAAAGTCATGACGTGGTGCCAGGACAAGGTCTGGCAGACGCGCACATGGACCGAGCTGAGGGCGCGGGTGCGCGATCTCGCCGAGGGCTACGGCACCCGCTTCGGCATCGAGGGCGGCCGCGACAACACGGCCATAATCCTCGGCAACTCGCCGGAGTGGGTCGAGAGCTACCTCGCGCAGGCCGGCGCGGGCGTCGCGGTGGTGCCGCTCGACCCCAAACTCCACGAGAGCGAGGTCGAGTACATCCTCAAGGACGCCGAGGTGACGGTCGTCACGACCGACAAGGCCCACCTGCGGATGATGATGAACCTCGCGCCGAAACTCCCGAAGCTGCGCGGAGTGGTCGTAGTCGACGGCATCATATTCGAGGGGCAGAAGATCGGCGAGTCGGTCGCGGTCGTCGGCTACGACAAGCTGCGCGTGTCGGGCGGCGGCGCCTGGTACGACGCCCATCAGCCCGCGCCGGACGACATCTCCTCGATCATCTACACGTCGGGCACGACCGGCAGGCCCAAAGGCGCGATGCTCACCCACCGCAACTTCATAAGCGACATAGAGGGCGCCATCGACACTTTCGGCGTGCCGATAAGCGAGAACGATTCACTGCTGGTGGTGCTGCCTCTCTTCCATGCGTTCAGCTTCTCGACGAACTTCATGGTGGCGATGTGCATCGGCGCCGAGCTCAAATTCGTAGAATCGCTGCGGACCGTCGGGCGCGACATATCCATTCTCAAGCCGACGGCCATCATGGCGGTTCCGCTTCTCGCGGAGAAGCTTCACGACAAGCTGGAGGAGGGTGTCAAGAAGTCGGTCGCGGCGAGTCTGCTCATCAAGCTCGGGCTCAGGGGGCCTGTGTGGCACATGGTGCGGCGCAAGCTCGGCGGCAACCTGCGCTTTGTAATCACCGGCGGCGCGCCTTGCCCGAAGCACGTGCTGGAAGGCTTCCGCCGCATCCACGTCAAGTTCATCGAGGGCTACGGCCTTACTGAATGCGCGCCGATCGTATCCGTCACGGACTACCGCTCGAACCGCATCGGGACGATAGGGCGGCCGTGCAAAGGCGTGGAGGTGCGTCTGGCCGACAAGAACGACGCAGGCGTCGGCGAGCTGCAGGTCAAGGGCCCGAACGTCATGAAGGGCTACTTCCATAACGAGAAGGCGACGAAGGAGTCGTTCGACGGCGACTGGTTCGCGACGGGCGACCTCGCCTCCATGGATGAAGAGGGATATATAACGATACGCGGCCGCAAGAAGGCGTTGATCGTCAACCGCGAGGGGAAGAACATCTATCCCGAAGAGGTCGAGAACGTCATCGCCAAGGATCCTGCGGTGCAGGATATCATCGTCGTCGGCTACACGCAGGGAGGCGTCCCCGGCGAGCGCGTCGGCGCGATAGTGTATCCCAACGTGGACTGGTTCACGGCGGAGAACGGCGGCAAGGCGCCCGAGTGGGAGGAGATGGAGAAGGTCGTCTCCAAGCGCGTGCAGGAGCGCAGCGCCGAACTCGCCGACTACAAACGCGTGCGCAAGGTGGAGGTGTACCGCGAACCGCTCGAACGCACGTCGGTCGGGAAGGTGCGCCGCGTTGCATACAAGGGCAGGCTCGACGAGTGAACACCTGCCTGATATGGCTTGAGTGGCCCGAGAAGTGCTTCCGTACAAGTGCGGAGGCGCTTTCCACGTTGCGTTCGCTTGCGCCGGCCGGGAGCAGAATCGTGCGGGCGCGCAGCGAGAGGGGGTTTCTCAAGGCCCTGCCTTCGGCGACGCACGTTCTTACATGGCACTTCCGCAGCGAGTGGTTCGCCCGTGCGCCGAAGCTGAGGCTGCTCGCTACGCCTGCCGCCGGACGTGAGCTTGTGCCTCAGAAGGGTCCGCCCGGCGTGACGATCCATTTCGGCGGTTTCCATGGCGGCGTGATGGCCGAGAGCGTCCTTGCGATGATGCTCGCCTGGTGCCGTGGCGTCGTCGCGGCAGAGAGGCTCGGACCCTGGCCGAAGATTGCGCTTTCCGAAAGATGCTACCGTCTGGCGGGGACGCGCGCTGTCATTCTCGGCTACGGCAGGATAGGCCGCGTCGTGGGCGAAAGGCTGTCGGCGCTCGGCGTCGAGGTCGTCGGCATCACGCGCAGAAACGCGTCGATCCTGCGCGACGAGGCGAAGAAGGCCGACTGGCTCATATGCGCGCTGCCGTCCGACACTGGAACGACCGATATCGTCGACGCGCGTCTCATCTCGGCGCTGCCGAGGAGGTGCGTCGTGGTGAACGTCGGCCGCGGCAATGCGATAGACGAAGAGGCTCTGGCGAAGGCGCTCAAGAAGGGGCGTGTCGCGGCCGCGCTTCTCGACGTGTGGAAGAAGGAGCCGCTGCCGCCGGACTCGCCGCTCGCCGCGGCGGACGTCCCGAACATCGTGCGCATGCCTCATGCCGCCGCGTTCCATCCGGGATATGTTTCGGACGCGATCCGCGAGCTCGCTTCGGAGGGTCTGCTCAAATGACGCGGGAAGTGCACAGCGTCGAGGAGACGTGGGCGCTTGCGCGCGAGGTCGCGGCGACGCTGAAGCCCGGCGACGTGGTATGCCTAGAGGGGGATCTCGGTGCGGGGAAGACCACTTTCACGCAGGGGCTCGCGAAGGCGCTCGGCGTCCAGGGGCGCGTCACCAGTCCGACGTTCTGCATAGTCCAGGAGCATCGCGCCGAACGCGCGGCCCCTGGCGCGCCGTCGCTGCTGGTCCACATGGATCTCTACCGGCTGCACGGTGAAGACGACGTCCTGGCGATCGGCTGGGAGGACTATCTTGAAGAGGGCGCGGTCGCCGTTGTGGAGTGGCCGGAGCGCGCCGGCTCTCTCATCCCGACGGACGCTCTGCACATAGAGTTCCGCCATGCGGAGGGGGATGAAAGCCGTTCCGTGAGACTCCACGGCGGGAAATTTGGTATAATGGGCGGTGTCAATGAAGCTTGAGATCCTTCCATCGCTGCTGGCGGCCGACTACGGACGGCTTGCGGACGAGATACTTCGCGCCGAGGCGTCGGGCGCAGACGCGCTGCATCTCGACATAATGGATTCGCACTTCGTCCCGAACCTTTCGTTCGGGCCGGACTTCGTGGCGCTTTCGCGCCGCGTGGCGCCGTCGTTCTACCGCAACGTCCACCTCATGATGTCGCGGCCCGATCTGTATATAGACGTGTTCGCGGCGGCCGGCGCGCAGACGCTGCAGATACATGTCGAGGCCGACTGCGACCTTCACGCCGAACTTGCGCACATCCGCGCGGCGGGGATGAAGGCGGCGGTGGCTCTCAACCCCGAGACGCCGGTAGAGAGGATCGCGCCGTATCTCGACGAGGTCGGGGAGGTGCTTGTCATGACCGTGCACCCCGGCTACGGCGGGCAGAAGTTCATCAAGGAGTGTCTGCCCAAGCTGGAGTGGCTTCGTGCGCGCAGACCCGCGCTGGATTTGATGGTCGACGGGGGAGTGAACGCCGAAACCGCGGTGGAGGCTGTCCGTGCGGGCGCGAACCAGCTTGTCGCCGGCAGTTATCTTTTCGGGCGGCCCGACATGTCGGCGGCGGTCGCGGATATGCGGGAACGATGCGGCTGCGGTTGACGCAACCGGCCAAATTCGGTATAATTTCACCAATAATCTACCTAGAAGAAAGGAAGAACGCCATGTTGAACCAGGAAGTCTACGATGAACTTGTCGCAAAGTTCGAGAAGATGTACGGCGAGAAGCCGCAGGTCGTCGCCTATGCGCCGGGGCGCATAGAGGTGCTCGGGAACCATACCGACTACAACGAGGGCTATGTTTTTTCGGCGGCCATCGACAAGGGAACGTTCTTCGCGGCGTCGCCGACGGCCGATGACAGGTGCGAGCTTACGGCCGGCGATTTCATGGAGACGGCGAAGTTCACGCTCTCGACTGTCGCGCCCGCCAAGGAGATGACATGGCAGAACTATGTCACGGGAACTTTCAACTGGCTCTTCGACGGCAGGCCGGCGGAAGCGAAACACGGCTGGAAAGGCATGTTCCTCGGCAACATCCCGCTCGGTGCGGGCCTCAGCTCGTCCGCCGCGCTCGAGATGTGCACGGCTCTCGCGCTTTCAAAGATATACGGGATCGAGAAGGACAGGACGACTCTCGCCAAGATCGGCCAGAAGGCCGAGCACACCTTCGCAGGCTGCCCGTGCGGGCTGCTCGACCAGGCCTCCTCGATGTACGGCAAGGCGGGCGCTCTCGTGAAGAGCGACTTCCGCAGCAACACTTTCGAGACTGTCGACCTCGGGCCTACGGTTGCGTTCATGATGGTGAAGTCCAACGCCAAGCACGCGCTTGTCGACGGCGCCTACGCGAGCCGTCGCCAGGCCTGCGAAGACGCCGCCAAGTATTTCGCAGGCGTTCTGCGCAAGCCGGTGACCCATCTAAGAGACGTCACGATGGCCGAATGGGTCCTCTACCGCGGCGGGCTTGCCGAGACGACGGCGCGACGCGCGGTGCACCCGATCGGCGAGGACGAGCGCGTGCTGCAGGGCGCGGCGCTTCTCGAAAAAGGCGACCTCGCGGCTTTCGGCGCGCTGATGTACGACTCCCACGAGTCCAGCCGCAACTGGTTCGAGAACTCCTGCGAGGAGCTCGATACTATAGTCGACGCCGCGAAGGCGATTCCCGAAGTGTACGGCGCGCGTCTCTCCGGCGGCGGTTTCGGCGGCAGCTGCTGCCTTCTCGTCGACCCGGCGGCGGCCGACAAGATCGCCGGGCAGATCAAGAAGGTGTATAAGGACAAGCATGGCGACGAGCCGTCGGTGAGCCTTATCAAGCCGTCCGACGGCGCCCATCTCGTCTAATGGAGGCAGATGTCATGAACAAGATCGTCAAAACGCTTGTATGCGCCACTGCCGTGGCGGCTGCGGCGTCGGCCGACGCGCAGTTCGGCGAGCCGGCCGCGGATGCGGATGAAACGGTTGAGACGGCCGCCGGCGAGCCGGCCGCCGAGGAGGAAGAGACCGTCGCGGAAGACGGCGATGCCGCGGCAAAGCCCGCGGTCAAGGCGCCCGACGGCAAGCCTTTCCATCTTATGCCTCTCTGCCGCATCGCCGAGGGCCGTTGCGAATGCAGGCTTCCGGGCGCCGCCGGATGGACCGAGATCGAGGAAGGCCGGTTCTATCCGCTGGGCACTTCGTTCCGCGCCGTCGGCGCAGAGTCCAGCATGGCGGTCCAGTTCGGCTACGAGAGCGAAGTCGTTGTCTACGGCGGCGCGGCGTTCGGCGCCATGCCCGCCCCTCTGGGCGACAGGCATCGCACGATCGCCCTGATGTCGGGCAAAATAACGGTCAAGCTGCCGCGCAATCTCGAGCCAGGTCTGTTCACTGTTACGGCACCGGGCTTCACAGCCTGCGATCTCGCCGGCGAGTCCCGCTACTCATACGCGACGACGGGTGACGGCGACGAGGCGGTGGTGCGCTGCGTCACCGGCGTGATGGCTCTCAAGGGCCGTCACTTCGACATCCCCAGGATGACGGTCGCTAACGAACTGCGCATACGCACTTCGCAGGATCTTCTCTTCACGGGGCTTTACGGCAACAGCGGCGACTTCGAGGTCCGTCTCGATCAGGGCGTCGTCTCGGTCGTGGATTTCGAGACCAAGGAGGAGCGTGTCGAGCCCAAGACGCTCATCTGGCGTCTTTCGCCCAAGACGGCGGTGCGAATCCACCGCGCGAAGCCTTCGATCGGCGAGAGGATGTCCGTCACGGTCATGACCTTCGACGCTAACGGCGAGCTCAAGAACCGCTGCGCGTTCGCCGAGGGCCGCCCCGAGATCAACACCGGGGAGCAGGGCGTGGGCGCGCTTGCCGAGCAGGACGCGGAGCGTCAGCGCAAGGCGGCCGAGGCTGCGGACGCGGTCTCCGAGGAAGAGGGTGACGAGGAGGAAGAATCCTCCGAGGAGGCTCCTGCCGAAGAAGAGGCCGGGTCTTCCGGTGACGGCGACGACGTTTTCTGACAACAAACACTGAAAGCAACATCATAGAGGCCAAACGGCAATACAATGGTTATTCTGCAGTTCAACAAGCTGATCCGCAACAAGTGGGTCTGGGGTGCGTTCGCGGTGGTCATATCCGCTGCGTTCTGCTTTGACGATCTTTTCACGACGCGCGAGCGCGAAGAGCGTTCCGGCGGCGATGCGGGCGTTCTCGCCGGCGAGCCGGTGAAGGCTTCTGTCTTCAACGCCGTGGCTGACGATGTGCGCGGCATCGGCCGCAACCGCGACTGGCGCCGCAAGACTTCGGAGGTCAACCGCGTCGCGTGGGAGACGCTCGCAACGCTTCTCGTGGCCGACCGCAACGGAATCGCGGCGACCGACGCCGAAGTTCGCGATACGATCCGCCGCGACCGCTCGTTCGAGGCCAACGGGCAGTTCAGCTTCGCCCTCTACCAGCGTCTTCTGAGGGAGAACTCCGTGACGCCCGAGAGGTTCGAGGAGTTTCTCAAGCGCCGCCTTACTACGTCCCGTATCGAGGACCGCATGCTGGAGGCGGCCGCGTGGGTCTCGCCCATGGAGATCGACCGCGCCGTAGCCGACATGACCGACAGCTTCACCGTCCGCGTGGCACGCTTCCGCCAGACGCAGGCCGAGGTCGACGCCGTGAGCCTCGACGACGAGGGCTTGAAGAAGTGGTATGAGGACAACAAGTCTTCGCTCGCCCTGCCCGACCGCATCAAGGTTCGCCTCGTGAAGTTCGACGCGACGAAGGAGGACGTCCTCGCGAAGATGTCCGTCACCGAGGACGAGATGCGCGACCACTATGACGCGACGATCGACAAGTATACTTCGACCGACACCAACGGGGTCGAGGTCGTAAAGGCTTTCGACGACGTGAAGGGCGATATCGAGAAGGAGCTGCGCCGCATCGCGGCCGTCCAGTTCTTCGAGACGAACCTCAACCGGCGCGTCTACGCCGAGCAGGCCGGGGCCGGGGCTTCGCGCCTCGACGCCATAGCCAAAGAGGACGGTCTTGAGGTTGTGACGAGCGACTGGTTCACGCTTGACGGCGGCTATGTCGAGGGCTTCATGAAGCGTGCGACGTCCATCTGCCCCGGCGCGAACGGATTCGCCGAGGCGGTCGCCGAGCTTGATCCTTCCAGCGAGGATCTGCGCTACTGCGTCGTGAGCTCCGACAGGGCCGTGTGGCTCGTCGAGACCGCCGAGACCAGCCCTGCGCACACGCCTGATTTCGACGAGGCCAAGAATGTGGTGCGCCCGCGTGCGCTGCGCGACGCCCAGGCGGAGGCGTTCAAGGCGTCCGTCGAGGCCATCGCGGCCAAGGGCGCCGAGGCGGTTCTCGCGACGGCGAACGTTTCAACCAACATCACTTTCGCGGTGTGCGACCTCCAGCAGGGCGACTTCCCCGACCAGCGCGTGATAGCTTCTGCCGCACGCAAGCTCGCGAAGGGCGAAGTCTCCGAGTTCGCCAGGACCGGTTCGCGTTCGGGGCTTCTGGTCGTCTGCGAAGACCGCCAGAGCGGTGACGCGGCCAAGGCCACGCTGCTTTCCGCTCAGGTTCGCGACGAGGTCGCCCGCCTCCAGGCCGGGCAGCTTCCCGAGGCGTGGCGCAGGTGGAATCTCGAGAGGCTCGGTTTCGAGCCTGGCGAGGGCGCTTCGGTCGATGAGGCCGAGGACGTTGAAGAGTGACGCGGTCATGACGGTCAGGTTCAAGCGCATCCATCCTGCGGCGACGCTTCCTGCCTATGCGCACGAAGATGATGCGGGTATGGATATAAGGAGCGTCGAGGACGTTGAAATCGCCCCCGGCGCCCGCGCGCTTGTCCATACAGGTCTTGTGATGGCGCTGCCTCCAGGGTGGGAGGCTCAGGTGAGACCGAGGAGCGGCCTTGCCCTGAAGAACGGCGTTACGGTTCTCAACACGCCCGGCACGATCGACGCTGGCTATCGCGGGGAGGTCGGCGTGATACTGGCCAATTTCGGCGATGCGCCTTTCCGCGTGGCGCCGGGTGACAAGATAGCGCAGATAGTTGTCGCGCCGGTCGTCCGCGCCGGTATCGCCGAGGCGGACGAAGTCGACGCGACTGAGCGCGGCGCGGGCGGTTTCGGCTCGACGGGAGTCTGAACATGGTTCTCAAAGTCTGCAAGTACGGTGAGAAGGTTCTTCGCGAGAAAGCGTCTCCGGTCGCGGTAGTGACCGACGATCTGCGCAAGACCGCCGGCGACATGCTGGAGACGATGCACAAGGCGAAGGGCGTGGGCCTCGCCGCGCAGCAGGTCGGGCGCACCGAGCGCATGTGCGTCATCGACATTCCAGAGGGATGCGACGAACCCGAGGACGAGCTTTTCAACGCGCCTATCGCGATGCCTTTGATGTTGTGGAATCCCGAGATCGTCATGCAGGAGGGGGCGGTCTGCGACAAGGAAGGGTGTCTCAGCTTCCCGGGCGTGGGCGGTTCGCTCACTCGCGCCGCGCAGGTGACGGTTCGCTACCTCGACGCCGAGAACAACCCCCAGACGATCACGGCCCGCGGATATCTGGCGCGCGCGCTCCAGCACGAGATAGACCATCTTGACGGGATTCTCTACATCGACCGCATGTCGGCGGTGGAGCGTCTCAAGTACGCCGCGAAGCTCAAGAAGCTCGCTAAGTCGAACGGCGGTGCGCGCTGAAGGCCCGGCCGGCCCGAGCGCGTCTTCGCACATATCTTTAGAATGAAAGAAGGATAGAAATGATAGACATAAAGAAACTCAGGGACGAATTCGACGCGACGGCCGCCGCTCTTGCGCGCCGCGGGGTCGAAAAGTCCGTGCTCGAAAAGGCGCGCGATCTGGACGCGAAGCGCCGCGCGCTCGTCGGCGAGACCGAGACTCTCAAGGCCAGGCGCAACGCGGCGTCGAAGGAGATCGGCAAGATAGCCAAGGAGGGTGGCGACATCGCCGCCGCCAAGGAGGAGATGCGCAAGGTGGGCGACAGGATCGCGGAGATCGACCGCGAGCTCGCGACGGTCGAGCACGACCTGCGCGAGACGCTTCTCATGATTCCAAACATACCCGCCCCCGAGATTCCGACGGGCATGGACAGCTCCGCCAACGTCGTCGTGCGCAAGGTGGGCGAGTGGAAAGACCCGGACTTCAAGATTCTCGACCACATGAGCGTCGGCGAGAAGCTCGGGATATTCGACTTCCCGCGCGGCGTGAAGCTCACAGGCACCGGCTTCCC
>DGVK01000132.1:0-18181 GCA_002395905.1 Verrucomicrobia bacterium UBA4286 | reverse complement strand
GCAGGGCTACACCGAGATGCTGCCGCCTTTTGTCGTCAACAGCGATTCGATGACGGGAACCGGCCAGCTGCCGAAGTTCGCCGAAGATCTCTACCACTGCCAGATCGACGATTTCTGGCTCATCCCGACTGCAGAGGTCCCGGTTACCAACTACTACCGCGACGACATTCTGCAGGCGAAGGACCTGCCGATCAAGCTCACGGCCTACACGCCGTGCTTCCGCCGCGAGGCGGGGTCCGCCGGGAAGATGACCCGCGGCATGCTGCGCGTGCACCAGTTCGACAAGGTGGAGATGGTGAATTTCGTCCATCCCGACACGTCCTTCCAGCAGCTTGAGATACTTGTCAAGGAGGCCGAGGCGATTCTCACAGGTCTTGGGCTGCACTTCCGGGTGCTCTTGCTCTGCTCGGGCGACATGGGCTTTTCGGCCGCGAAGTGCTACGACCTCGAACTCTGGGCTCCCGGAGAACAGCAGTGGCTTGAAGTGAGCTCGTGCAGCTGCTTCACCGATTATCAGGCGCGCCGCCTCAACTGCCGCTTCAAGGACGCCGACGGCAAGACGCGTCTCGTCCACACGCTTAACGGATCCGGCGTGGCTCTGCCGCGCCTCATGGTGGCGCTCCTCGAGCAGCACCAGAACGCCGACGGCTCGGTTACGATACCCGAGGTTCTGCGTCCTTACATGAACGGACAGGAGAAGCTTCTCCCCGTGAAGTGATTTTCCACCAAACCACGAAAGGAACCAAACGATGAAAAGATGGGTCTGCCCGGTCTGCGGGTATGTCTACGAAGGTGACGTTGCTCCAGAGAAATGCCCCCAGTGCGGCGTTCCTGGCAGCAAGTTCAAGGAAGAGGCCGTCCAGGCCGGCAAGAAGGTCTGGGCGTGCGAGCACACGGTCGGCGCCGGCAAGGTCGACGACGCCGAGGTGACGCAGGGTCTCAAGGACCACTTCAACGGCGAGTGCGCCGAGGTCGGCATGTATCTCGCGATGTCGCGCCAGGCCGAACGCGAGGGCTATCCCGAGATCGCCGAGGCGTTCAAGCGCTATGCGTTCGAAGAGGCCGAGCACGCGGCGAAGTTCGCCGAGCTTCTCGGCGAGGTTCTCACCGACTCCACGAAGAAGAACGTCGCCATGCGCGCCGACGCCGAGCAGGGCGCCTGCGCCGCCAAGCTCGCCATCGCCAAGCGCGCGAAGGAGCTCGGCTACGACGCGATCCACGACACGGTGCATGAGATGGCCAAGGACGAGGCCCGCCACGGCGCAGGCTTCGAAGGCCTCCTGAACCGCTACTTCAAGTAAGCAGTGGAAATAAGTTCTCCCAGCAACCCCAGGCTCAAGCATGTCGTGAAGCTTCGCAGCTGCGCGGCGCGCGAAGAGTTCGGCGAGATGATCGTCGAGGGTTACAGGGAGTGCCGTCGCGCGCTGGACAACGGCTATCGTCCGCGCGCGATGTTCCACTGTCCGGATTTCTATCTAAAGAACGAGAACGAGCCCGCGCTTGTCGAAGAGTGTGCGAGGCTCGGCGCGGAGGTCTACACGTGCTCAAAGACCTGTTTCGCGAAGATAGCCTACAAGGAGCGTCCCGACGGGCTGCTGATGATCGGCCCGCACGTGTCGATCGGCCTGGACGCCCTCAAACTGCCCGAGAACGCGCTCGTAATAGTGACCGAGGCCATCGAGAAACCGGGCAACCTCGGGACGATTCTCCGTTCGGCCGACGCCGCGAAGGTCGCGGCGGTTATCGTGTGCGACCGCACGACCGACATACACAACCCGAACGTGGTGCGCGCTTCTACCGGGACTATGTTCTCGGTGCCGATCGTCGAGGCGACGGGTGAAGAGGCTCTCGCCTGGCTCAAGGCGCGCGGCTTCAAGATACTGGCCGCAACGCCTCACGCCGAAAAACTGCACTTCGAGGTCGATCTCACAGGCAACGTCGCGATTGCTCTCGGCGCCGAGCAGTACGGCCTCACCGCGAAGTGGATGGACGGCGCGGAGCTTCGCGTGAGAATCCCCATGCTCGGCCTCGCCGATTCGCTCAACGTCTCGGCCGCCGCGACGATCCTCGTCTACGAGGCTGTGCGCCAGCGCATAGCCGCCGGAATCGACCGTGTGCCGGATTTCGTCCCGTGGCACGGCGAGGGCCGCCACGACCATTGACGAAAAAAATGGTATAATACTTTCTCCAATGAACAGACTAGCTAGACAGCTCAATGAAACGCTAGGCGACGCCTCGGCGTTTCTTTCTGCACCGGGCCGCCGCATGTATTTCCCCTACGGCGGAATACTTGGCCAGGGCGCGGAGGCCAAGGCGTGCGAAATCAACGCGACCATCGGCATGGCTTTCGAGGAGGACGGCTCCCCGCTCGTCATGGATTGCTTCAAGAAGAACGTCGGTCTTGACAAGAAGGCGTTCCTCTACGCGGGAAGCTTCGGCCTGCCGAAACTGCGCGAAGTGTGGAGGGCGATGGAGTTCAAGAAGAACCCGTCGCTCAAGGGAAAAACATTCTCCAACCCCGTCGTGACGAACGCGCTCACCCACGGCCTCAGGGTCGCGGCGGAGCTTTTCGCCGGCCCGCGCGACGAGCTCGTCATCCCCGACCTCTACTGGGACAACTACGAGCTCATATTCAAGGAGGCCGTCGGCTGCAAGGTGCGCAAGTTCAACACTTTCAAGAACGGGGCGTTCGACGCCGATGCGCTTCGCGCCGCGCTTCTCGCGCCCGGCGAAAAGAAGCTTCTCGTGCTCAACTTCCCGAACAACCCGACGGGCTACACCGCGACGCTCGAGGACGCGCCGCGTATCGTCGCCGCCGTGAAAGCCGCTGCGGAGAAGGGCCGGCGCATAGTCGTCATCCTGGACGACGCGTATTTCGGGCTCGTCTATGAAAAGGGCGTGCACAACGAATCTCTCTTCGCCGAATTCTGCGACCTCGACGAACGCGTCCTCGCCGTGAAGCTCGACGGCACGACAAAAGAGGATTACGTGTGGGGGCTTCGCGTCGGCTTCATGTCGTTCGCGTTCAAGGGCGCGACCGAGGCGCAGCTCAAGGCGCTCGAGGCGAAGGCCGCGGGCGACGTTCGAAGTTCGATCTCCAACTCCTCGTCGCTCGGCGAGCATCTTGCGATCGCCGCATACGCCGACCCTGGATACGCGCGCCAGAAGCGTGAAAAATACAGCGTGCTCAAGAGCCGCTACTGCGAGATAAAACGCGTGCTCAAGAGCCACCCCGAATATGAAGGCCTCTTCAAGGCGATGCCGTTCAACTCGGGCTACTTCATGTGCGTGAAGCCGGTCGGCGTCGATGCCGAGAGGTTGCGCCGCCACCTGATAGAGAAGTATTCAACGGGGACGATAGTGCTCTCCGGCCTTTTGCGCCTCGCTTTCTCAACCGTTCCGAAGGCCAGGCTCGCGAAGCTTTTCGCGAATATCGCCGCCGCAGTTGAAGACCTCAGAGACAGAACCGCCTGAACAGGCAGAAAGGAACCCCCCGCCATGAAGAAACTCACGACAGCCCTCGCCTGCGCGGTCGCGCTTGCGTCTTCGGCCGCCACATGGGAGCGCGTCGGCTCGCTGCAGGTCGCCGGGACCGACGGCCTCGTCGCCGCGGTCGCCAAGATAGGCGAGATAAGCGGCAACCAGATGTTCGGCGTTATGGCCGCGTCGCAGGTCCCTCAGTTGCCGGGAAGCGATTTCTTCGGTCCGATGCGCCAGGGCGCGTCGATGTCGTTCGCCCTCTTTCTTGACGCAGAGGCGCTCGGCAAGGCCGCGGGCGGCGGTGAAAAGGAACTGGACGGTCTCGACGACGTTCTAGAATACGCGCTCGTGTACCCGATGGCGCTCCCGAAGGAGGAGTTCGTCAAGATGCACGAAGGTGCGATCGAGACGAACGGGATGGTGCGTGTGAAAGGGTCGCCGTTCGATGCCGGCGACGACAGCTTCACATACATCGCCTTCTCGAAGAACGGCAGGTGGGCCGCGGCCAGCGACAAGCCCGGGCAGGTCGCGCTCGCGCTGGCGGATGTTTCACAGCTCGTGAAGCCCATGAAGGGCGATGTCGTGCGCTTCGAGATGCTTCCCAGGGCGATGGAACTCCTCTCGCCTGTTTTTGACGCGGCGGTGAAGAAGCTTGCCGCAGAAAAGGGAGAATGCCCTTTGAGCGCAGAGGATATAGAACTCGCAAAAGGCCTTTCGTCTGCGAAGGGCGCGATTCGCGTCGGCGATGCAGGAATCGACATGTATGGCGAGTACAAGGCTCTGCCGGGTTCGGCGCTGGCCAGGCTCGGCACGGCTCCTTTCGGCGCGGCGCCTTTCGCCGGCGCTGCGGCGGACGAACTCGTCTCCTCGGAGAGCGTCTTCCAGAAGATCGACGCAGAGAGCGTCTGGAAGGCTGTTTCGGCGGTTCTTGCGAAGTACAAGATCGATACGTCGTCGTTCCTGAAGCTTACGTTCGGCAGAGCCTCGCGCCTTGAGCTGGACCCTGCCGCCCTCGTCGCGTGGAGTAGGTCCGCCGCGACAAACGAACTCGCTGGCGTGGACTTCGACAATCTTGACGACGACCTCGCCGCTGCGCTCTCGGCGCAGAAGAGCCGCCGCCTCCCTGCGACGGAGAAGGAGAGCGTCGGCGTCGCGATCACCGGCTTCAAGCCGCAGTTCACCCCGTCGCAGCGTTTCGCCGCGACGCTTCCCGAAACCGTCGGCGCTAACTTCGTCGCGGCGTCGGTCATGTCGCTTTCGGGCATCGTGCAGGCGACAACCCCGGCGATTCTCTCTTCGCTCGACGAAGCGGCGCGCGCGTCGGTCGCGCCTGTCGCGCCGCTTCTGCCGCAACCCGCGCGCAATGTTGAGCGGCGTCTGGCCGCGTCGGTCGCGCCGCTTCTGCCAAAGGAGACAAAAGGCGGGCTCGCCTCGGCCTACATGCGCGTCGATGACGTGACGGTCAAGGGCATATGCCGCATTTCGGCGGACGAGATAAAGAGCGTCGGCGTGAGCATCGGCGCAATCGCAGCCATGGCGATGATGAACGGCGGCGCCTCGACAGGCGGTTCGGTAGAGATAGACGAAGACGAGGACGGCGAAGACGACGACAAGGATGAAGATTGAGGCGTTCGCCAAAGTCAACCTCACCCTTGAGGTGCTCGGAGTGCGTGAAGACGGTTTTCACGCGCTCCGTTCCATTGTCGCGCCGGTGTCTCTTTCGGATACCGTCCGCGTGGAGCCTGCGGAGGCTCTTTCGAGCGACGCAGGTTTTGCCGACGACCTCTGTCTCAAGGCGGCCCGCGCTCTCGACCCGTCTCGCGGCGCGGCGATAAGCGTCGTCAAGCGCATACCCGTCGGCGGAGGGCTTGGCGGCGGCAGCTCCGACGCCGCCGCGACGCTTCTCGCGCTTAACGGAGTATGGAATCTCGGTTTGTCGCGCGAAGAGCTCGCGGCCGTCGGCGCGACGGTCGGCTCTGATGTGCCGGCGCTTGTCTTCGGCGGCCCGGTCCTCATGGAAGGACGTGGCGAAAAGGTTTCGCCGTTTCGCTTGGATGGCGCGTCTTTCCCGCGACTCGACCTCGTTCTGTGCAATCCGGGCGTCCCCAGTTCGACGCGTGAAGTCTACGCAGGCTGCATGTCGCGCGTGACAAGCGGCCCCTCAATAGTGTATAATATGCGCAAAGCCCTTGAAAGCGGCGACCTCGAAAGGATCGCCGCGTCGATGGTGAACGACCTGCAGGAAAGCGCGGTTCGTCTTCACCCGGAGATCGGCGGCGCGCTGGAACTCTTGAAAAAGTCTGGCGCGGTCGGTTCGGCGGTGAGCGGCAGCGGCTCGACTGTGTTCGGTCTCGTCCCGGATGAAGCGCGGGGACGTGAAATAGCGGCGTTTCTGGAAAGCCAGGGCCTGGCGGCCTGGACGGTCCACACGATTGTCCCGTGATGTAATGGCAGCATAGGAGGTTTTGATCCTCTTCGAGGTGGTTCGAATCCACCCGGGACAACCAGTCCGTCGCGAAAGCCGCAGGACATGACAGACGAAAAGGAAAGAGAGATGATTCGCAGCATGACAGGCGATGACAGAGGAATGTGCGTGAGCAGAGTCTTTACCGCCTGCGCGGCGGCGATGCTGGCGCTCGGCGGATGGGCGGCGGTTCCGCCGGGAGCGGTGAACATCGCGGAATTCGTGGCGGCGGACGGGAAGACCGATGTCGCCGACGCCCTGCAGCGCGTCATCGACGGCAATCCAAACCGGACGCTCTACTTCCCCGACGGCGTATATCTCATCTCTAAGCCTGTCTGCACACCGGCGCATCCCAGTCGCAGCGTGGACCTGCAGCTGTCGAACTACGCCGTCATAAAGGCCGCGCCCGGCTGGTCCCACAGCGAGGCTATGATTCGTCTGGGCGGAATCCACCCCGCTAACGACATCCGCACCGTCGGCAGCTGCTACTCTCTCACAGGCGGCGTCATCGACGGGTGCGGCGTCGCGAACGGCGTGTCGATAGACTCTGGCCGCGAGACAAAGGTTCGCAATGTGTCGATGAAAGGCGTCCACGTCGGTCTGCACATCAAGCACGGCGCGAACAACAATTCGTCCGATTGCGACATAGCCGACGTCAACATCGTCGGCGACCGCAAGCCCGGCTCGACGGGCGTTTTCATAGAGTCGTGCGACAACACATTGACGAATATGCGCATCGCCGACGTGCAGACCGGCGTGAAGATAACGCGCAGCGGCGGCGGCAATCTCATGTCGAATATCCACCCGCTCTGCACAGTCCCTGGCGACCAGTACGACGAGAGCGTAGGCTTTGCGGACGACTCCTGGAACAGCGTCTATCACATGTGCTACAGCGACCACTTCTCGACCGGATTTCTGTTCGGCAGGAATGCGAACGGAACGGTGATGGACGCGTGCATAGTGTACTGGTATTCTCCGTCGAAGGGGCGCCGCCACACTGCGGTGCGGTGCGACGGCCGGTTCCGTGCGCAGATAGCGAACATGATGATAGGGTTCAACGGAACCGAAGCCGTGAACACGGTGCTCGCCGTCGGCGAGACCGGCGGCAAGGGCTATCTGCGCGATCCTCGCCTAAACGGCAGGCTCCTTCGCGCCGACGACCTCACCTTTCGCGAATACCTCCAAGGCGAGATACACTGACTCCACACCCCTGGAATCCATCAGCCATTGCCCAGACTTTGGCAACATTCAACGCCGATATTTGGTATAATATTCCATCATGAAATGGACTAAGACTCTTGTACAGACGCTCAGGGAGGACCCGGGCGACGCTGAAATCGATTCTCACAAGCTGCTCGTCAGGGCCGGCCTTGTCCGCAAGGTCGCAGGCGGGTTGTATGCCTATCTGCCGCTCGGGATGCGCACTCTGCGCAAGATACAGCAGATCGTCCGCGAGGAGATGGACCGCGCTGGCGCGCTTGAAGTCGTGACGCCCGTTCTGCAGCCCTCCGAGCTGTGGCGCACAACGGGGCGGTGGGACACGATGGGTCCGAACATGTTCAAGGTCAAGGACCGCGGCGAGCACGATTTCGCGCTCGGACCCACCGCCGAGGAGGTGTTCACCGACCTCGCCAAGGGCGTCGTGAGCTCCTACCGTCAGCTGCCGCTCACGATATACCAGATACAGTGGAAGTTCCGCGACGAGACGCGTCCGCGCTTCGGGCTCATGCGCTCGAAGGAGTTTCTCATGAAGGACGCGTATTCGTTCGATGTCGACGCGGAAGGGGCGGACAGGAGCTACTGGAACATGTATCACGCCTACGAGCGCATATTTTCGCGCTGCGGGCTCAAGGCCGTGCCTGTCCAGGCGGACGGCGGCGACATGGGCGACAGCCTCACTCACGAGTTCCACGTTCTCGCCGACGCCGGCGAGGACGGTATTGCATGGTGCGAAGGGTGCGGCTACGCGGCGAACCTCGAAAAGGCCGAGCGCAGGGCTGATGGCGCGGCGGCGTGTGCGCCGCAGTGCGCGGCGTTCTCCGAGGTGGCGACGCCCGGCGCGAAGACGATAGAGCAGGTCGCGGCGTTCATGAATCTGCCGCCGGAGGCGTTCGTGAAGTCGCTCGTCTACGTCGCCGACGGCAGGCCGGTGATGGTGTGTGTGCCCGGCGACCGCGACGTGAACGATGTCAAACTCAAGCGTTTCCTTGGCGCGAAGACGCTCGCACTCGCCGATTTCGACACAGTTCTCGCGGCGACAGGCGCGAACGCGGGATCCGTCGGGCCGGTCAAGCCTGCGGATGCGTCGCTGCGCATCGTGGCCGACGCGTCGCTCAAGGGCGCGACGGGCCGCATCGTCGGCGCGAACAAAGACGGCTTCCACCTGCGCGACGTCGATCTCGCGCGCGACACGTTCCTGAAGGACGGCGACTTCGCCGATCTCATCGTGGTCAAGGAAGGCGACACCTGCCCGCACTGCGGGAAGCCTATCGTCATCAAGCGCGGCATCGAGGTGGGCCAGGTCTTCAAACTCGGCACCAAGTATTCCGGCGCGTTCAAGGCGAACTACAAGAACGACAGGCTTGAAGAGAAGACGATGATCATGGGATGCTACGGCGTGGGCGTGAGCCGCACGCTGCAGGCGATCATAGAGCAGAGCCACGACGCGAACGGGATCGTGTGGCCTGCCGCGGTCGCTCCCTACCAGGTCGTCATAGAACTTCTCGACCCTGCCGACGCATCGGTCGCGAAGGTCGCGGACGATCTGGAAGCCGCGCTGGAGGCCGCCGGGGTGGACGTGATCGTCGACGATCGCGCCGAGCGCCCCGGCGTCAAATTCAAGGATGCGGACCTCATCGGCTTCCCTGTGCGCGTCGTCGCGGGCGCGAAAGGGCTTGCAAACGGCGGGGTCGAAGTGAAGCGCCGCAGCGAGGACAAGTCGATGACCCGGGTCGTCGCGCCGGAGGCGGCGGTCGAGACGGTGATGTCGCTTCTCTGACCCGGCCGCTTGCGGGTTTTCGGATTTTATTGTATACTTACCTCACCATGAGTTCCAAGATTTCATACATTCTGTGTTGCGCGGCCGTCGCCGCGGCGTCCTTCGCGGCGCTCGCGCAGGAGGCCGGGCCCGCCGCCGAAGAGCCTAAAGTCGACGAGGCGCTTGAAGCCGAAATCGCCTATGTGGAGGCTCTCATCCAGTTTGGCTACCCCGATTTCGCGGAGCCTGTGATCGCCGCGACGAAGGCCAGGTGGCCGGAGTCGGAGGCGAGGTTCTTCGCGATCGAGATACGCGGCATGCTGTCGCTCGGCAGGTTCGACGAGGCCGAGCGCAAGATCGCCGCGCTGCCCGACCGCAAGGGCGTGAAGTACTGGGCGGCGAGGCTTGAGGTGGCCAACAACTACTACGGCCGCGGCTCGGACGGCAAGGCGGAGTGCATGAAGATCTACGACGAGTTCTTCAAGGTGTTCCCCAAGCCTCCCAAGGAGATTCGCGCGTTCCATTTGAACGCCAGCTACCAGTACGGCCAGCTCCTCTTCCTCGCGAAGCAGTACGCGAAGGCCGCGCAGATATACGAGAACCTTCTAAAAGAAGTCAAGGACGAAGACTGGTGCGGGGTCGCTTCCGAGACCGTGAAGATATACCTCAAATATGCCGACGAGCTCGCCGATCCCAAGCAGGCCAAGGAGCGCGGGAAGAACCTCGACGCCGCCGAGAAGATCGTCGACAAGCTTCTTTGGCGTCTCGATCAGCCTGTCTACTTCGGCCAGGCGGTCTCGATGAAGGCCCATATAGAGGTTATGCGCGGGCAGGTCGCGCGTGCGCAGGAGATCGTAGAGGAGTTCAAGCCCCAGCTTCAGGAGATCCACGACCAGATCGTCAAGGCCGACCCCGACGGCAAGCTGGGGCTTCTCAAGATTTCACCGCTTCCCGAATGTCTCTACCTCCAGGCGAAGATGCTGTGGGACGAGGCGCAGGCTGAGGCGAAGAAGCCGAAACCCGACGACGAGCGCATCAAGGGCCTCATGTTCGGCGAGCGCGACAAGCCGGGCGGCAAGCGGAACGGCAAAGGCGCGTTCAACCTCGCGGTCACCGTGTTTCTCAACTACGAGACCAGCCCGTGGGCCGCGCCGGCGGGCGATCTTTCGGAGGAGGTCAAGGCCTTCGCCGAGCAGAAGTACGGCGCGAAGATCAAGACCAAGGTCACGCCCGAGCAGATCGCCAAGGTGCGCGCGGCGCAGTTCAAGAACGCCGACGAGAAGCTCGCCTCGGGCGACAGCCTCGGCGCGATCGCCGACTACTATGCGGTTCTCGCGAAGTATCCCGAGATCGTCGAGTCGGTAGGGGCGATCGCCAACATAGCTTCGACCCTGCAGGATCTCTACGCCGAGGAGAAGAACGCCGCCAAGAAGGAGGAGTACCGCACCGACGCCGACGCGATCGAGGGATATCTCGCGGAGCGTTTCGCGGGCAATGCCAACAAGGTGATCATGACAGAGGCCGGAAACGCGGTGTTCCGTCTGGCGAGCCGCGAGCAGGAGCGTGGCCAGATCGCCCGCGCCGACTGGCTCTACAAGGAGTTCATAAGAAACTACACCGCCCATGTCAACGCAGCGGTGCTCGCCGCGAACAAGGCGATGGAGAACCAGAAGGCAGAAAAGTGGCAGGACGCGATAGAGTACTGGAAGCTCATCGAGGAGAACTACACCAACTCGGCCTCCTACGCGACCGCGCTTTCGCAGATGTCCTACTGCTACGGCAAGCTGGGCGACACGACGAACGAGATTGCCTACATAACGAAGTATCTGCCGCTTGAGACTGTGAAGATACGCCGTCTGCAGGCGCAGTTCCAGCTTGCGCAGATGTACAAGAACGACGGCCTTGCGGTGCTCGACGCGCTCAACAGGGGCGACGAGGGCGCGCCGGTCGAACCCGAGGCGGTGGCTGCCGAGGAGAAGCGCGGCTCGGCCCAGATCATCCGCGCCATCCAGCAGTTCACCAAGTTCTCCGCCGAGGCCGAGGCCGCCATGAAGGATCCCGCGACCCAGAAGGCCGACGCCGAGAAGTATGCCGAGCTGAGGGAGGGCGCGATGTTCCTCGTCGGCGCGTGCTGGAGCCGCATCAACCGGCCCGAGGAGAACCTTCCGAAGTACCGCGAGCGCGCGGCGCAGAGCTACGAGGCGTATGTCGCGGCGTATCCGAACGGGAACGAGAAATATCTCAAGTCGGCCTACGTGAGCCTCGGCACGATCTACACGGCGCTCGGCGACATGGCGAAGTCCAAGGACGCGCTCGACCGCCTCTCCCGTCAGTTCCCCGATTCCGACGAGGCCAAGAACGCCAAGCCGCGTCTCGCCAAGAGCCTTATCGAGATGGGGCTAAAGCGCGAGGGTACCGAGATCTACGCCGAGATGCTGCGCACCGACGGCGCATACACCCCCCAGCAGTTCCTCGCCGCGGGCGAGGCTTTGATAGACGCGAAGAGCTGGGACTATGCCAACCAGGCGTTCGAGAGGGCGATAAGGCTCGCCGGCACGAACTATCCGACGACCGTCGCGCGTTCGCGTCTCGGCATTGCCAGGAGCGCCTACAAGCAGGGTTCGCTCGCCGAGGCGCGCGAGGCTCTCGACCAGTTCCTCGCCGATCCCAAGATGTCCAAGATGCTCATCGCGGCGGACGCGAACTTCCTGCTCGTGCAGGTCGCGAGCGACCAGGGCCGCACCGAAAAGGACGCGACCATGCGCGGCAAATGCTTCGGCGCGGCGATCGGCGCGCTCAAGAAGGTGCGCACCTACTGGGCCAAGAAGGAGCCGTGGGAGCAGGCGACGCTCGACCTTCTCTCGGGTGACGTGCTGGTGGACCGCATGAAGGCCGAAGAGTCGATGGGGCTTGTCGAGGAGGCGAAGGAGACGTGCGGGCGCGCCGCCGCGACGTTCCAGGTGTTCATCCAGGCGCACGGCGTGATCGAGAGCCACCCGGCCGACAAGATGTCCGCCGGCGAGCTCGCCAACCTAGAGCGCGCCTATGCGTCGATGCTGCCGCTCTTTGTGAAGCAGGGCGCGGTGCAGGCCGACAACGTTCTCAAGTTCGGCCAAGAGTATCTCGACCTCTTCCCGAACGGAAAGTCGCGCACGGAAGTCGTAAACTGCATGAACGCGGCGCGCGCCGAAGCAACCTCGGCGGCCCGGCCGCCTGCGGCGGAGTGAGCGGACGGACGGGACTGAAACAGAAACCTCAAACACATTTCAAGGAGAAAACACAATGCGCAAAACGATGATTACGGTTCTCGCGGCCCTCGCGGCCACCGAGCTGATGGCAATACAGGGGACGATCTTCACCGAGACCGACTCCAAGACCGGCGACATAAAATGGCAGCCGCGCACGAAGTCGTATTCGCTCACCTACAAGAAGGGCAAGACCGACCTCCAGATGGAGTTCCCCCTGGCGGACGTCACCAAAATCGACGTCGCCAAGCCCGCCGGATACGACAAAGCCGTCTCGATGGTCGAGGGCGGCCAGGGCGCGGGGGCGATCGCCTCGCTCGCCAAGATCGTAGCCGACTACCGCATGCTCAACTGGGACAAGCAGGCCGGCCGCTATCTCGCGCTCGCCTACATCGCCGCGAACCAGCCCCAGAAGGCGCTCGACGCGTGCCAGGCGATAATCAACGAGGACAAGTCGGCCGCGTGGAGCGGCGATCTCGCGGCGGCCTACTGGCAGGCGCTTTTGAAACTCGGCAAGACAAACCAGCTTGAAGGGCTCCTCAAGAAGGCGGCCTCCAGCGGCAGCCGTCAGGCCTCCGCAGCGGCGCTCAATCTGCGCGGCGACATGATAGTGGCCGCAGGCAACGACTCGCCCGACTCGCTCAAGACCGCTCTTCGCGACGGGTATCTGCGCGTCGTGCTCATGTATATCGACCCCGAGTGCTCGCGCGAGCGCGCCGAGGCGATGCTCAAGGCGGCGCAGTGCTTCGACAAGCTCGGGCAGGTCGCCAGGGCCGAGCATCTCAGGTCGCAGGCCAAGTCGCTCTGAACCCTCTTCAATTTCCATCCAACCACAAGTCTTAAACAAACACCGAAGGAAAAACAACAATGCACAAGATCAGAAAGTCGTTCATGGCAGCCGCGGTTCTCGTCGGCTCATGCATCGCGCCTGTCGCGGCGCTCAACTCGTTCGGCCAGGAGCTCATCGACGCCGAGGGCAACGTCGTCTCGGACAACGCGGCCAAGCCCCCCCAGAGCAAGGGCGGCGGGTTTTACGAGATCGTCTTCGGTTCGGGAATCGTCGGCACGATCCTCTGGTTCGCCCTGTTCGGCGACGGCGCTCTCGCCATCTACTTCTCGATCGACAGCGCGATCCTCATCAAGCCCGAGCGTCTCATGCCCAAGAAGCTTATCGACAACGTCCAGGCCGCGATGGCCGAGGGCGACGTGGTGAAGGCCATGCAGACGTGCGAGCAGAATCCGTCGGCGATGAGCTCCATCGTGATGGCTGCCTTCCAGCACATCGAAGAGGGCTTCGAGGCCATCCAGGAGGCCGTGACCGCCGCCTCCGATCTTGAGCAGGAGAAGATTCAGCAGCGCCTCAACTGGATTTCGGTCTGCGGAAACCTCGGCCCGTCGCTCGGACTTCTCGGCACGGTGCAGGGCATGATTCTTACGTTCCAGGCGCTCGCTTCCGGCGGCGCGGGCGATGCTTCGGCGCTCGCGAACTCCATCGGCCAGGCGCTGTGGACCACCGCAGGCGGCCTTATCGTGTCGATTCCCTCGATCACGGTGTTCTACTCGCTGAGAAACAAGGCCAACCGCCTCATTCTCCGCATGACCGCCGTCACGATGGAGCTTCTCAACGGGCTCCGCAACGTGTCGGTCGACGAAGGCGCCGCAGAGGAAACGCCAGCCTGAGGAATTCCAGCCAATGGCAAGAAAGTCACAGGAAAACCCCGCGCTCGACATGACGCCGATGATCGACGTCGTGTTCGAACTCATCATCTTCTTCGTGGTGACCCTCACAGAGGCCCAGAGGAAGGATGAGACGATCGAGCTCGAGGACGGACAGCACGGAATAGTGCTTGTGCCGGAGAACCTGCCGCCGACGCACATGCAGATCGACATCGCGAGCCGCGACAAGGATGGTCGCCCGCTCAAGAAGGGCCGGATCTCCATGGGCGACCGCGAGATTACTCCGGACGAAATCGGCCGCCGCGTCAAGGAGAAATACCGCAAGATCGGCGAATTCCCGATTCTCATTCGCGCCGACTACGACGTGAAGCACGAGGTTGTGGCGAGGGTGATGAACGCCTGCACGGAAAACGGCATCTGGAAGATATCCTTCATGGCTGTGGCCGAGGACAAGACTTCCAAGCCGGGGAGACCGGGCCGCCCCCACCTGAGCCGCGTAAGGAAGGCGAGGTAGATCGATGGCACGCAAACCGCAGGAAAACCCCGCGCTCGACATGACGCCGATGATCGACGTCGTGTTCGAACTCATCATCTTCTTCGTGGTCACGATCAAGCAGGAGGACCTGTTCTCCCAGCTCAACGCGAACCGCCCCGCGCCGGCGACCGGCAAGTCGGAGTCTTCCGAGTCCGACACGACGGTCACTATTGCCATCGGCGCGAGCGGCGACCGAAGCGCCAACGGCGTTCTCGTGTACAACAGCCGCGAAATCACGCGCAAGGAACTTGACGCCAACCTCAGGGACGTCGCCCGCACTTCCACGAAGACGCCGATCATCGTGCGATGCGCCGGGAACTCGCCCCACAAGGCCCTTGTGGATGTGCTGGACATATGCTACAAGCACAAGCTGTTCAGCGTGAGCATATTCACCATGTAGGCCGGAAAGGTGCAGTGGATACATGAGCGAAGAACTTGAAAACGAAGTAGAGGAGATCGTCGAGGAGCTTACCCCCGAGGAGATCTTCGAGCAGCACCGGCAGGAGATAGCCGAGCGTTTCGAGGAGAAGGGCTTTTTCAAGCGCCTCGTCGAGATGTTCTCCGGCCTCTCCAAGCCTAAGAACTCGCGCGAATACAAGCTGGCGGTCGTCGATCTCCAGCGCCTCGCCGCGCCGCTTATGGCGGTTCTCCTGCCTACGCTTGGCGTGATAGCCCTCATCGTCATCACGGCGGTGACCGGCCAGTCCAAGGACGTGGTGCAGATCGAGGTCGCCCGCGCGCAGACCGACCAGGACGAGCTCACCGATGAGCAGGAACCCGAGCCCGAGATCGAGCCCGAGACCCCGCCGGACGAGATGATCGACATCCAGGTCGACACCCCGACCATCAACCAGGTCGATTTCGCCGACAGCACTCCCGCGCCCTCGAACGAGCCGGTTTCCGTGAAGCCTGCCGCGCAGGACTCTGTCGCGATCATCAAGTCGGTGGTGACGATGCCGTCGATAGCCGGCTCGCGAAACCCCGGCATGATCGGGGTTATGACGGACGGTCGCAGAGGCTATGGCGACGCCAATACCGAGGCGACAGTGCTCAAGGTTCTGTGGTGGCTCAAGGCCACGCAGAGCGCCGACGGCAGCTGGCCTACAAAGTCAGGCACCAAGAGCCCGCTCGCCAACACAGGCTTCGCGGTTCTTACGTACCTCGCCCACGGCGAGACGCCGTCGTCCTCCGAGAACTTCGGCGAAACGGTCCAGAAGGCCATGCAGTACCTCATCGACTCGCAGTATGTCGACAATTCGGGGACTGTGCGGTTCAAGGGGGTGGACGGCAACGAATATGCGTTCCTCATCGCCACCTACGCTCTCTGCGAGACGTACGGCATGACGAAAAACCCCAATACCAAGACCGCCGCGATGAAGGCGCTTCAGCGTATAGTCGACAGCCAGTCCCCGACGGGCGGCTGGGACTACAAGATGAACAAGGCCTCCACGCGCGACGACCTTTCGTATGCGGGCTGGGCTCTTCAGGCGCTGAAGGCCGGCAAGATGGCCGGCATGCACCCGAAGGGACTCGACGAGTGCATCAAGAAGGCCATCAAGTGCCTCAAGACGCGCAGCTTCGACAAGGGCAGCTTCACATATTGCGCCAACGCGCGCTACCATCGCGGGCTCACCGCCACGGGGTGTCTCGCGATGCAGCTCCTGGGCTTCGCCGACCAGCCTGAGGTTCGTCAGGCGCTTGAGTACATGAAGGACTGGCGCCCGTCGTTCGACGCGGAGGGTATGAACACCGCTACGCCCAAGGACTGCGCCTGCCCGCAGTACTACAGCTACTACGCGGCGCAGTGCAAGTACCAGGCGGGCATGAGGCAGGGTGCGATCACGTCCGACCAGAAGATATGGCAGACGTGGAACGAAGCCATGAAGAAGCTCTACCCTTCCAGCATCAAGACCCTCACCGAAAAGGTAAAGGGGCCGGACGGCAAGGAGCATGCGCAGGGTTATTTCGAGAACAAGGACAGTTTCACCACGCGTCCCGTGATGGATTCGTGCCTTGCGGCTCTGCAGCTCATGGTGTACTACCGCTACCTGCCCACTACGCAGACCAAGGCGACCGAGGTCGAGCCCGAGCCCGCGACCAAGGGCGTAAGCGAGGTTGATGTGGAAGTCGACATCTGATGACGAACTTCCCTCTCTTTCTTGCACTCAAATACCTGCGGCCGAAGCGATCCGTCGCTTCGGTCATTACTTGCGTCTCGGTTCTCGGCGTGATGCTTGGCGTCGCGGTCGTGATAATCGTCCGAAGCGTCATGACCGGTTTCGGCGACATCTGGGAGGAGAAGATTCTCGACTTCAAGCCCCACGTCTCGCTCGTGCCGTATGCAGGGACGGTTCTCACTGGTGAAGACGCCCTGGCGAAGAAGATAGGCGCCATCCCGGGCGTGACGTGTGTCACGCCCGAGATCGACACGCGCGTCCTGCTTTCGAGCAGGGGACGTGTGCTCGCGCCGGTGCTCATAGGCGTGGACGGCGACGAATTCGTGCGCGCCTACAAGGTGGGCGCGCCTGTCGCCGGGACGTATTCGCTCGACGGCGACTCGCTCGTGCTCGGCGTCAATGCGGCGCGTCAGCTCGGCGTGCGGGTGGGCGACGAGGTCGTCGTCTACTCCCCGAAGACGATGGTGTCGCAGGATGAAGTGTTCCTTCCTCTCAAGTGGAAGGTCGCCGGGATATTCTCCTCCGGCCAGCACCAGTACGACTCGGGCTATGCGATAGCGTCGCTCAACAACGTCCGCGACATCATGGGGCTTGAGCACGGCGTGTTTGCCGTGCACGTGAAGACCGACTGCCCGACCGACCCTCGTAAGTTCGGCGCGGTGGAGTCTGCGATAGCGGCGGCCGCCCCCGGACTGCGGCAGATAAGCTGGCGCGAGGCCGACCGCGAGATATTCAACGCGCTCGCCGTGGAGAAGAACATGATGGCGCTGCTGCTTATGCTCATTTCGCTCGTCGCCGTGTTCTGCGTAATGAACACTCTTCTCGTTCTTGCGGTCCAGAAGACTCCCGAAATCGGTCTTCTCAAGGCGCTCGGTTTCACAAAGAGGCAGATCATGTCGGTGTTCATGGTCCACGGCATGATCCAGTGTGCGGCGGGCGTCGTGCTCGGCCTTCTCGCGAGCTGGGCCGTTCTCGCCAATCTGCAGCACATAGTGGAGTGGCTGGCGCGGATGGGGCTCGATGTATTCCCGGCCTCGGTATACGGCCTTGAGGGAATCCCCCACCGGCTTATCGTCTCGGACATCTTCTGGACGAGCGCGCTCGTCTTCGTCTTCGGCCTGGCCGCGTCGTTCGTGCCGGCGCTCGCCGCTGCTTCAAAGGATCCGGTAAAGGCCCTCAACTCATGATAGCGCTCGGTACAATAGATATATGCAAGCGCTTCCGCGTGCCCGGGCAGAAGCCGATCGAGGTTCTGCGCGGCGTGAACCTGTCGGTCAAGCCCGGCGAGAAAGTCGCGATAATCGGGCGGTCGGGCGCGGGGAAGTCGACTCTGCTCAACATCCTTGGCGGACTCGAAAAGCCCACCTCAGGAACTGTCACGCGCCCCGGAAACATCGGCTTCGTCTTCCAGAGCTACCATCTCATGCCCGAGCTGACGGTTCTCGAGAACGTGTTTCTGCCGACGATGGCAAAGCGCTTCAAGGGCCGCGCGCTTCTGCCCGGCGCGTCGCGCCGCCGCGCCGAGGAGCTTGTCGCGAAGGTCGGCCTCGCAGACCGCATGCACCATCTGCCCGCGGAGCTTTCGGGCGGCGAGATGCAGCGCGTCGCGCTCGCCCGCGCGCTCGT
>DGVK01000100.1 GCA_002395905.1 Verrucomicrobia bacterium UBA4286 | reverse complement strand
CCTGATCGTTGCGGTTGTACTCGAGCAACTTGACGCCGTTGAGCCAGTGCTCGACGTGCGCGCCCTTCGACACGATCATGCCGGTGTTCCATTCGCCGACGCCTTTGAGGAGCGCATCGGCGTGAGCGGAATATATGTCGTAGAGCGAGGCCGACCTGCGGTTGCCGTCGCGGCCCTTGTCGGAATCGGGATGTCCGTTCTCAAGCACCTGGTATTCCTCGCACGTCCCCTTGTTCACAGCCTCGTCATAAAAATACTTCACGCCCGAATTGGCGCTGTCGGTAAGGCGAAAGTCGAACTTGAACGCGAAGTCGCGGTATTTGCGCGCCGTGACTATGTCACCGCCTCCGCCGAGCTTCTGGTCCTCGGGCGGCAGCGGGAACCACCTGCCGTCGGCGATCCCGTTCACAGGCCGCATGGTGAGAGTGCCGTCCTGTATGAACCAGCCCTTGGACGGCGGCTCCTTGCAGCCGCTTTTAACTGCGAGCCATCCGTCGAACGTGCGGCCGTCCCACGCGAGCTTCCAGCCGCCGGCCTTCTCCTCGTCGGTGAGAGTGTTGGCGCCCTTCGGCGCGGGCTTCATCGCCGCCCTGGTCTTTATCGCGTCGCACACGCCGCGCGCGTAGCCGATGCACTCCACTACGGCGAGCAGGTTGTCGTCGAAATCGCGCTCGTACTCCAGCGAGCATACGCCCTCGTAACCGGCGTCGGCGAAAGCCTTGAAGACTTTGACGAGGTCGATCTTGCCGCGCGGCAGCGGGACGGAGGCGCCGTCGGGCCTGCCGGCTTCGAAATTCTTGATGTGCGCGTCGTATATGCGCGCGCCGTACTTCTTTATCGTCTCGGCGGGCACCCTGCCGCAGGCATACTCCCAGCCTACGTCGATGCAGAAGCCGACGCGGGAATCGAGATCCTTCACGAGGTTCCAGCCCGACTCCACGTCGGCGAACATGTCGGGCGCCTTCGGGCCGTGGTTGTGGATCGCGTAGGGAATGTCGAACTCCTTGACGAGCCGGTCGATCTCCAGAAGCAGCTTGCGCGAGGCGCGGCGCTTCGACCAGGTGTCCTTCTCGTCCGTCGGCTCGTAGGGCACGCCCACGACGACCTTCGCGCCGAGGCGTCTGGCGAACTCGAAGCGTCCGCGCAGTTTTGCGGCATCCTTGTCGTAGATCGGGCCGATGCCGTAGGGCGTCACGCCGTAGGAGGCGCACTTCTCCTTGAACGCGGCGATCTCCTCGTCGGTGGCCGTGAACGGCAGGTGGAAGTCTTTTACGCAGAGATAGTGGACGTCGGCCTTACGCATGATTGCAAGAGCGTCGTCGAGAGAGCGCCTGTTGAATGTGTAGCCTGCGACGCCGAGTTTGAACGGCACTGCGGCCGAGGCCGCGCCCGCGACCGCGAGCGCCGAAGCGAAAACGATTCTTCCTATGTTCATTGCATCTCCTTTTTGTGATTAAACCGCCGTCCGGGGATTCACGCGGCGCCCCTTCAGCCGCCGAGCCCTACACTCTCCATCACGCGTATCCCCGACAAAAGCCTGTCGCGTTCGGGGAACATCTCCCAGCGTCCGGCCGCGATGAAAGAGTAGAGCTTGCGGTGGCCTAGGCCGTACTGGTGGGTTATCGTGAAATCGAGGTCGGGCTTCTCCACGCCTTCTACGTTCCAGAACGCGATGCGGTTCATGTTTATGCCGTCGAGCCTCACGGTCCCCTTCTCGCCGATGAGAGTCAGTTCCGTCATGTAGTCGTCGCCGTAGACGCTCACGGTCGCGTTTACCGTGCCGACGGCTCCGTTCTCGAACTCCATGGCAAGCGACACGGTATCGGGTATGTCGAGGCCTCGGTGGGTCCCGTTGAACCCTTTCCAGCGGCGCACCGGGCCGAGGAAGTGGTGGATCATGTCGACGAAGTGGCTCGCCTGGGTGAACAGGACGCCGCCGTCGAGCTCTTTTGTGCCGTGCCACGGTATTGAATAGTAGTCCGCGCCGCGACGCCAGTATACATTTACCGCGAACTGGTGGATGCGCCCGAACGCGCCCGCGTCGACGAGTTCCTTGAGGCGCATGACGATCGGGTTGTAGCGGTTCTGGTAGACGGGCACCAGGCGCTTCCCGCAGCGGTCGACGCACGCATACACCTCCATCGCCTCGCGCGTCGAGAGCGCCAGAGGCTTCTCGCTGAGAATCATGGGGATGTCGGTTTTCTCGGCAAGCTCGCATACATGGCGCGGGTGGAGGCCGGACGGCGTGAGGACGCTCGCGAGATCTATGCCGCGGCCATCAAGCCGGCGCATGTCGTCGGTCCATTCGCACCCGAGCCTGCCGGCGAGAGCCTTCGCCCGGTCCCTGTCGACATCGCATACGGCCGCGATGCGGAAATCGTCCTTGTTGCTGGCGACCGCGTCGCAGTGGCAGGGCGATATACGCCCGCATCCTACAAGCGCAACACTGATCATGACACACCTCCAAAAAGCATCTTGGCGACGCCCACCACCACGGGCATGGTCGCTATCGAAAAGACCGTCGACACCGCGACAAGCGCCGCCGGGAATTCACCGTCGCCGCCGTAGCGCACGGCGAACATCGCAACGCTCGCGCCGACGGGCGCGGCGGCCGGGATCACGGCCGCGAGGCGCACGGTCTCGTTCACGCCCGGCAGGAAGAAGAGAATCGCCGTCAGAACCGCCGGCACGACGATGTGCCGCAAGGCGAGCGCCGCATATGTCCCGGGCGAGGAGAAGGCAGCGGCGAACCTGGCCCCGGCGAGATGGAAGCCCAGAACGACCATCGACAGCGAAGTGTTCAGGTCGCCTATGGTTTTCACCGGCTCGGCGATTATCTGCGGGAGCTTTATCGAAAGCAGGAAGAAAGGAAGCCCGACCGCTATGCCTACAAGCCCTGGATTGATGAATGCTTTGAGAACGCTCTCGTCGCCGAAGCCGCCCTTTATCTCCCAGACGCCGTACGTCCAGCAGAGGAGGTGGAATACGACCACGTAGACCGAGCCGTAAAAAACGCCTTCCGGTCCGAGCAGGGCGTATTCGAGCGGGAAGCCCATGAACCCAGCGTTTGAGAACACCGTCGCAAACCTCAAGGCGCGCTCGCGCGCCGCGTCCCTGTCGCGCACTACGAGATGGGAAAGCGCTATCGACGCGACATGGGTGAAAACGGCCGCAGCGAACGACCAGACGACGCCTGTCATGACGGCGCTGTCGAACGGACGCTGGAACGAGGTCACGATAAGACACGGCGTCACGATCACAAGAACAAAATCGGCCAGTCTCTTGACGCTTGGCGCGTCAAGGATTCTGGCTTTGCCGGCACCGAAGCCGAAAGCCATAAGCATGAACAGTATGACTGTCTGCCGCGCGGTTATGAAGAATCCGTCCATCAGATGAATTATACCATATTCACTCGCCCGCTGCCGAGATTTCGTCCGCTCCGCAGCGGCGCGCTATGCCCTCTCGCGGCTCGGCTTCCGGCGGGATGGAAAGCGGGGCGAGAGGTGCGTCGTCCGCCGGGAGCGAGCGCCATGCGGCGGTGTAGATCGGCTTGCCCTGCTCGCGGAACATCGTCTCGAATTCCGTCCAGACCTCCTTCGGACGCGCCATAGGCTCGACGCGCTCGAAGCGCCCGTCCCCCGTGAAGCATTCGCAGACAACCTCGAAATATTCCGCATGGTCTGTGGCGAACTCGAGCCTGCCGCCTACCTCGAGGCGCTTCCAGAGCGC
>DGVK01000182.1 GCA_002395905.1 Verrucomicrobia bacterium UBA4286 | reverse complement strand
CGGTCTTCATCGCGGCGACACCTTCTGGATCGCCGATGGCGGCCTTTAGCCCGTCCTGCACGGTGTGCCACGACGAGTCGTGCCACGGCGTCGCGCCGAGTTCGTAGGCGAGGATCCAGTCCGCACCGGCCGGAACCTTCGCCATGAGGTCGGCGAATCCGCTCGCGGCCATCCATGCGGGCGCCGTGCGCATCACGTCGAGGTCGGCGAGAATCGCCCTGGGCGCGGGGCAGGCGTAGGTCTTCTTCGCGCCTTCAGGACTTCTTATGGCCGCGCCGAAGCTGGAGTAGCCGTCGACGCTCGCCGCAGTGGCGACCACCATGTAGGGAATGCCGATTTCGCCGGCAGCCAGCTTCGTGAGGTCGTTCACGACACCGCTGCCGACAGCCACCGGCACTATCGTGTCGCCGTCCTTCTCCACGCCTGCGGCCTTTATCGCTTCGCGGACCTCCGCCGCGTAGTGGTAGTCGGCGTGGAAGGTCTTCCCGCCGGGTTCGAGGACGTATTCCGAAACCGCCACTCCCGCTTCCGCGAGGAGCTTTTCAACCGTTTCGCCCGCCGCGGCCTTCGTGCGCGGGTCGCAAACGACTATCGCGCGCTTAGCGCCGGGGAACTGGGCCTTGAACATCCCGGCCGTCTGCGAAATCACGCCGTCGCCGATGACGCACGCCTTGGTGTCGGTCGCCCTCTCAAGGGCGCGTTCAATCAGATTGACGCCCATTTTACTTCGCCTCGCCTTTCTTGAGCTTGTTGATGACCGAGAACATCACGCTCGGATAGTCCGTCGAAAAACCGTCGCACCCGAGCTCGAACAGCTTGAAGTAGACCTCCTCGCTGTCGCCCCCCTCGAACGGGATGGAGCAGACGGGGATGCCGTTGGCGTGGAACTCGGCGATGATCTTCTTGAGATAGGCCGTCGTGGGCACGAACGGCTCCGCGGCGTTCGGATCGTAGTAGGTGTGCAGCGAGACGGCCGACACGCCCTTGAAGTGGTTGGCGCGCATCTCGTCCATCTTCTTCTCGAAGTGGGCCTCGAAGCGGGCGATATCCTCGGCGGTGTGCTTCGGCCTGGGCCACGTGCCGATCCAGATGAGGGTCTTGCCGCCGTCCGTCGCCTTGTTCCAGTCGAGCGCCTTGGGATAGCTGTCGCCGGTGTAGTAGACCTGGTCGAGAACGCCCGCCTCGCGCGCCTTTTCGGCGATGTACTCGGGACCCGCGCCCTTCTCGTCCACAAAGCAGAGATAGGTGGGGTGGCCCTTCATCGCGGCGAACGTCTCCTCGATCGTCGGTATGCGGTGGCTGGCGAACTCGGGCGAAAGATAGCTCCCGACGTCCACATCCTTGATCTCGTCCCACGTAAGCTCCTCGGACACCTTCTTCGCCGCCATCTCGGCGGTGATCCCGCGCGCCGTGCGCTTGAGCGTCTTGTCGTGGAGCATGATGCCGACGCCGTCCTTCGTCCTGCGGCAGTCGCATTCGAGCGCCGAACCGTTCTCCCAGCACCACTTGAACGTCGCGAGAGTGTTGTCGGGACGCTCCAGCCTGCCGCCGCCGCGATGGACGTGGCTCAGGTGCAGGAGCCCGGTGCGCGGCGCTTCAATGGCGCGGCGGACGACCTCCTGATGGGCCTTCCTGAGAACCTCGGGGTTGTACTTGAGAACCTTGCGGTCGTAGGTGAGAAGACCGTTGATCTCGATTTCGACGTCGCTCGTCTGCGTGTAGACCGCGCCGCCAAGCCCCCACTCCGCATACTGGCCGAGCCTGTCCATGAGGGTGAGGTAGGTTCGCTCCAGTCCTTCGGGGGTCTTCGTGTCCTCGATACCGCCGTAGCCCCAGTTGCCGTTCTTGGACTCCTTCCACATGTGGCCGGGCACGGGATGGCCGAGGCCGCCGAACTCGCCGAGGAACGTCACGCGCCGGTCGTTGACCGCGAACATCGTCGGGCCGCGGTAGAGGTGCATGTCGACCGTGTCGGCCGCCTCGCAGACGCCGTCGGGCTTGTGACCGGTAAGGACGCGCTTTTCCCACTTCCAGCCTTCGGGCAGCAGGTGGCCGCCCTCCCAGTCCCAGCAGCCGCTGGGCGCGTTGACGAGGCGCGAAGGGTCGTATCTCTTCACGAAGTCGAGCATGGAGTGCGTGAGGAACTCGCCGGGCTGGCTCCACCCCTCGTTGTAGGGGTTCCACATCACGATGGACGCGAACGGCTGGAGATCGTCCATCATTTCCTTCATCTCCTGACGCTGCAGCCAGTAGCGCTTCACCGTCCCGGGGCGCATCGGGTCGTACCACATATTTGAGCCGGTCGATCCGCTGGGAAGGTCCTGTATGACGAGAATGCCGAGCCTGTCGCACATCGCATAGTACTGCTGGGGCTCCACCTTGATGTGCTTGCGGAGCATGTTGTAGCCGCACGCCTTGAGAACCTTGACGTCGTATTCCATCGCCTCCTCGCTCGGCGGCGTGAGAAGTCCGTCGGGCCACCATCCCTGGTCGAGCGTGCCGATCATGAAGCAGGGCTTGTTGTTGAGGAAGAAGCGCAGATACCCGTGCTCATCCTTGCGCTTCTCGATCTTGCGCATCCCGAAATAACCCTTCACGACGTCCTTCCCGTACTTCGCGGTGAAGTTGTAGAGCTTAGGATTCTCCGGCGACCAGCACTCGAAATCCTTCGGCATGTCGGTCTCGACCTCGACCTCGCCCGCGCCTTCGACTTTGTCGAACTCGAAGCGCACCGTCCCCTTGTCGATGTCGGTGAAGACCTTGTATGACTTGATGTATTTCTCCGGCACGGTCTCCATCCACACCGTCTGCCATATGCCGGAGACGCGCGTGTAGAAACAGCCTTTCGGCTTGAAACTCTGCTTGCCGAGCGAGTTCACGAAATCCTCGGTCGGGTCCCACACGCAGACCGTGAGTTCGTTTTCGCCCGGCTTGACGAAATCGGTGATATCGACCGTAAAGGGATTCTGCCCGCCCTCGTGAGGAACGTCCATGACCTCGGTGTGGCCGATGAAGACCATCGTGCGG
>DGVK01000190.1 GCA_002395905.1 Verrucomicrobia bacterium UBA4286 | reverse complement strand
GGCCGCCCGCCGCGCTTTCGTAGATTCCCTGCCTGTCCTGATGGGATACACGACGATGGGATTCGTGGCGGGCGTTCTGCTGGCGGCGAAGGGCGGCGTCGCTCTGGCGCCGCTCTGGGCCGCGCTCTCGTCGTCGCTGTGGATTTCGGGCACGATGAGCTTCGCGGCCGTGCCTGAGATCGCCGCGCGCTCGCCGGTGGCGACGCTCGTCCTCATGACCGTGGCGGTGAACTTCCGCTACGTATTTTACGGCTTCTCGATGCTTGAGAGGTGGCGGCGCGTCCCGTTTCTCCAGAAGGCATATCTCGTTCTCATGCTTACAGACGAGAACTACGCCCTGGAGACCGCCGCCGCGCAGACAATGGATGAATCGTCCCACCTCAAATACTGCACGGCGATCTCGGTGTTCAACCATTCTTACTGGGTCGCGGGCGTGACGGTCGGCGCGCTTGTAGTGTGTGCGCTCGGCATGGCGGTCGATCCCGATGTGATACGCCGCCACACGAACGGGATGGAGTTCGCGATGGTTGCGCTTTTCCTTGTGATTTTCACCGACCAGATAAGGAGTTTCGTTTCCGATGGAAAGTGACGTTCTCTACATGCTTGGAGTGGTAGCCGCCGTCTTTGCGGCGAACTATGCGCTGCGCGCTCTGCCGTTTCTCGCTTTCGGGGGGCGCGGCCGCAGTCTGCCGAAATGGGCGTCTTCGCTCGGCGACTACGTCTCGCCGGTCATCATCGCCGCGCTCATCGTATATTCCTACGCAGGCCTCGAATGGCGCACGCCGTGGCCGTATATCGCTGGCGCGGCGACGGTGGGCCTCCAGCTGCTCAGGAGGAATCCGCTCGCAAGCATTCTGGCGGGCACAGTGCTCTACATGTGCCTGCTGTCGTGCGGATGCGTTACCGAACGGTCGAACCGCCTGGAGTCGTCGGTAGCGCACCCGATAGTGCGCATAACCTCCCGCGGGATAATGTTCTCCGACAGGCCCGTGACCCCCGAACAGGCGGTTCGGCTTCTTGAGGAGAACGAGGTCCCCAAGGATCGCACCCTGCACGTGCTGGTCGACGACGATTTCGACAACCAGCGCGTCCTCTGGGTGTTCAAGCACAACTATCTCGACCGGGCCGGCTACACCAAGTCGGTGTGGATCCATTCGCGCCGCGGCTCGTCGGGGAAATCCGATCTCATGCCGCCCGACAAGGGCGTCGCGGTTCCATATAAAGGCAGGATGTTTAAATGAGATTTGCATATCCAGGTATGCTGGTGCTGGTGGCGCTGGTGCCGGTGGCGGGGCTTTGGTGGACGTTCTTGCGCGCCCGCCGCGAGAAGGCGCTCGCGCGCATCACGCTCGCTGTGCCGAAGTCGCGCGGCTCGTCGCTCCAGACCGTGCTCGTCCTTTCGGGTCTTGTGCTCTGCCTTTTCGCGGCGTCGCGTCCTCAATGGGGGCGGTCGATGGAGAAGACCGTCCAGCGCAGCCGCAACGTGGTCGTTGCCATCGACGTCTCGCGCTCGATGCTTGCCGAGGATGTCCGCCCGAACCGCCTTGAGCGCGCGAAAGCCGACGTCGCCGATCTTATCGACTCGCTGGAAGGCGACCGGTGCGCGCTTGTCGCGTTCAGGCGCACGGGCGTCGCCCTCTGCCCGCTCACGACCGACCGCGGCTATCTGCGCGGCGCGCTTGAGCAGATGACGCCCGAGAGCGCCCCGCGCGGCGAGACGGATCTCGGCGCGGCGATTCGCGCCTCGCTCGACGCGCTCGACCCCGCTGCCGACGACCATAACGCCGTGATCATGATTTCCGACGGCGGCGACCTTCGCGGCGGGGCTCTGCAGGCGGCGGCGCTCGCGAAGAAACGCGGCGTGCCGATTTTCACCGTCGGTATCGGCGACCCGCGAAACGGCGCCGAGATACCGTCCGAAGACGGTCGCGGCGTGCAGCGCCACAAGGGGGCCGCCGTAAAGGTCAAGCTCGAAGAGGCCGCGCTCAAGGCGGTGGCCGAGGCGTCGTCGGGGCGGTATGTGCCGCTTGCGACGGCGGGGACGGCCGAAACCACCCTCGGCGCGATATACAGGCGCTTTCTGCGGCAGGTCGCCGCAAAGGAGCAGAGCGAGGAGGAGAGCCGCGCGGCGGAGAGATATCAGTTCTTCCTTGCGCCCGGCGTTCTGCTCCTCATGGCCGGCGCGTCGCTTTCTCGCGGGAGGTTCCGTCCGGCCGGGCGCGCCTAGGCCTGGCGGCCGAGAGCGCCACGACAAGCCGCAGCACGGCCGCCGCCGTGAGCCACCACATCATCGCGGGGAGCGTCGTTATGTTGTGCCCGGCGAGGAACGCCGAGACTTCCGCAGGCAGCCACGGCCTGAAGTAGCCGTAGCCCGTGACCGCCAGGAGCAGGGCCGCGTTCGCGAGGTTGAGCGGGATCATCCACTTTAGAAAGCCGAACCTCTCGCATGATATCGCAGCGGTGGTGTACAGCCCTGCGACGCCCGCCAGCGCGCTTATGCCTATCTGCCACGGGGTGGCCCACCAGTAGGCGGCGTACTGCGCGCCGTGCGGCAGAATCTCCATGACAGGCCGGCCGATGAAGAAGAACGGCGCCGCGACAAGCGCGCTGAAGCCGAGAGTCGCGGCGGAGGCC
>DGVK01000115.1 GCA_002395905.1 Verrucomicrobia bacterium UBA4286 | reverse complement strand
TCTCGGGAGCGGCTGCGCGGCCGGCGGCATTCGAAGGCTGGCCGGCGGGCACGGAACCGAAGGAGGTGGGCGCGCGCATCGTGAAGCAGTTCATGTCCACGGAGCCGGAAGGATATCAGGCGAAAGGCTTCACGGGCGGCAACTACGGCGGCGGGAAGTATGTGGTGTATTCCGTCGCGAGCCTGAGGGTGAATGCGCCGGAGTACGCCTCGCTGATCAAGGATGCCGATCTGCAGCGCAAGCTCACGTCACGCCTCCATCCGTTCTATCCGGGCGGGGCGAAGCAGGATAAGGTGACGAAGCCGCGCCATGTGGACTTCAACATCTTCGGCGCCGTACCGCTTGAGGTGGCGATCCTCACGGGCGACAAGCGCGCGCTCATTATGGGCCTGCGCTACGCGGACGACCAGTGGGAGCCGCCGCGTCCGGGCGATCTCGACAACTTCCCCAAGTGGCTCAAGAGCCACTATGTTGAACCCGAGAAGCAGCGCGAGTACCTGAAGCAGGGCTATTCCGGACAGACGCGCCTGTGGATCGACGACATGTACATGATCAACGTCCTCCAGACGCAGGCGTACCGCGCCACGCGCGACCGCACCTACATCGCCCGCGCCGCCAAGGAGATGTGCCTGTATCTCGAAAAGCTCCAGCTGCCGAACGGACTTTTCAACCATGCCGCCGACGTGCCGTTCAGGTGGGGGCGCGGCAACGGCTGGATGGCGGGCGCAATGGCGCTCCTGCTCAAGTATCTGCCGGAGGACGGCGCCTTCCGCCCGCGGATAATGGAAGGCTACCGCAAGATGATGGCGACGCTTCTCGCCGCACAGCGCGAGAACGGCATGTGGGGACAGCTCGTCGACGACCCGCTTTCATGGGGCGAATCGTCGTGCACCGCCATGTTCGCGTATGCGTTCGCCGAGGGTGTCGCGCACGGCTGGCTCGACGGGAAGAAGTACGGCCCGGCCTTTCGCAAGGCGTTTCTCGCGCTCGAGGCGAGGATGGATGAATGGGGCAACGTGGCGTCGGTATGCGACGGGACTGGCGCTAAGAACGACCGCGGCTACTACCTCAAGCGCAGGCGCGTGAACGGCGATTCGCACGGCCAGGCCGCAGTCCTGTGGCTCTGCCGCGCGATTCTAGAGGTGGCCAGGAACGCGCGCGTAGAGACCGCCGCCCCCGCCGACGCGCCGGAGCTCTTCGACGCACGGCCCGATTTCGACGCTCTGGCCCACCGCTTCGAGCTTATGAACAGAAAGGCCGACGGCTTTCGCGGCATATGGTACTACAATCAGAAGTCCGGCGACGAATACGTCTACAAGTACTCGGGGGGCATGGGAACCTACTGCGCGGGGCATCTGCCGATGGCGGTATATTCGAAGGAGGCTCAAAAGACGTTTTTCACCTTTGGAGGAACCGACGAGCGCAACACGACGCTTTTGCAGTGCGTTTCGTATTTCGACCACAAGACCGGCCTGCTCGCGCGGCCTGTGGTCGTGTTCGACAAGCACACCGTAGACGCCCATGACAACGCCGTGATAAACATGGACGACCATGGCTACATATACATCTTTTCGGCGAGCCACGGGCAGTGGCGCCCGTCGGCGATCGCGCGCAGCGAAAAGCCGTATGACATATCGAAGTTCAAGGTGGTATGGGAGGGCAACTTCTCCTATCCGCAGCCGTTCTACGTCCCCGGCAGGGGTTTCCTGTTCCTGCATGCGTGGTATGTCGCCGGGCGGTCGAACTGCCTTATGACGAGCAATGCCGACGCGACGCGGTGGAGCGACCGCACCCGCCTTGCATACTTCAACTGGGGCCACTATCAGCGCTCCTGGCAGTTCGGAGACAAGATCGGCGTGGCCTTCGACCAGCACCCCGCCGGCAAAGGCCTCAACTGGCGCACGGATCTATACTACATGGAGTCGGACGACTTCGGCAAGACGTGGAAGAACGCGGCTGGCGGAGCGCTTGACCTGCCGCTGTCGAAGCGGGACAATCCGGCGCTCGCGCTCTCTTACGCCGACAAATCGCGGAATGTCTACATAAAGGGCGTGAAGTTCGATGAGCAGGGGCGTCCCGCAGTGCTTTACATCGTGAGCAAGGGTTACCGCGCAGGCCCCGTGGACGGTCCGCGCGAATGGATGCTCGCCAAATGGACCGGTTCGGAGTGGCGCGAGGTCGACACCGGCATAAGAAGCGACAACAACTACGACTTTGCCGAACTGTACATCGACGGTGCGAACGACTGGCGCATCATCGGCGCGAGCGAGACCGGCCCCCAGCCGTACAATCCGGGCGGGGAGCTGGCCGCCTGGGTGTCGCACGATGCAGGCGAGACGTGGACGCTTGAGAAGAAGCTCACGAGCGGCAGCGAGCGCAACCAGAACTATCCGCGCCAGCCTTTGAACGTCGCGCCTGGCTTTTACGCCTTTTGGGCGGACGGCAACGGCCGTAAGCCGTCCGTCTCGCGGCTCTACTTCTGCAACAAGGCGCTCGACGTTTTCGAAATGCCGCTTTCGTTCGAAGGCGACTTCGCAACCCCCGTTCCATACAAACCAGCAAAACAAAGCAAGGAGGATCCGCAATGAAAAGCACCAGCCTCGTCTGCCTTACGGCAGCAATCGCCCTCGCCGCGCATCCATCGTCCGCCGCGACACGAACATGGAATAAAGCATCCGGTGGCACGTACGAGTGGAACGCCGACAACTTCGGCGGGACTCTTCCGACTGCGAACGATGACGCAAACTTCGGCGGCCTTTCGCCAAACACATATCGCCCCACCGGCAACCAGACGATTACTGGCGACGGCCAGGCAAAGACACTGGACTTCTACAACAACGCCTACTCCACTTCGCGCACTTTCACAGGCGACATAACGGCCTCGAACATCGTGCTGCGCGTCGGAACGGTGAATGTTGAAGGCACGTTGACTCTCACTGGAACGGACCAGACGTATTCGATTGTGGGCGCGGCGGCCGACGTCTCCTATCCAGGAGGAACTCTCAATATTCGAAACGGCGGCACGCTTCGTGCCGATGGCGTGCACGGCATCTGCGTCGGGCGGCGCGCCTCGGCCCCGGCAGACAACAAAAATGCCTCAGGACGCATCGTTCTTGAGAAGGGAGGCAGACTCGTCCTCAATCCGTCCGGCAAGACCGCCTCGATGGCGGGACTTCAGCTCGGACGGCTTGACGGGAACCGCACGGGCGTCTATTCGGCGTCCTACGTCCAGAAGGGCGGCGAAGCCGTTCTCGGTCGCATCATGACGGGTTTCGAGAAGAACACGTTTGCAGGAATAGCCGTTCTGGGAGGGTCGTTGGATCTGCCGTACATCAACAACGATACGCGCTTTCGCATAGCGCATTACGGCTACGGCTCGTTTCAGCTTCTGGGCGGCGAAGTCAACTGCGAGACGAACTACTCGGCAACCCTCAGTACGGCGCAAGACCATTTTGCGACACGTGCATTTGCATTTGAGGTCGGGGTCGACCGTTCGATCGCAAACGGACTCAACGGCGCGTACTTCTATGCGAACAACGGCACGTTCCGCACCGGCTGCGACTTCGCTGTTTCGGGCGCGACGGGTTCTGACACCGGAGCCTGCGCTCCGCTTCATGCGACAATAGACGGCAATGCGCGAGTCGAGGCGCGCACAATGCGCATCGGCGCGAACCAAGGCGGCGGCGCGGCGATTCTGAACCTGAACGGCGGCGAGCTAAGGAGCGATTTCATCTTTGCGAACGAAGGCCGCAATGGCGCAAGCGTGGTGAACGCAGACGGCGGCAGAATCTGCTTCAAGAAGGGCACGGCACTTCAGCAGCAGTTCCTGTTCATAGACGCGGTCAACATCTACGAGGGCGGACTTGAGATCGAAGTCGCGCGCGAGAGCGGCGTATCCATCGGCAATGCCGGCACAAATGTGGTTCTCAGGACGCCGACAGGCTATGGCGTGGACATCGCCAGGATAGAGAATATCAATTCTAGCCTGACTCCGCCCTGGATTGAAATCTCCGGCGGCAGCGGCTCCAATGCCACGGCTGTCGCGTTCGTGGACTACGACACGGACGTTATGACAAACGCGGCAATGGTCTGCCGCGGCGAGGGCTATGCGGCGGGCGACAAGCCTGTGGCGACGGTGATACGCCCCTATGGCACAACGGAGCTCACAGACCGCATAGAGCTGTCCGTTTCCGAGAACAGGCCTGGCGCGCTGGTCAAGACCGGCGGATACAATCTCAACCTCTTCGCGCAGCCCGAGTTCGCCGGAACCTACGAGGTGCGGCAGGGGTATATGATCCAGTCAACGGCGGCGGGCGTCGCGGCGCCAAAGGTAAAAGCCGTCGTCGCGGGCGGCGGTTCGGGCGACAGCATCGCGACATTCCAGGCCGGCTCGGGCAACAACACTGCGGTGGAGGACAACTGGAACCCGATCAATCCAGCCGCCACGCTCACACTCGGCACGGCTCTCGGCGCGGGACGGCTTTCGGTTCCAGGCGCGGCAACCGGACAGGCGAAGCCGTTCGAGCAGACCTTTGCGTCTCTCAAGGTGAACGGTACGGGCAACTCTGTCATCTGGGCGGGCGGCAACAACCATGATGTCGGCGCGAAGGTGACCTTCGGCACGATCGACTGCGCTGAGGGATCCGAGCTG
>DGVK01000096.1:2624-9895 GCA_002395905.1 Verrucomicrobia bacterium UBA4286 | reverse complement strand
AAAATGAATGTTACGAAATCGTAACATTCGCGTAACATTCGCGTAACGTTCGCGCACGAAAAATATGTCATAATGGTTGCGTGCCTCGAACAAGGGGCGGAAAAGAACGAAAGGAATGTTCAACATGCTGGCAAAATGTTATTCGGGCGCCATATGCGGCGTCGATGCAAGAACGGTGGAGATTGAAGTCTTCTCTCATGAGGGGACGAGTTCTTTCGCCATTGTAGGCCTTCCCGACCAGGCGGTCAAGGAAGCCAAGGACAGGGTTTCGACGGCGCTCAAGAACTCCGGCTTCCAGTCCAAGAAGGAGTATGACGTGACGGTTAATCTCGCCCCTGCCGACGTGCGCAAGGAAGGCCCGATATACGATCTGCCGATTGCGGTGTGCCTGATAAAGGCTACAGGCAGGCTGTCGAACGAACGCCTTGAGGAATTCGGCATGGTCGGGGAGCTCGCGCTTTCCGGGAAGGTGAGGCGCGTGAACGGGGTTCTGCCGATCGTCATGGAGATGAAGCGCATAGGCCGCCGCGCGGTCATCGTGCCGGCGGAGAACGTCGAAGAGGCCTGCATAGTCGGCGGCATAGACGTCATTCCCGTCACGACGCTTCGCGAGGCGGTGGAATACCTCAACGGCACCATGGAGATAAAGCCGTCGTTCACCGATGTGGCATCGCTTGTCGGCGGGGACGTAGCTTATGCAGACGACTTCAGCGACGTCAAGGGGCAGCACATGATCGTCCGAGCCATGGAGGTCGCGGTGGCGGGCGGTCACAATATTCTGATGATCGGTTCGCCTGGCAGCGGCAAGACCATGATCGCCAGGCGTGTTCCCGGCATACTTCCGCCGCTTACGGTGGAGGAGGCTCTTGAGGTGTCTCGGATACACTCCGTCGCAGGCGCCGCGAAAGGCGGTGGCGGGCTGGTGGTTCGCCGTCCTTTCCGGGCGCCGCACCACACGGTTAGTTCAATCGGGCTTCTCGGCGGCGGCGCACATCCTGCACCGGGGGAGGTGTCTCTCGCCCACAGGGGCGTTCTCTTTCTGGACGAGTTCGCCGAGTTCCCTCGCAATGCGCTGGAGGTTCTGCGCCAGCCGCTGGAAGACGGTCATGTAGGAGTCTCAAGGGCTGCTGCGGCGCATGACTTCCCGTCGCGTTTCATGCTGGTCGCGGCGATGAATCCGTGCCCCTGCGGCTACTTCAACGATCCGGCGCATGAATGCAGATGTACGCAGTCGCAGATACTCAAGTATCAAAGGCGTGTATCCGGGCCTCTGCTCGATCGAATCGACATACAGGTCGGGGTGTCGTCGGTCCCTCTCAGGGAGCTGCAGCGTGCGACCGCCTGCGAGTCAAGCGCGGCGATACGGTCCAGAGTGGTGAAGGCCCGCCGCATCCAGACCGAGCGCTACCGCAGCATGCAGGGGGTCGTTACAAACGCCGACATCCGCAGCAGGGACCTCGCCCGTGTATGCATGATGGACTCTGCGGCGGAGGACGAGCTGAGGCGCAATCTTGAAAAGCTGAACCTGTCGGCCCGCGCTTACGACAGAGTTCTGCGGGTGGCGCGCACGATCGCGGATCTGCGCGGCTCCGAGGCCGTCGGCCAGGAGGACATCATGGAGGCCGTCGGTTACAGGCAGCTTGACGACAGGAGCGGATTTATGGCGTGACGTGTGTCATGCCGCTGCAAGAAAAAAGAAAACGAAAGGAAACAGACCATGAACGAAACATCGACCAGAACCTATCGCGCCGAACAGGGCGTCGCGACGGCGGCATATGCGCCGCAGCTTGCGATATACCATGCCAACAAAAACGGAACAGGTTGTGCGATGAAGATGGAGCTCCATCCCGCGAGAGGCGGCGAGGACGGCTGCTTCATGCTCATTCTCGCCAACCAGATGACCGTAGGCGAAGGGAGCGGCGCGGCGAGAACATTCTCGAAGTTCAACTGGGAGCGCCGCATAACCGTAAAGCTCGATTTCTCCGACATCTGCCGGATCATGCAGGTTTTCAGAGGCGAGACGGAATCCATTGACGACGGAAGGGGTCTTTTCCACGACTGCGGGCGGTATCAGACCAGGCTTGTGCTGCGGCACATCGTCACGCCGGTGCAGGCTTATTCGCTTGAAGTCTACCGCAATTCAAAGAGCGGCGGCGCTGACGCATCATCGCACATCATCCTGAGTTCGTCCGAGGCCTACGGTATTTTCACGGCCCTCGAACATTCAATCGCCTTTATATGCTTCGGCGTGCCGGGCGCGTATGGAGCGGCGGGAGTCAAGAATGTCTCAGCCGCTTGACGCCGGAAGCCGCAGTGTAGAGAACGGGCGGTGGGGGGAAGACGTCGCCGTCACAGCGCTGCGGCTGAAAGGCTACATAATCGTCGACAGGAACGCCCGTCCCTGCGCCGGGGACAGGCGCCTGGAGATAGACGCGGTGGCCTATGACCGCGAAGCCGATACGCTCGTCTTTGTCGAGGTGAAGCAGCATGCCGGGCGAAGCCCGTTCCAGAGACGGCTGAGGAGCATCGATAAAAAGAAGCTCCGGGCCCTCCGCCGCGCTTTTGGCGCATGGCGCAGAGTTAACCGCTGGAACGGCGCGTACAGATTCGACGTCGTGGAGGTGTACGGCTCGCCCGGCTGCGCCCGGCCGGAGATAGACCACATTGAAGGCGTCAGGATATTCGGACCGGCCGAGCGGTTCGTGCGTTGGAGATGACACATGAAGAAGATTGTCAGAAGAATGTTCTGCCGCCGTCTGCGAGAGACGCTTACCGAGCGTCATGTGCAGGCTGTGTGGTATGACCGTTCGTTGCGACCGTCGAATCTCGTGACGAGACTGGGTTCGCCGGTGCGGGTTGTATATCCCGGCGACTGGAACCTCGGCCCCGGCCCCGACTTTCGCGGGGCGGTGATCGAAGTCGGCGGCCGGCGGCTCGCGGGTGACGTTGAGGTTCACCTGTCGCCTTCGGACTGGCAGGCTCACGGACATGGCGACGACGACGCATATCGCAATGTCATAGCGCATGTAACATGGGGATGCGGCCCTGCGCCGTCGTCTCTGCCGGACGGTGCCGTGTCGATATGGATCGGCCGCTTCATGACGGCGGATGTCGGCTTCTCGCCAGAGCAGATAGACCTCGGCTCGTATCCGTTTTCGCGTCTTCCGATTGAGATGCGGCCGTGTCATATGAAGCTGAAGGACGACCCCGATCTTGCCGACGCCGCACTGCTGTCGGCCGGGGCGTGCCGGCTTCTGGCGAAGGCCGCGCGGATACGGCGGCTCCTTTCCGCGCCGGGCTCCGGACGAGCCGGGCGGCTGCAGACGTTCTATTCCGAAGTCATGGGCGCGCTCGGCTACGGCGTGAATGCGGCGGCTTTTCGCGCTGTCGCGGCGGCAGTTCCGCTGGAGGCGGTGAGGGCCGAGCCCGGGAATGCGGCAGCGGCATATCTTGTGGCGGCGCAGTTCGCCGGAGTGGAGCGCCGCCGCACGCGCCCGTCGAATTCGCCTTGCGTGAGACTCATGTCGGCAGCCCGCCTTTTCACGCGTCCCGAAACGCTGGCGCTGGCGGAAGCCGCCGATTTTTCACCGGCGGCATTGCGCGAGATGGCGAGGTCTCTTTCTCGCGACGGTTTGATGGGGAGAGGCCGCGCCGCGGCGGTGATCGCCAACATAGTCGTCCCCTTTGCCATCGCCGAGGGACGCCTTTCGGAAATGCCGGAGTGGCTCCCGCCGGAGGACGTCTGCGAGCCCATGCGCCTCATGGCGTCACGGCTTTTCGGACGCGACCACAATCCGTCGCGCGCTTACACTTCGAATGGGCTTAAAATGCAGGGGCTTCTGCAGATATACCGTGACTACTGCCTGCAGGTCCACCCCGACTGCCTGGAGTGCGCCTTCTGCGAGGAGCTGTCGGAAATGGATCAGAACCCGGGAAGGTTGAGCTGCCCCGAGACGCATACCTTGCGGCCTTTGGAAAGCGTCCTGTCGGATGTATCGTAAACTACAAACTTTATGCCGTCGAAGCGCTTGGACAGTTCCTGCCGGATGTAGTCGGAGACGCTGCGCACGTTCCCCTTGTCGTCGTCGGAAAAACCGATCGATACCGACCGCCCCAGCCCGCCTGTGCGCTGGAGCGTGTGGAAGATGTGCTCGACGAAGTCCCTTATGGCGAATTCCTTCGCGAGCTCGGGTCGCGCCGCAGTCGTCGCCGTGGCGAGCTTTTCCTGGTATATCGGGTCGGCTTCCATGCGTTCCTTGAAGGCGTCGTGCGTCACGGCTGAATAGCGGCACATGTGCAGATAGTAGTCCAGCTCCTTCGCGTCGGACTCGAACTGCGTGACACCGTCGAACCACTTCCTGTATCCTCGCAGGTTCGACATCATCTCGGCGCGTTCGGCTTCTGTGAGCGCGTAGCGGATGAAGACGCGCACGGCCTTCTCGATCGTCTGCGGGGAGTGGCCGCGCGCGGTTACGATGGCGAATATGCGACCTTCGCGCAGAGTCCTCTTGAGCGCGTTGTAGCTAGGACCGGGAACCTCGCCGTGCTCGATCTTCTCAAGTGCCGCGACAGTGTCTTCGATGAAGGTGTTGCGGCCCGGCTCATCGGCGAAATTCCTGAACGCCGCCTCCCACCCGCCCTGTGTCGGCGGACGATAGTGCTCGACGTCGCTGCGGATCATCGCGAACGTCGCGGTCGACACCTCGACAGGCTCCCATGCGCCGTCCTCGCGGCGGTGCTCCATCCTTATTTTCGTCGGCATGTGGAGGATGTTGTCGTCCCAGTCGAAGATGTAGTACTTGAAGTCGCGTGTAGCAACTTCGTCGTTGACATAGGGGATTTGCTTATCGCTGGAGTGCCGTGTCGTCATGGATCTGTATTATACCATATTCATTTCATGGACGGCAGCACGATGCCGCGCAGTATGACGCGCTGGCACAGAAGGAAGACCGCCGCCGTTGGAATCGAGACGATTACGAAACCCGCCATGACGCACCACGGCTGATGGGCGAAGGTCTGCGACATCTGGTACATCCACACCGCCAGAGTCCAGTGCGATTCCTTCTGGCATACAAGGAAGGCCCATTCCCATGACGAATAGGCGTGAATGAATGAGTTGAGCGCGTTGACGGCGAGAATCGGCGTCGTCATCGGCAGCGTTATTCGCCGGAACACCGTCCACTCTCCCGCGCCGTCGATCGCCGCCGCCTCGTACAGTTCGCGCGGCAGCGCGTCGAAGAATCCCTTGAGGACGAATATCGACATCCCGCTTGCCATCCCCGGCAGCACAAGCGCGGCGAATGTGTTCAGAAGCCCCAGCGACCTTATGAGCAGAAAGCCGGGTATAGCCGTCACAGCCGCGGGAAACGCCATCGTCGCGAGCATGAACAGGATTATCTTCTCGGTCGATTTCATCCTGAAGCGCGAAAGCGCGTAGGCCGCGAGCGGATTGACCGTGAGCGACGCAAGAACCGAAAGCACCACCAGCAGCAGCGTGTTCACAAAAGCTCTGCCGCGTATGAACAGGTATTCTCCTACGAGTCTGTAGTTCGAAAACGCACCCTCGAAGAAGTCGCGCCAGCCGTGCTCTTTGAACTGCAGGGCGATCTGCCGCCGCAGAACGGCCGCATTCTCCGCGCACGGCTCGGGATATGTGCGGGCGAAGAAGTCGCCGCGCTTTTTCGCGCGGTCTATGTAGTATCGTTTGAGCTCCAGCCAGTCGGCGAACTTCGCGCCGGGTATTGCGCGCCTGGCGGGGACTCGCGCTTCTGCGGCGAAACTTACATCGAAGAATGAACGGTGCGACAGTCCCCATGCCGCGTTAAGCCTTTCGACCGTCCCGTACTTATCCTTCAGAAAGTGTGCGACATCCCTCGGGTCGTAGGCGCAGCGCGTGGAGAGGGGATCTGCCGCGGCGACCTCGTCGAGATAGCGCCGCGCCTCGTCCATGCCGCCGGTCGGGACCTCTGCGCGGTCGACGGCGGCCAGCTCCTTCTCGGCGAACGCCTCCACCCCGGCGTGGTCTCGCGCGACGACGTCCCAGCCTGTCCAGTCCGCCGGGGCGTCTGGGTAGATTTCGCGCGGAAACGAGCGGAAGTAGACCGCGAGCCCGCGCGTGAACCTGTCCGCCCGGTCGAACGCCGCGCGCACTGCCGGACTGTGACGGCGGTAGTCGTAGGATGACGATACGCTGGCCGTGAGCATCACGGCGAACGGATACACCATCGTCACCGCGCCGAGCGCGAGAGCCGCGTAAAGCAGGGCGACGAAGACCCTGGCCTTCACGGTTCTGCGCTCCGACTCTAGGACGACCGACACGACGTTGGCGGGAGCGTCAGAAGTGCTTGACGCGCGGTGTGAAGCCTCTGGCCTCTTCGGGCGTCATCTGCGCGAAGGCCATGACTATGAGCCTGTCGCCGACTTTCCCCTGGTGGGCCGCGGCGCCGTTGAGACAGCATACATGGCTGCCGCGCCGTCCCTCGATCGCATACGTCTCGAAACGGTTGCCGTTCTCCACGTCGGCGCAGAGTATCTTCTCGTATGGCAGAATCCCGACGGCCTCCATATCGTCGGGGTCGAGCGAAAGCGAGCCTTCATAGTCGAGACACGCCTCGGTCACGCGTATCCTGTGAAGCTTGGCTTTTAGCAGAGTGAGCGTCATTTCCCCAGTCTCTCCTGAATCATCTCGACGGTCACGACGACCTCTTTCATGTCGGCGTTGCCGGGAGCCTCGTACATTATGTCGGTCATGAGGCGCTCCATCTCGGCCCGCAGGCCGCGCGCGCCCGTCTTCCTCTCAAGCGCCTTCTTCGCGAGTGCGCGAAGGGCGTCCTTCTCGAATGAAAGCGAGACGCCGTCCATCTTGAGCAGTTTTACATACTGCTTGACGAGCGAGTTCTTCGGCTCGGTGAGCACGCGCACGAGGTCGTCCTCCGAAAGTTCCTTCATGGACGTTATCACCGGGAGCCGCCCTGTGAACTCCGGTATAAGACCGAACTTCACGAGGTCTTCGGGCCGCACGTCCTGCGTGATGTTCGCCTCTGCGCCGTCCTGCGCCTGCATCTCATCGCCGCCGAAGCCGATGGCGCGCCTGCCTGTGCGCTCGCCGACGATGCGGTCGAGGCCGACGAAGGCGCCGCCGCATATGAAAAGGATGTTTGAAGTGTCGACTTCGATGTACTCCTGGTCGGGGTGCTTGCGCCCGCCCTTCGGCGGTATGCGGCACACCGTGCCTTCGAGAATCTTAAGGAGCGCCTGCTGCACGCCCTCGC
>DGVK01000096.1:715-2555 GCA_002395905.1 Verrucomicrobia bacterium UBA4286 | reverse complement strand
AGACGTCGCGCGTGATGGAGACGTTGTCGGTCTTGGAGGCTATCTTGTCGATCTCGTCGACATAGATGATGCCGCGCTTGGCCAGCTCGACATTGCCGTCGGCGTTCTGCAGCAGATATCTCACGAGGTTCTCGACATCCTCGCCGACGTATCCCGCCTGCGTGAGGACGGTGGCGTCGCCTATCGCGAAGGGGACGCCGAGAATCTTGGCGAGGGTTCTTGCGAGAAGCGTCTTGCCGGTCCCCGTAGGGCCGATAAGCAGGATGTTGGATTTTTCGATTTCAACGCCGTCGCCCGAATCGTCCGTCGAGGCCTCAAGGCGGCGGTAGTGGTTGTGGACAGCGACGGCGAGAACCTTCTTCACCTCGTCGTGGCCGATCACATACTGGTCGAGAAACTCCTTTATCGCGCGCGGCGTCGGCGTAGGGGGCAGCTCCGGCGCGTGCGAGCCGATCTTCTCTGCCTCGCGCACGATCTCGTCGGCGTGTTTTACACAGTCGACGCATATGTTGCCCTCGGCGCCGGGTATGACGGCCACCTCGCGCGAGCTGCGCCCGCAGAACGAGCATGTAAGCTCTTTTTTCTTCATTGCACGACCTTGTCTATGAGCCCCCACGCAACGGCTTCCTCGGCGCTCATGAAGTGATCGCGGTCGGTGTCGGCGACGACGTTTTCGAGACTGCGCCCGGAGTGCTTCGCCAGGATTCCGTTCAGCACGTCCTTGAGGCGCAGAATCTCCCGCGCGGTGATCTCGATGTCGCTGGCCTTGCCCTCTGCGCCGCCCCACGGCTGATGGATCATGATGCGCGCGTTCGGCAGGGCGTGGCGCTTGCCCTTGGCGCCTGCGGTGAGCAGAACCGCGCCCATAGACGCGGCCTGGCCGATGCAGTATGTTGCAACCGGGCACTTCACGAACTGCATCGTGTCGTAGATGGCGAGACCGGCGGTCACGCTCCCTCCCGGCGAGTTGATGTAGACGTTGATGTCCTTTTTCGGATCCTGCGACTGCAGGAACAGAAGCTGGGCGCAGACGGCGTTGGCCATCTCGTCATTCACCTCGCCGGATATGAAAACGATTCTGTCGAGGAGCAGGCGCGAGTATATGTCGTAAGTCCGCTCCCCCTTGCCGGTCTGCTCGACCACATACGGAATCATGTATGCGTTCATCTGCCGAACCTCCTGCCTTGCGGCGTCACTTCGCGTTCGCCAGGACGAACTCGAGAACCTTGGCGCCGCGCTCCTCGTCCTTGGCCTCGATCTTCTCGGCTTTGGCGATCTCGTCGATTATGTACCACATACGGACCTGCTTCGTGGCGTATTCGCGCGCGTCGGCAAGGATCTTCTCCTGGTTCTCCTTTATGTAGTCGGCCGAGAGCCCCGCATACTGCGCACGCTTCTCAAGCTGCTCAAGGTAGGAGTCCATCCCGCGGCGCACCATGCTCTCGGGAACGTCGAAATCGGCCTTTTTGAGAATCGCCTCGACCGCGTCGTTCTCGCGGCGCGCGGTCTCCTGCTGGACGCGCTGCTTCTCAAGCGACTCACGGATGTTCTTCGCAAGTTCTTCGACGCTGGCGGCCTTCGCCTTCTCGGCGAACTCCGCGTCGGTCGGCATGATGCGGCGGCGGAAGGCCTTGAGCGTCACCGTGTAGACGGCCTTCTTCCCTTTTAGAGGCTCCGGCGCGGCGCCTGCGTCGAACTTCGCCTTGACCCCGTCCTTCGTCTCGCCGGCTTTCATTCCCTTGACAGCCTCGAGGATCTCTGGCAGGAAGCGGCCTTCCTCTATCTGGGTCCAGAAGCCGGTGCCGCTCGCCACGATCTTCGCGTCGGGCGCGATCTCGAG
>DGVK01000096.1:0-637 GCA_002395905.1 Verrucomicrobia bacterium UBA4286 | reverse complement strand
GTCGATCTGCACGAAGTCGCCGTCGTCGGCGGCCTCGCCCTCTTTGGCGTCCTCGTATTTCGCGTACATCGCGCGCAGGCGCTCGACCTGCGCGGCGACCTCGGAATCCTCCACCTTCACGTTCGCCGGAGCGATCTTGAGCCCCTTGTAGACCGGCAGCTTGAATGTCGGCTTGACCTCGACCACGGCTGTGAACGCACCGCCTTCGGCAGTGCAGGAAGTATCGCGCACATTGACGAGGGCGACCTCGTCAAGCCCCTCGGCCTTCACGGCGTCGTGATAATACCTGCGCACCATCGCGCCGACTGTCTCCGACTGAATGTCGGCGTTAAAGCGCTTGCGGATGAGCTCGATCGGTGCTTTGCCCGGACGGAACCCCGGCAGGCGCGCATCTCTTACAAACGCCTTTTCCACTTCCTTGACACAGGCTTTCGCCTCGTCGGCGTCCAGCGTGACGGTAAGCTGTACCTGGCACTTGTCCAGTTTCTTCGTTTCGGTCTTCATTTGGCCAATTCTCCTTCTGAGGGTAAAATGAGTTGCATATTATACCATAATCGCCGCGAGAGTGCAGAACCCGCCCTTGACAACCCCTTGTCCCGGATTTTTCGCGACAAGGGAAAGTGGAATGCGCGAGAGT
>DGVK01000114.1 GCA_002395905.1 Verrucomicrobia bacterium UBA4286 | reverse complement strand
TCGTTGAGCATGATCTCCGTCTCGGCGATGTGCTCGCCGAAGAGACGCGCCACCTGCTGCACGGTGTACACGTTCTTGCGGATCACGTCGCGCGCCTTGGCGGCGATCTCCTCGCGGAGGCCTTCGTTCTTCGTCACGTCCTGCACCACCGCGCCGGCGAACTTGCCGCGGCTGATCGGGAACACGCTTATCGTCACTATGCGGTCGTTCCACTGCTGGCGGTACTTGACGATCTCGCTGCCGTGCTCGACGGCGCCGGCGAAGAGCTCGGCGAACTCGGGCATGAAGCCGTCCACGCCTAGCCCGTCTAGGTTGCCGAGCACCTCGTATTCGGCGGAAGCGCCCACCATCTCCGCGAACAGGCGGTTGCACTCCACGATGGCCCCCTTCGCGTCGACGATCACGACGCCGGCGGGGATATACTTGATGAGGGCGTTGGAGGTGCGCTGGAAACTCTTCTTGAGATAAATGTGGCACATCGCCTCCTCGGCCTTGCCGACGAGGAGGGCCCTGGCGAACTCGCGGCAGGAGTTGTAGCCGCACGCGCCGCAGTTGATCTCGTCCGCCTTGGTGGTCTTGCCCACGCGGGCGAGCGCGCCGGCGATTGCGGATTCGTCAGGCTCGTCCTCCACGACCGCCGCCGCCGGGTACGCGGAAGTGCCGCAGTGCGTGAAGCACCGCCCCACGGAGGTGCGGATCGGCGCCGTCGCGTCCGTCGCGAACAGCGTCGCGAGGCCCGACGCGCCGCGCGGCATCGCCGGGCCGTTCACGCACCCGCCCGGGCATGCCAGCACCTCCACGAACAGCTTGCGTGGAAACTTCTCGGGATGCCGCTTGAACTCGGCGGGGTCGAAATCCTCCAGCATCCGCCGGAAGTCCTCAAGGCCCGAGACGGAGACGTACCGAACGTCCGTACGCCCGTCGCGCAGCGTGTCGTTCATGCCGCCCTCGACGGAGTAGAACCGCCCTTCCTCGGCCGGCCCCAGCTCCAGCTCCGCCTCCTCGCCGAACTTGATCCCCTTTCCTTCAAGGAACTGCTCGAGCGCGGGGAATATGACGGCGAGCGCCAGTTCGTCGGGATGCGCGTCGGCCTCGTTCTTCTTCGCCGCGCACGGCCCGAAGAACACTACCTTCGCCTGGCTGCCGTACTGTTCCTTGATGAGGCGGCAGTGCGCGCGAACGGGCGAGGGAAGCGGCGAGATGAACTCCGCGTACCCGGGCAGGTACTTGCGCACCATGTCCACGGCGGCCGGACAGGCCGACGAAATGACGAGCGGGGTTTTAGTCGCGTCCAGGAGCTTCGAGACGTGCGCGCTCACCGACTCCGCGCCGTGAGCCGTCTCGCTCACGCCGGCGAAACCGGCGGCCTTCAGCGCGGCGGCGATCTGTCCGATCGTCACGCCCTTGAAGTAACCGGCGAAACTCGGCGCGATGGACGCATAGAGCTTCGCGCCGGACGCCACCAGCTCCTCAAGGCGCGCCAGATCGTTCCTGATCTTCTTCGCGTGGGCGGGGCACACCTTCACGCATTCGCCGCACGCTACGCACGCCTCCGGAAGCACGCTCGCCTTTCCGTCGACGATCCGAATCGCCTTCACAGGACAGTGCCGGACGCACTTGTAGCAGTCCTGGCACTCGTTCTCCGTCGTATAAACAGGACTCGTCACCATATCCTACCCCTCCCTCGGGAACGTCGCCTCGAGTATGTCGCGCATCACGAGAGGATCCACGTGCTTATATATCTTGCCGTCAACGATCACGATCGGCCCGTCCGCGCAGTTGCCGGTGCACAGGCTCGCGCCGAGATCAACGTCCACCTCGTCCTTGAGCCCACGCTCCGCCAGAAAGCTTTCGCACGCCTCCACGGTCTTCTCGTTCCCGCGCGCGAAACAGGAACTGCCCATGCAGATGATTATTTTCGGTTTTGCCATGACATCCTTTTCTCTGTTGCCATCGGTCTCATCGCGGGTATTATATCATAAACCATGTTCCAGTGTTCAGCGGGTGGGCACCATGCCGGCCGGCGCACGTGTCGGCTACTCGATGTCGACGACGCTCGCCCAGTGGAGGAGCAGTTCGTGGTTCTTCGGCGTCTGGTCGCGCGACGACTCCGCCGCCGCGACGATCGGAAGCCACTTCTGCACGTCCGGAAGCTTCACCTTCAGCGCCTCGCACGCGAGAGCCATGTACTTCTCGGCCGCAGCGACATGCCCGGAGAGCCAGAAGAGGAGGTACGTGCGCGCCACGTCGGCGAGCGGGTCGCCGAGGCGCACGTGGCTCCAGTCGATCACGCGCCAGTCGCCCTTCGGCGTGATGATCACGTTCGTCGGGTTGAAGTCGCCGTGGCAGAGCGCCTTGCCGCGCGGGTAGCTCTGGAGCTTCATGTGCAGGTCGTAGCGCGTCTCGCGCGGCAGCGGCGAGTCGGAGATCTGCTTGTCGAGCTTGTCGGCGAGGTTGCCCATGCGCTCCGAGGTCTTCTTGAAGATCTCGCACTGAATCGCGACGAACTCCTTCAGGTACTTGACGAGGTTCTTCTTGTCCTTCGCCATCACGTCGGCGAGCGTCTCGCCCTCGATCCACTCGCGGCGGATGCACCAGTGCTCGCGGAGCTTGAGGACCTCCAGCACCTTCGCGACGGGCAGCCCGGTCTCGGCCGCGCGCGCCTCGTTCATCGCCTCGT
>DGVK01000171.1 GCA_002395905.1 Verrucomicrobia bacterium UBA4286 | reverse complement strand
AAGCCGCACGTTGACAAGGCAAGGCGTGCCGGCAGTTCAGGCGAAAATCCGGGTCGCCCTTGTCCACAAAAATCCGGGATAAGGGTGTTTTTCTCCGCCGATGTGATATGCCCGGCGGATTTATGGTATAATACCGCCGTAAAGGAGAAACGCCATGCCACATCTGCTCGACGACGCATACCTGAAGCCATTTGAAAACGCGGTTCGCGGACGCGCGGATCACGCTTTCGCCCGCGCTGCTCAGCTCACCCAGGGCCGGAGCACTATCGCCGAATGGGCGAGCGCGCACGAATATTACGGCCTGCACAGAAAGCCGCGCGCGGGGTGGGTCTTCCGCGAGTGGGCGCCGAACGCGACCAGCATGTGGCTCGTGGGAGACTTTTCAAAGTGGCAGATAGATCCTCGCTTCGAGTGCTTCAGGGTGCCGAACACGGATGTGTGGGAATGCAAGGTCGACAAGAATCTCATCCATCACGGCGACAACTTCCGGCTGGAGATGCGCTGGGACGGCGGACACGGCGAGCGCATTCCCGCGTATGCGCGGCGCGTGGTGCAGGATTCTTCGACCAATCTGTTCTGCGCGAAAGTGTGGGCGCCGCCTAAGCCGTACAAGTGGCGGCACGAGGCGATGGGGCGTCCGGCGAAGGGCTTTACGCCGTTCATCTACGAGGCGCACGTCGGCATGGCAAGCGAGGAGGAGAAGGTCGCGAGCTTTGCGGAGTTTCGCGACAACATCCTGCCGCGCATAAAGAAGGCGGGCTACAACACGGTGCAGCTCATGGCCGTGATGGAGCATCCGTATTACGGGAGCTTCGGCTACCACGTGAGCAGCTTCTTCGCGGCGTCGAGCCGGTTCGGCACGCCCGACGACCTCAAGTCGCTTATCGACGCGGCTCATGGAATGGGCCTCAGAGTCATCATGGACCTCGTCCATTCGCACGCCGTCAAGAACGAGCGCGACGGCCTGTCGCGCTTCGACGGAACCGACTACCAGTATTTCCACTCCGGGCCGAAGGGATGGCACGCCGCGTGGGACAGCCGCTGTTTCGACTACGGCAAGACGGACGTCCTTCACTTCCTTCTCTCGAACTGCCGATTCTGGCTTGACGAATACCGCTTTGACGGCTACCGCTTCGACGGCGTTACGTCGATGCTCTACTGGGATCACGGTCTCGGGCGCGACTTCAACGGATACGCCTCCTACTTCGACGGCTCGATGGACGACGACGCGTGGGCATATCTGCAGATGGCGAACCGCGTGATCCACGAGTCGCACCCCGGCGCGATAACGATCGCCGAGGATGTGAGCGGGATGCCCGGCTGCGCCGCGCCCGTCGAGGACTGCGGCCTCGGCTTCGACTACCGCATGGCCATGGGCGAACCAGACTTCTGGTTCAAGCTCGCCGAGAAGGTGAGCGACGACAACTGGCCCATGGGCGGCATCTTTTACGAACTCACCAACCGCCGTGCCGAGGAGAAGGTCGTAAGCTACGTCGAGAGCCACGACCAGGCACTTGTCGGCGGCAAGACGTTCTTCTTCCAGCTGGCTGACGCCGCGATATATTACGGCATGGCGCAGGGGCAGGACGGACTGGAGGTGAACCGCGCGATCGCGCTCCACAAGATGGCGCGTCTCGCGACCGCCGCGCTCAACGGCGGCGCCTACCTCAACTTCATGGGCAACGAATTCGGCCACCCGGAGTGGATTGACTTTCCGCGCGAAGGCAACGGCAACTCCTACGCGCACGCGCGCCGCCAGTGGTCGCTGAGGGACGACCCGAACCTGCGCTTCAAGGGGCTCGGCGATTTCGACGAGACGATGCTGCACGTGCTCGCGAAGTCGAAGGCGCTCGGGGCCGCTCCCGTGCGCCTCGCGGCGAACGAGCACGACAAGGTTCTCGCGTTCGTGCGCGGCGACCTGCTGTTCGTCTTCAACTTCAACCCGACGCAGTCGTTCACAGACTACGGCGTGCTGGTGCCGCCTGCTACCGAATGGCGTCATATTTTCGACTCCGACGAGGTCCGTTTCGGCGGACAGGGCCGCATCGCGCCCGGCGGCGACCACCTGCCGCAGCTCGTCCGCAGCGGCGAAGAGCTGGTGCAGATGGTGAAACTCTACCTTCCCGCAAGGACCGCAGTTGTGCTTGGTCGAAAGATATGATATAATACCCCCCGTTTTACGACCCGGACTGTAGCTCAGTTGGTAGAGCACGACACTTTTAATGTTGGGGTCGCGGGTTCGATCCCCGCCAGTCCGACCAGCATACACCATGAAAATCACCATTGTAGGAAGAGGTCTCATCGGCGGATCGCTCGCAAAGGCGGCGATCCGCGCGGGGCATGACGCCTCGGCGTTCGACAAGGGGGAGACCCCTCGCGTAGAGGACTCGGAAGTGGTGTTCGTCGCCGTGCCGCCTTCTGCGGTTGTCGAGGTGGTTGAATCCGTTGTGCCGCGCCTGCGCAAGGGAGCGGTCGTCGTGGACATGACAGGCGTGAAAGGCTTTGTGTGGGAGGCGATGCGCAAGTATGCCTGTTCAAAGGACTTCGTGTTCGTCGGCGGTCATCCGATGGCGGGCAAGGAGCGCACAGGGTGGGCGAACGCCTGCGCGGATCTTTTCGACGGGGCGTCGATGATACTTGTGCCGTATCCGTCGTGCGGACGTCTCACGCTCGACATGCTCGAAAAACTTTTCCTTCAGCTCGGCTTCGCTCGGATCGTCTACACCGACCCCGCACACCACGACGCTATGATCGCCTACACAAGCCAGCTCTGCCACATAATATCTTCGGCATACGTCCGTGACGAGCTGGCGAAGGATCACAAAGGATACTCGGCGGGAAGCTTTCGCGACATGGTGCGTGTCGGCGCGCCAGATCCGGACGTGTGGACGGAACTGTTTTCGCTGAACCGCGACGCGCTTCTGCCGGTGCTCGACCGGTATATCAAGCGGCTGGAGATATTCCGTGCGGCGCTTGCGGCGGACGATTGCGCCGCAATCCACCGCGAGCTGGAGGAGAGCGTCGCCGCCAAGCGCCTTGGCGTAGGCGCCGTATGAGCCGGGGTGGCTTTCCTTTCGTTTCAGCAGTCTGCCGGAGTCGACTAGTGACTGTCCCCGGTTTGACCCCTGCTTCAATGGAGTGGAATGGGATGGAATGGAATGGTTTGTAATACTGGTACTTGTTTTACCGGTACTGGAATATATATTATTATTAATACCATTCCATTCCATTAGAGACATTGCCTGTTTCGGTATGTTCATCTGTGTTTCCTTTCGTGCTGTGTTTTGCCCCGGCGGGATTGCCGAGGTCTGCACAAGTGCGGTGCGTTGTGGGCGGAAAACACAAAAGTCCACAACGGAAAGAGCTGCGGAAACTGAAGTGTCGCTTGCTGATGTCGGCAAAAAGCGAATCCCTTGAATGATTCGCCCTGTTATCGACAGTAAA
>DGVK01000074.1:2123-3055 GCA_002395905.1 Verrucomicrobia bacterium UBA4286 | reverse complement strand
GTGACGGTGAAGACCGTCCATTCGCTCGGCGTGGACTCGCACTGCACGCTCCCGCCGTAGGACGTCACGATTGCCTTCACGAGCGCGAGGCCGAGTCCGTTGCCCGGAAGCGACCTGCTGCCGTCGCCGCGCCAGAAGCGCTTGAAGACGTGCGGGATGTCCGACGCGGGGATGCCCGGCCCCGTGTTGGCGACGGAAAGCGAGAACGGATCCGACGCAAGGCGCACCTCTATCCTGCCTCCCTTCGGGGTGAACTTGAGCGCGTTGTCGAGAAGGTTCCCGAGCATCTGCTGAAGCCGCCCCTTGTGCGCCGAGACGTACAGCGGCGCGTCTGGCATTGTGGCGGAAAGCGAAACCGACGACTCCTCCGCAAGGACCGAGTACAGCTCGATGACATGACCCACAAACGCGACCATCTCGATCTGCTCGCGCGGCGTGCGGCGTATACGGCTGTCGGTCTGCGATATGTCGAGCATCGTGTTTATCATCTCGAGCATGGACGACGCCTCCTCGCAGACGTCCTCGGCGAGCGGATGCTCCCCTTCTGCAAGCGCGGCGGTCTCCGCAGCGGCCCGGATGCGCGTAAGCGGAGTCCTGAGGTCGTGCGCTATGTCGTCCGTGAGCGCGCGCAGGTCGGAGAGCGTCTTCTCGTTCTCCGCCGCCATGCTGTTGAACGCGTTCTCGAGGTCGACTATCTCCTGCCCCTCGGACGTCACCGGAACGCGCGCGGAGTAGTCTCCGTCCGCTATGCGCCCCGCCGCCGCGGCGACCTTCCTCAGCGGGGCGGTGAAGCGCCGCCCGAGGAACGCACCGAGTCCCGCGCCGACGAGCCACACGAATACTAGCGACGAGCCGAGGAGCGCACCCATCCGCACCGCGTGCAGCTCGTCCTTCGTCACGTTGTACCCGACGGACAGCACGCATCCGTCGCC
>DGVK01000074.1:0-2013 GCA_002395905.1 Verrucomicrobia bacterium UBA4286 | reverse complement strand
CCGCTATGCGGTATGTCCTCGACTTTGACGCGGCGTTCTCGACCATCTCCTCGAGTATGGTCTTGTTGTGCGTGCTGCTCACCTTCACCGCGCCGTCACTATCGGTGACGAGGAGGAAGACGTTTTCGTGTCCGTGGGTCTCCGAGTTCTCCGCGAAGAACTTCGCCATCTTCGCCGCGTCTCCCCCGCACTCCTCGTACTCCTGCGTCAGATCGCCCGAGAGCCGTACGAGCACCTCGTGGTAGTCGTTCGTCGTGTGGCGCAGCGTCGCGAACATCACGAGCGCCCCGACGAACGTGAAGAGGAGTCCGAACGACAGGAACGACCAGAGCGCGATGCGCACCCACATCGGACGCACTCTGCCGCGCGGCGGCTCAGCCGAGGACATAGCCCACCCCCCTCACCGTCGAGATCAGCTTGCGCGGAGAGTTCCTGTCGATCTTCTCGCGGAGACGGCAGACTCGCGCCTCGACGACGTTGGTGTGCGGATCGAAGTCGTAGTCCCACACGCGCTCGAGTATGGTGTTGCGCGACACGACCCTGCCGCGGTTGCGCATGAGGTACTCTAGGAGCTGGTACTCGAGCGGCTGGAGGCTTATCCGCTCGCCGCCGCGCGTCACCCTGTGCGAGACGAGGTCCATCTCGAGGTCCTCGACCTTCAGCACAGTCGGCTCCGCCTGGCGCGACGCGCGCCTCAGCAGCGCCTGCACGCGCGCCAGCAGCTCCGCAACGGAGAACGGCTTCGCGAGATAGTCGTCCGCACCGGCCTCGAGACCCTTGATCCGCGCGTCAACCTCGCCTCGAGCGGAAAGTACGATGACGGGCAGGTTCTTCCCGGCCGCGCGCAGCGAGCGGATTATGGAGAGTCCGTCCTTGCCTGGGAGCATTATGTCGACGACGGCTGCGTCGTAGTCGTTGGCAAGCGCGGCGACGGATCCCTCCAGCCCGTCCGCGCATATAGTGCAGACGTACCCGGACTGCCTGAACGCGCCGGCCACGAAATCCGCGGTCTTCGCGTCGTCTTCTATGATGAGAACGTGCATGAGCGAGATTCTACCAAAGATTCGCGGCAAATGGAAGGGAGCGACAGAAGTTCACGGAGCGCGCCCAAGCCGACCTTCGAGCCCGGGACGTCGAACCATTCGGCAAGCGGAAGCTCCAGGACGTCGCGGCGCAGGCGCCTTCTCCCGATGCGCGCGAGAAGCTCCACGTCGAAAAGCCAGCGCGACCTGAACGGCGCTCGGAATATCTCGCTCGCCACGTCGCACGCGAAGACCTTCGCCCCGCACTGCGTGTCCCATACAGGCACGCCGAGAGTGCGTCTGATGAACCACTTCGCGAGCGAGCTCGCAAGGCCGCGCAACGCCGAGCGGCGTATGTCCGTGCCGAGGTGCGGCCAGCGGGATCCGATCACGGCCTTCAGCTGTCCCTGCTCCTCGAACGCGCGCATGAACGACGGAATCTCCCCGAGCGGTGTCGCGAGGTCCGCGTCCCAGAACCCCACGCAGTCCGCGCCGGAGTCGGAGCAGACGTGCAGGACGCCGCGCCTCACTGCCTCGGCCTTTCCGACGTTTTCGTTTATGTATATCGCGTGCATCGACGGAGACAGGTTCGCCATGTGCGCGAGGAGCTCCGCCGTGGCGTCCGTCGAACCGTCGTCGACGAAGCAGAACGATATCCACGGCCACTCCTCCGCCGCGCGGACGAACGCGTCGACGTCCAGTCTCTTCGCCTCGTTGTGGCAAGGCACGACAAGCGCAAGCGTCTTCATTTCGGCGCCCCCTCTCCCCAAGGTCCGTTGTAGAACTCGTACGAAAAATAATGGTCGCTGACCTTCATCGGGGCGGATGCGCCGGGCATCTTCTTCCGGTTGAACGCGTACGTGTATGACAGCGCCCCGCAGAGTACGACGCACGCAAGCGCCGCGGCGAACGGAACAAGCCGCCGAAGTCGCGCGGCGTCGACTCCGAACTCTTCCGGATGCGTCGCGAGGTGCGCGGCGAAGAGCGGCGC
>DGVK01000018.1 GCA_002395905.1 Verrucomicrobia bacterium UBA4286 | reverse complement strand
ATTTGCAGAAGAACACCATGAAGCACGTGTCCCACACCCAGATGCGGTCGGAGCGGTGGGCTTCATCCATGTAGCGCGGCACGGGAAGGCCGGGGATGTTGTCTATGCGGCCATGTGCGATCTCCCATGTCTTGAAGTAGAAATCGACAAACTCCGGCCTCTCGTCGTAGACCGGGCGCGGCAGCGCATCGCGCCAGTCCGCGCCGCATTGCAGAACCGACGCAATAACAAACAACAACGCAGTTTTCGCCCTCATAAGCGTATCATCCCTTGTAGAAATTGGACGGCTTGTCGTACCAGAATGTGATAGTGCGGCCATTGTGCATCCTGACCCGCTCGCCCCAGTTCTTGGGGCGTGGTTTCTCCGGCCAGCGGCGGTTGAACCAGAAATCAGTCTGCCGGACGGTCAGTTCCGCGCGGTCGGGGAATGTCCTGAACAGCGCGTAGCCAATGTCGCCCCAAAACCCTCCGCTAGGAAGTGTCGCCGTCTGGACGGTGCGCGAGTTGGCGTAGCCGTCGTGCAGAAACCCGTCCGCCCACGTGTGCTCGTGGCCGAATATGTAACCATAGACCGTCGGCGCGGCGACAAGTTCCGGGACTATGCCAACCTCTTGCGCGCGATGGTGCGCCCCGACGAACGTCGGGCGCGTTGCGCCGGAAAGCGTTTCGCGGAGCCATGCGCGCTGCGCGGCATCCATCGCTCCCTCGACGTGGTTTCCTTCCTCCGTCGGCTCCGCCCAATCCTTGCCGTCGCGCGCCTTCAGCGTGTCGAGCATGATGAAGTCTGCGTTTGGCGTGGAAACCTTGGATACTATGCGGCCCGGCACAAGGCACCGGGCCGCATAGTCGGGAAACACCCGCATGAATGCGGCGCGGTTGTCATGGTTGCCCATACCGAGCGTGAGTCCGATTCCGGCGTCGGCAAGCGGTTTCAACGCGGCGGCGGCGAGGCGGAAGTCCTCTTCCCAGCCGAACGACGTGGAGAAGTCGCCGAACACGACGGCGTTCGCGGGAAGCGGGCGCAACCGCAGCACCTCCGCCACAAGTCCGGGGAACACCTTGTTCGCCTGCGTGTACTGCCAGTCCGGCCAGTGAGCTCTGCCGTCATGCTGATGGACGTCCGCGAAGAACACCATCAGATTCGGGTCGAGGCCTGCCACCCGCGTCTGGCGGGCGGCAGGAAAGGCCGAGAAAGCCGCGAACGCGCCCGCCCCCGCTATGAATTCCCGTCTCGCCAGCAACATATCGCCAGCCTCATTCATTCGGCCGATGCGGGGCAGGCTAGGCGAAGACCGGCGATGTTGTAGCGGCCATTGGCAATTCCTTCTGTACGATAAGCCGAACGGCAAGAGGCCGCACTGTGGCGATATGACCCGCCGCGCCAAATACGGTACGTTCCGTTCCCACCGGAGAGATTCTTCGCCGGTGCGTCAGGATTGATGTTCACGGCTCCGCCATGCGCGGAGATGTCATCTTCAAACCAGTCAAGGCAAACCTCAAAGATGTTGCCGTGCATATCGTAAAAGCCCCATGCGTTATGTTCGTGCGTTCCTACAGGCATCGTGCCGCCGTCTGCGGCTGACCAGGTCGTGTTGCCTTCGGGAACGCTGTTCTGAATGTTGGCGCGTCCATAGCAGGCAAGCCTGGTAAGGTTGCTATCTGTGCTTGACGATGTGTAGTCCGAGCCATCGCCCCACTTGCCCTCGCCATTGCCTGCACGGCAGGCGTATTCCCATTGCGCTTCGCTCGGCATGTCGAAAGCGATACCCGTCTTGGTGCGAAGCCGGCCAAGGAATGAACCGCCATGCGGCGCATTGGGCCAGTAGTATGCAGAATTGTCTGCTGTCGTTGCATCGCTGAGACGAATTTCGTTGTAGCAGATGTACTCGACCGGCCGCCACTTCTTGTCAGCCTCATATTGGAAGCATGACGGGAACTGACGTGTTGTCTGTATAAGAGCCCATTGCGATTGCGTCACGGGAAAAACACCGAGGTAGTAGTTGTCGTCAAACTTGACCTTGTGCGATGCCTCCTTTTCCGCAGTGCGCCCAGATTCGGCAATGCTACCCATCATCCACTCGACGCCAGCGGCAGGAACCTTGCGCATCACGAGCGACGACTCGCGGTAGTCGGGATTGCCCAAAAGTCCGCCCGGCAGGAAATCGACTGACGGATAGTATTTCTGTGTGTTGGGTTTCGCCCCTGCGGAAATGTCCACCACCATGTAATCCGGCGGATTGTCGAGCGCCCACGCCGTCACCTTCGCACGTGCGCCGCCATCGGCTATAAGATGGTCTGGCCACGTCTGGCGCGGATTCCAAGTAATCGTACGCGAACCAGCCTCCACCTTCTTCCACACGTCACCCTGCGCATTGCAGACCGCCGGGCCGCCGATGCTCGTCCAGCCCGGGTCGTCCGCCGCCGCGCTGGTATTCGCGTTGGTCTGGATTTCCAGCGTCACGACCGCCGCCTCGGACAGAGAGTAGGTGATGCCAACACGCTTGGCGGACGATTGGCTCATGTTTACATTGTTCACGACGGGCACCGCCCACGCGAACTGTGCAGCGAACGCGGCCACGGAAGCAGTTGCCATTATCTTTGTTGTGTTGTTCATTGTTTTTCCTTTCGGATGGTTGGTAGGTTAGATGGTTTGGAGGAATTAGCGCAGGATGATCTTAAGGCCTGTCACCCAGTCGTCACTGCGGAGAGCTCTGCCTATTGACGCGCACCATGTACGGAAACGCGCCTCAAGCGACCGCGTGGCTGAAACGGCCGTCAGCGCATCCGTCACGAGCGCCTTGCCGCCCGACACCGCCGAATTGCTGTTTTTTGTCGCGGCGGCAACGGGGTCGCCGCTGATGATGTACTGGTGTGTGTCGGCTGACGACGGCAACGCGGTGAGTGCCAACGCAGCCGCACCAGTTATTGCGAGTAATCTGTTCATTGGTTTTGTTCCTTTCATTAGTTGGGCGTTCAACCGCCTTTTGCCCTTTTAATTGACATGCAATATTATAGCCTTTCCGTTCCCAAAATATAATTACCCAACTGGGTAAGAGTGCGATGCGGCGGAATATGGTAAAATATGCGACGGATGAAGACGATCTTTTCTGCCATTCTTGCCGCTTTTGCATACGCCACGCTCCATGGCGCAGGAGAACCGTTCGAGATGACCGGGCAGATCATGCTGATTGCCGACACGGTGCCGAGACGTTTGTATGTCATAACGCAGGGCAGTACAGACGGCTTATATTTCTGGGACTTGTCGAAGACGGAATCCAGACACTCAAGCGGCGACATAGTGAAAGTGCAGGGGTTTATCGGCAAGCCGACGCGTGCCATATTGCGCGAGATATCCGATTCATTTGCAAGATATGCCACCAACATAACCGTGTTGTCGACGGCAAAACTTCCCGCTACCACGCATGCTACAGCGCAGGAAATCGCGAACATGCCGGGGGGTGGCGACTACGTCCATGTGGAAGGCACTGTTGTATCGGTCGTTCGCGATGCCACAAACGCCGCATGGAACTGGCTCGTCGTACGGACCGACACAGGCATGGTGATGGCGGCGGCCACCGACCACGATTATCAACACGCCAAACTCCGCGAGATGCTGGATTCAGAAGTGAGGCTTCACGGCATGGTGCAGGAGTTTCACGTTTGGCGCAAGTTCCTCGGGAATCATATCATCCTCTATGGCAAGGACGGCATTGAAGTGACGAAAGAGGCGGGCGACCCGTTCGCCGCGCCAGGGCTTGACGTGCGCACAAGCCACAGGCGGCAGGTTTCCGGCACGGTGGCAGGGGTCAGCAGCCGGCGAATCTACATACGGGGCGCAACGGGCAGATTCATACCCGTTTCGCTTTCAGATCAGGGAGACATGCCCACCGTCGGCGATAGCGTGACTGTTTCCGGGTTTGTGAAGAACGGGCCGCTCGGCATTCAGCTCACGGAGGCCGCGATTCGCCGCGACGACAAGCCGAGGGCGGCGCTTGAACCGGCTGAGCGCGTGGATGTCGAACGCCTGCTCGCGGCATGCCGGGACAACGACATCGTCGATGCTTCGCTTTACGGGAAGCCCGTCAGAATTCAAGGCCGCGTCGCTAACTCGACGGAGGATGCCTCCATCTCGGGACGCATCATGCTTGAGTGCAGCCGAAAGAACATATCGGTCGATGTCGCCCACCTTCCGCAGAGCGTCCGCGACACGTTTGAAACCGGCAGCAAACTGGAGGTGTGCGGTATATGCATCCCGGAGTTCGACGCGGATGTGACGAACATGGTCTTTCCGGAGTTCAAGGGTCTTATCGTCATTCCCCGCGTAAAGGAGGATATCCGCGTTCTGAGCGCGCCCCCATGGTGGACACCGGCGCGGCTTGCCGTAGTCATCATCGCGCTCGTCCTTACGCTGGCCGCGATACTCGTCTGGAACAGAATGCTCAAGACGCTCTCTGAACAGCGCGGCAACGCGCTGTGCAAAGAGCAGATGTCCAGTGCCATATCGGAGCTCAAGGTCGAAGAGCGCACGCGTCTCGCCGTGGAGCTGCACGACTCCATCTCGCAGGTGCTTACGGGCATTGCGCTGCAGCTGGACGCCGCCATGGAATCCGGGATAGACGAAAAAACCACGGCCGGCGGATTCCTCGCCACGGCGAGGTCCATGCTCGCGTCGTGCAGGCAGGAACTGCGCTGCTGCATCTGGGATCTGCGGACCCGCATATTCGAGGGGCAGAATCTTGCGGAGGCCATACGTCAGACGCTTGCGCCGCATATCGGCGACATGCCGCTGCTCATACGGTTCCACATCCAGCGCTCTATCTTAAGCGAATCTCTTGCCCACGATATGCTGCGCATCATCCGCGAGCTCGCCGTCAACGCGGTCCGCCACGGAAGGGCCTCGCAAATAAAAGTGTTTGGCGAATGTCGCGAAGGCTGCGTCAGATTCTGCATAAAAGATGACGGATGCGGGTTCGACCAGAGCACCGCGCCCGGGCCTGCCGAAGGGCATTTCGGGCTTTCGGGCATACGCGAGCGCGTGAAAAAACGGAATGGAGAGATTGCGATCGAAAGCGGCGCGGGAGAGGGCACAAGCGTTACAATCACCCTCGCAATCGACGAAAAGGAGCGTGATGAGCAGTAGAGACGGCAGGAAAATCAGAGTGATGCTCGTGGACGACCACTTGGTCGTGCGCATGGGGCTCGCGGCAATCATCAGCATCGAGCGCGACATGAAGCTGGTCGGCGAGGCGGCGGACGGCCTTGAGGCGGTCAAACTCGCGGCGGAGCTCGATCCGGACGTTGTCATCATGGACCTCATGATGCCGAGGCTTGACGGTGCATCCGCGACAGCAGAGATCCACAGGAACAATCCGAAGACGCGAATACTCGTTCTTACGACATTCGGAACATCCGACGACCTGCGCCGCGCACTTTCAGCCGGTGCGACAGGTGCGCTCGTCAAGGACTCCGCGAAGAAGGAGCTCGTCGGCGCGATACGAGAATGCGCCGCCGGGCGGAAAGTCCTCAGCCCTGCCATCGAACGCCAGCTTACCTGTAAAACGCCTGCGGTTGAACTCTCGCCTCGTCAGAAGGAAATACTCACCTACGCCGCAAAGGGCTTCAACAATACCGAAATCGCCTCGCTGGTAGGCATCGGCCGCGACTGCGTGAAGGCGCACCTCAGCGCCGCCTACACCCGGCTTGACGCATCGTCCCGCTCGGAAGCGGTCGCCATCGCGATCAACCTCGGCATCCTTTAGGGTCGCCCGTTGCCGATTACGCCATGCGATTTTTGCCGTCGTGTCCTGAACTAAACGCAAGTTCTGGAAGTAAACGCAAGTTTATCCAAATCAAAAAATGGGTAAACTCCAGTACCCGCGCTACTTGCGGCGATGGGGGAATATTTGATATAATGTGTGTGCAACGCCACTCAAGACAACTTAAACTTACAAAAAGGAGAAATGACCATGGCATGCTCGTGCAGCAAGAAGTGCAAATGCAACTGCGAGTTCGTCGCCCCGATGAGCGCGCTCTGGGAAGTGTATGACGGAATCGGCGCAAAGGCCGATATCGTCGCGGTAGCGTGGGAGCGCGAGGACGGCAAGGTGTTCCGCTACGATCTGCCGATTCCCCAGAGGCTCGACCCGCAGGCTGCGAAGCAGGTAAGCTACGTGGTCGACCGCATCGCCAAGTTCATCGTGTGGTCGGCCGGCGGCTGGAAACTCTATCTTGCCGGTCCCGACGCCGTCGTGCAGCCCGTGGCGAAGGCCTATACGAAGAAGGGCGCGCGCAAGTTCGACTACGACTTCTTCACCTCCATCTACGGCCGGCCGGTCGAGACGGTCGTCGTGCCTCTCAAGAAGATGCCCGAGACGACCGAGAAGCCGGCGCTTGTGAAGACCGTCGCCGACGGCTGCCGCATCGGTTTCGACCTCGGCGCGAGCGACTTCAAGATATCCGCCCTCAACAACGGCAAGGTCGTATTCTCCAAGGAGTTCCCGTGGGATC
>DGVK01000065.1:9650-11215 GCA_002395905.1 Verrucomicrobia bacterium UBA4286 | reverse complement strand
TTCGCTCCGCTCGTCTCGCGTATCCAGTCGGCGAAACGTGCGGCGTTGGCGCTTCCGAAAGCTCCTATTTCGCTGAAGGCGCTTTCGGGCAGGACGACAAGCTCCGGCTGCATCGGAGATACGTTGCCGAGCAGATTCCTGTATATTGCAACGACATCTTCATCACGGCGATCGAAGACGCAAGGGAAGTTCCTCTGCACAAGCGCCACGCGAACCGTGCGGTCGCTGTCGCCGCCGTCTGCGGTCGGCACTGACTGCCCCGCAAATGTGTACAGACCCCATATCACCATAACCGGCAGAAGCGTCTCGATGCTGCGCGACCAGTGGCTGCGCTCGCCGAAGAGCGGCGCGAGCATGCGCTCTGCAATCGAAGCGACTGTACCGTTTATGAGCACTACAATCATCGAGAGCATATACACTCCGCCCACGGCTGCCGGCGCTCCAAAGCCGGCGACCGCCGGCACAACGCCGAGCTGATTCCACGCAAAGCCGCCGAAGAGACGCGAACGGATGATTTCAAGACCGGCCCACATAAGCGGCTCGGCGACGATGATCGCGGCAAGCCGCCAGCCGTAGCCGCGTGTGCTGACAACACTCCATACCTTAGCCGAAAGATATCCGAACGCCGCGAAATATGAAGCGCAATAGACCGCAAGCGCACCCCAGCCGAGAACTACGAGGGGCCACGGCCCGCCGTTCTTCACTATCGCCGGCATCCATGCAAGCGTTGCAAACCAGAAGATGAAACCGTTTACGAACCACAGCACGGCAGCGGCGCGAGAATCCTTCTGTCTCGACAGCCAGAGAAGCGGCGCGAGAGCAAAGAGCGCGTCGGCCATTTCACCCATCGGCGGATATGCCGCCCACAGAAGGAATCCAGGCAGAACCCAGAACACCTTGACGAGCTTTCTGAAAAGACGGCGCATCATATAAGCGGCGCTCCCCAGCTGAGATCGATACGCGAAGAAGCGCCGGCAGGCACGTCGAATGTTCGCGGAACAGGGCGCGTCGTTATCCACAGCCCGCCACTTCGGAATATCGCAAGCCCTTCGACCTTTTCAGACGCAGGCTTGTTGAGCGAGATGAAAAGCGGCGTCGACTGCTGCGCAAGAAACTCCACGTCATATCCGCTCTCGGCAAGATACTGGAGATTTTCGCGGCAGTTCTCCGGACTCGCCACAAACCGTTTCACGCCAAGCGACGACAGTTCTGCGAGAGCGGACGAGTTGAAGGCGTACAAGGTCCAGTCTGCGGCAATATCCGTCACGCCGACAGACTTCAACAGCGAAAGAGTCGCCAGATCGGACGCTTCCCATCTGACATGCCCTTCTCTTACAAGACGCTTGACCATCACACGCAGCCTGTTGAACTCAAGTTCCGGATTATATACCGGCAGCGCGAGTCGTGCGCCGGGGAATGCGGCAAGCGCCGAAAGATTGTCATGCGGCGAAACGGCGACAACCACCTCGTCCCATTCGCCTTGCGGCACAGTCTGGTCGAGGCGCAGCTTTACGGTCTTGCGGGGAGCGCTTTCATCTCGACTGGCAGGCGGCTTCGGACGGTCT
>DGVK01000065.1:0-9582 GCA_002395905.1 Verrucomicrobia bacterium UBA4286 | reverse complement strand
CGCATCGATCTTGTCGTGACGAGCCTCGTCGCGTGCTGCATCGAGCTTCTCGACAAGGTCGCGCCGCAGATCGTTAAGCGTGCTTATGGGCGCGAATACACGATCTTCATCGACAAGTGAAAGCCTGCCGAGCCTGTAGCCCGTCTCGCCTAGCTTTGAAAACGCCTTTTCGACGGCGGCGTAGGTCTTGTCAGGATTCTTTGCAGGCTCGAGTGAAACATCCACGGCACATTCCGCCGTCTTGCCGAACAGCGCCGCAGAAGCGTTCATCCCCTCGGGCGACAGCGTCACCTTCACATCGACAATCGCACCGTCGGGATGTTCGCTCGGACGGAAAGCCGGCGCAGGGAAGCGACGCTTTACAGCGTTGGACATTGAACAGTAGACAGTGCCTCTGCAAACGTCGGCAAGTTCGTCGGGCACAAGGATTTCGACATCCGCACCTGCCGCGACCTCGAACACATTCGCGCGCGAAATCGAGCGGCGCATTTCCGTTATGCCGAATCCGACCGGCCTGCCGCCGTCCTGCGAGGCGAACTGCAGGCCGTCGTGTTTCTCAAGCGCGCGTGCAGTATGAAACCTTATCCAGCTGCGCCCGTCACGATCTTTGGTTACGCGCTTTACAGTGCCGACCGGCGTGCCGATGTGTCCGAGAGAGGCAGGATCGACGACATCATCGCGATGTCCGTCAAGATGAAGCTCGGTCGTGCGGCGCGAGAAGACGGTTTCTAGATCGGCTGCTGTTACAGGCTTTTCACCTGCGCATCCGTCGAGAATCTGCCTGTAATACTTTGTGACGCTCGCCACATAGAGCGCGTTTTTCATGCGCCCTTCTATCTTCAGAGAAGCGACGCCTGCATCGGCGAGCCTCCGGACGTCCTCCCCCAGGCGGAGGTCCTTCATTGAAAACGGCATCATCTTCTCTGCGCCGAACTGCTGGCGGCAGCAATAGGCGCATTTGCCGCGGTTGCCGCTGCGGTTCTTTTCCATCGCCGAGAAAAGGCAGAGGCCTGAAACGGAATAGCAGAGCGCGCCGTGGATGAAGCACTCAAGTTCAAGCGTGCCGCAGCGTCTGGCTATTGACGCGATCTCGGCGAGCGACAGCTCCCGCGCGAGCACCACGCGAACGAATCCAAGCGCTTTAAGAGCGAGCGCACCTTCGAGATTGTGCACCACGAGCTGTGTCGACGCATGGAGGGCGAGGCCGGGGAAGTGTCTGCGGCATAGACGCGCCACACCAAGATCCTGCACAATCACGCCGTCAGGCGCGATCTCTTCAAGGCGCGCGAGAGTCGCGATCGCGTCGTCGAGAGAGTCTTCATCGACGACGGTGTTGAACGTAACATACACCTTGCGGCCCTTTTCTCTTGCATAGGCCGTGAGGCGTGAAAGCTCCTCGAATGTGAAGTTCTGCGCGAACGCCCTCGCAGAGAAGTCCGCAAGACCGCAATATACGGCGTCTGCCCCAGCCTCGAAGGCCGCGAGAGCTGTTTCAAAATCGCCTGCAGGGGATAGCAGTTCCGCTTGATTCATGATGAATCAATCCTCTAGCGCCGAGAAGTCGAGCGTGGCGAAGTAGTCGTCAAGCGTCTCAGCGCGGCGTATCTCGCGCACAGAGCCGTCCGATTCAAGGAGGAGTTCCGCCGAGCGCAGTTTGCCGTTGTACTGGAATCCCATCGCGTGGCCGTGAGCGCCTGCATCGCAGATCACGACTAGATCGCCCGGCGCAAGGACGGGAAGCATCCGCTGGATGGCGAACTTGTCGTTGTTCTCGCACAATGAACCTGTGACATCGTAGACACTCGTCTCGCCGCAGTCCTCTTTGCCTGGAACGACGATTTCATGATATGCTCCGTAAAGGGCGGGGCGCATAAGGTTCGACATGCACGCGTCCAGACCGGCGTAGAGACGGTACGTGTTCTTTATATGAAGAACACGCGACACAAGATAGCCGTACGGACCCGTTATGCAGCGGCCGCACTCCATGAAAATCTTGAGCGGCTTGAGTCCTGCGGCGGCTATCGTTTCCTTGTAGGCTTTTTCGATTCCTTCGCCCACCATGGAAAGATCCATCGCCTGCTGGTCCGGACGGTATGGAATTCCTATTCCCCCTCCAATGTTTACGAACTCAAACTCAACGCCCGTCTCTGCCGAAAGCGCCGCCACGAGGTCGAAAAGCATTCTGGCCGTGTCGATTATGTAATCGGGATCCAGTTCGTTTGACGCGACCATCGTATGCAGACCGAAGCGCGTTACACCGGCGGCTTTCATCTTGGCGTAGCATTCAAAAAGCTGTGCGCGCGTCATGCCGTACTTGGCTTCTTCCGGCTTGCCGATGATGGCGTTGCCGCCTTTCAGCGGACCAGGATTGTATCGGCAGCAGAAAACGCGGCCTTCAAAGCTCTCCGGCCTTACAGCGTCGAGAACGCTCTCCCAATGGGTTATGTCGTCAAGATTGATGATCGCGCCCAGCTCCCATGCGCGGCGGAACTCATCTGCCGGCGTATCGTTGGACGTGAACATTATCGCCTCGCCTGCGTTGCCGACCTTGGCTGCAAGTTCAAGTTCGGCCATCGACGAACAGTCGCTTCCGAAGTCGAACTCCTTTAGAAGTTTCATCAGGTGGGGGTTTGGCGCCGCCTTGACCGCGAAGTATTCGCGAAAGCCCTTGTTCCAGGAAAACGCCTTTTTAAGCCTCTTGGCGTTCTCGCGGATCGCCTTGGCGTCGTATATATGGAACGGCGTCGGCCATCTGGCCGCGATCTCTTCAAGTTTCGCCTTGTCGAACGGGAGTTTTCTCATCGTGCTTCCTTTTGCATTGTCAAAGATGAAATAGCAGTGTGTCGCGTTTCAGGCCGATCATGTCGCGTAAGGGCCCAGAAACGCCTCCTTGAAGTCATAGCCCCCTACGAAACTCTCGGCGGAGTCTCCGTCGTCTCTGCCTATACGGTGCGACTCGGCGAGATTGAACATCATCTCGCCGATGTCTTCCGTGGATTTCACCCCCCACTCCAGAAGAACGCGGTATGTCAGCGGCCCGTACTGGTCAAGCGCCCTCTCGCGGAATTCGTCAAGAATTTCTTCGCCCGACATGTGCTTGTCGCCGTTTTCGCCGCCGAGAAAGCCTATGACGTCCATAAGAAGCGCGTAGGCTCTCGGATTATAGCGGTCGTCCTTGGCGATTATATCCGCGAACGAATCGGTATCGAAATCAATCTCTTCCATTGCCAGTACCCTTTCGTCAGTCAATCGCCCTCAGCACCGCGCCCTTTAGATATGCGCCCTCTGGGAAGCTTAGCGCGACAGGATGGTCGGCGCCCTGCCTCGTCTTCGCAATCGTCTGGAAGTCGCGTCCCGCGTCCTCCGCCGCCTCGGCAAGAACTTTGGAGAATAGCGTTTCGTCCATTGCGCCGGAGCATGAGAACGTCGCAAGAATCCCGTTCGGCTTCAAGAGCTTCATCGCAAGAAGGTTGATGTCCTTGTAGCCACGGGACGCTTTCATCACCTGCGAACGCGACTCGGCGAACTTCGGCGGATCAAGCACGATCATGTCGAACCGGCGGCGCTCGTCGCGGCACCTGCGAAGATACTTGAACACGTCTTCTTCGACATACTCCATCGTCGTGCCGCAGAGATGCACGAGCGACTCGTTCTTCTTCGCCAGTTCAAGCGCGTCGCGTGACACATCCACCTGTGTTACCGCCATTGCACCGCACTGGCGGGCGAATATTCCGAAGCCTCCAGTGTAAGAGAAACAGTTGAGAACTTCCGCTCCGTTCGCGAGCGAACCGACAGCGAGCCTCGCGTCGCGCTGGTCGAGATAGAACCCGGTCTTGTGTCCCTTGTGCACATCGACAAGAAACTTGCAGGGACCTTCCGATATCTCGACGAGTTCAGGCGGCTCCGCGCCCTCCATGACAGCAAACCCGCCGACGGCAAGGCCTTCTTTCGCGCGCACGTCTGCATCGGCGCGTTCCGCCACGCCCTGGCAGAACGGAGCGAACTTCATGAGCGCGGACGCGACCGTCGTTTTCCAGAACTCTGCACCTGCGGATGTGAACTGGCAAATCACCCAGCCGGCGTAATAGTCGGCCACGACGCCCGGCAGACCGTCGCTCTCTGCGTTCACAAGGCGCATCGCGTTCGTGTAGGCGTTCGCGAAGAAGTCCGCGCGCCGTCCTACCGACGCCGCCACGCGAGCCTCGATAAACGCGGCATCTGGCGTTTTGGCTGGATCGAAGGACAGCATGCGCACACGAATCTGCGACAACGGCGAGAAACTGCCGTATCCGAGCGTCGCGCCGTCATGCGCAACCACCTCCACCGTCTCGCCGACGCCGATCCCATCGGGCGCAGACTCGACAGCCCCCGAAAACACCCACGGATGCCGCTTGAGGACGCTTCTTTCACGTCCTTTCTTTAAGATTATCTTTTCCATATCATCTTTTAACACTGTAAACCATGCCACAGTTTTCTTCGTCGTTTAACGGCGCACCATCGCTTGTAATGACAATTGACAACGGCACCGCCGTATATTTACCTGGGAACGCCGCAGTAACAATCCGAAACACCACGCCATCTTTACCCTCTTCTGTGGCGGTCGCTTTTGCCGTGCAGTTAATACGCATTTTGTCTGGCAACGAGCCTGTAATAGTGGCAACACCTGTGTCTTTCACAACAATCTTCAGAAAAGCAGGCTCTACTTTCGTCACAGGCCTAAGCGTCCACGCCGGTAGGGCGGTCACCCCGAGACCGCCGTCTTCCATCGCGTCAAAGCCAAACTGGTATGTGCCTGCGCATTTCGCCATCAACCCATGCGCTTCTGGGTTTATCCACTTCGCCCCGCTCTTTGAATATACATCCTTAGCAAGCATCATCACGCATCCGTCATCGTCGGCCTCCTCAGGTAGGGTGGACGTCCCACGACCGCCGAATTCTCCTCCCGACAACTTTGCATGCACCATCGTCGCCCCGTCGCACACTGTCGCATTGACCTGTAACGCCTCACCCGTCTTGAGCCCAGCGCTCGCTTCAAGCGTAAACGCATCGCCTTCTGCAAACTTCGCCCATGACGCCATGCTGAAGCTGTACGTCTTCTTCGCCGTCTTGACCGAAGCGGAAATCTTCCCTGCCGCCGTGGCGGTGAGCGTGATAGTCCCGCCTATGTCGCAAATATTGGCGATGCCGTTCGTCGGATCGCTCGGCGGGAAATAGACGCACCCGTCAAACGTTCCCACAACAGAATCCGGCAACGCCTTTATCTCAATCTTCACCGGCTCGCCATCCACCGTTTCAAGATCCAGGGTCTGCGCCTTTGTAGGCACACCCTGTAGTACCCCCGGTAGGGCGGTCGCCCCGCGACCGCCGCTTACCCACTTCAATCCAGCCGGAAGCGTCTTGTACGACTTCAGGTTGTCGAGCGGTGCGCCGCTCTGCGAGAACGATACACCCACGTAGCCGATGATTGTGTCATACGGCGCAACCATGAGCGTGGTGCGCATGATCTTGGTGTCCGCGCCGCTTCCGCTCACAAGAATGAGGTCGTATGTGCCGCTCAGTTTCGCACGGCCGCTCAACGTGCCGGTCTCCTTGTCCCACTCCATGCCGTCCGGGACGCCGAACGCATCCCATCCCGCCGCGCCGGCGATCACCGTCTCGCCGCCCGCGCCGACATCGATCCCATAACCTGCATCCGGACTCGCCCCCGGCTCTGGCACATACTTCACCACGTTTGTGACGGTGGTGTAGTGGAAGATTTCATTGGTGACGGTTGAGTAGTGGAACACCTCGTTGGTAATGGTTGTGTTAACAAAGTTGGTGACAGTTACATATATGTAATTAGTCACTGTCGCATAAACATAGTTGGTAACAACAGGCGGATTTATTATTTTAAGATTACCTGTCCCAGGAATCAAACACGATTCATCACTCCAACTGCCTTCAAAAGCGCCATATCTACCGCCATACCCTAGATTACGAAGGACTTTCTCCCATTGATTTGAACATGAAGTCGCATAATAGATTGCATCTGAATATCGCATAATCGAAAGTAACAATGTTGAAGAATAAACTGCGTCATTGTAATTAAAATGAGGAGGCGGGCCGTAAAAAACAACTCGTTTAAGATTATAGTTATTATGAAACATTTCAGGCGGATACCCAGTTTCTGAAGGATAATATAAAAACAACGAATCTTGAACCGTTGAAATTACCTCTTCCAATTCAGGCTTATCCCAGAATGTCCTAAACTCAATTCTCCCTGATGGTGTATTTGAAATAACGAGCCTAGAACTGTCAGGGTCGGAATAAACAGAATCTCCATTGGCCTGAAGAATCAGACCACCAATAATCAACAGCAGTTTAATTTCATTCTTCATCATTACCACTTCCTTTCTTTAAAAAAAATCACAGCCTTGCCCCTTACTACATGCTATCACATATTTGTCCCTGAACCTAACCAATGCATTGTCATGAACGCCATTGCTCATGACAAGTCTACCTTGTATGACGTCACAATCCACAGATTCCACTCGCACAAGAAAATCATTACCTATCAACATCACTTCCTCTAAGTCTTGTCTCGCATGAAGAGTAACAGTATCTCCTGGTTCTATCGAACTATCATAGACACATTTCTCGCGCGACACATACCGAATAGTCTCACCTTCTTTTCTAGCAATAAGATTTTCTTCAAAGTTCTGTAGATTAAATTTCATCCTCTTTTCTCCTCTCAGTTGTTCCTCAAATCGCTTTCCGTTCTTCCGGCATTATTTCGACTGACGGCGGTCGCAGGGCGACCGCGCGGATGCTTGCGCACCCTTCGGGTTCGGCTTCGCCGAATCTTCCCTCCGAAACGCTTTGCGTTTCTTCGGCGCATCTACCATCGCGGTCACGCGGGACGCGTGACCCTACCGGTTGTGCGCAATCACACGGGGCAGACTGCGTGTTGAAGCGGTCACGCGGGACGCGTGACCCTACCGGGATTTCCTCGCCATCGCGGGTGAAGGCGATGGAATACGGCCAATCGGCGGATGCGGCGCACAGACCCCTGCGGACGGGATTGCCGAGGATGTAGTCGTATTCCTCGGCGAAGTGCGCATCGTCGCGAAGGCGCGTGTCGAAGAAATCGCGTTGGAAACGGAGGCCAAATGTCCGTACCAAATATGATTTGAATTGTTGAATGATAGATACCATCGGTAGGGTCACGCGTCCCGCGTGACCGCATGTGGACGGAAATTGCGCGATGAAATGCAAATGGTCGGGCATCACCAAAAACAACGCCAAAAACCATTTTCCATGTCCGTGATACCAACGGGCGGCGGACAATATCGCATCGGCGACGGTCGCGAAATCCATTTGTTCAACATTGCGGTCACGCGGGACGCGTGACCCTACCGCGCCATCCCGGTCACGCGGGACGCGTGACACTACCCACGGTGCATGGCCTTCCGCGCATATTGTGATGAAATACCACGCCGAAAACACGTCGATCGACAACGGTCCGCGATGGTTCAACCGCTTCCGCGCCGGTAGGGTCACGCGTCCCGCGTGACCGTCATCCGGCGATGTGGCCACCATGTTGCCGATCTGGTTCATTTCTCCACAACCTCCCAATGTCCGCCCTTGTCTGGCCCGACACGACGGATCTTGCCTTGATGCAGCAGAACCTTGACTTCACGGCTGATTGTTCGCCGGGACATGCCTACCACAGCAGACAGCCTGTCGTACGTTATGCGGCTGTTTGCTGTCATGGCACCAATAATCTTGTCGGCAAGAACAGACCCCGCATCATTCACTTTCACAAATTTGTTTTCAGTGTCATTTACAGTGTCATTTACAGTGCCGTTTACAGTGTCGCCGCCGACGCTTGCCCGTTCAATATCATTGCCTTGTGGTCCCTTTCCTACTTCCGGCGAATAGCCATCGTTGAGCGGAACCGTGACCGAGAATGCGTCTTCTTCGTCGATGATCGGATCGGCGCCGGAATAGAGACGCGTATAGTGATAAAGGTTTCGAGTGCCGGAGCCCAATTCGTCTGCGCGCCCTATCTCCTTGAAGAATGCGGCGATGATGGGGTTCTTCGAGACAGGACGGACGTTTTCCGGCGTGATGATTCCGTGCGCGGCGGCGCGGTTCGCATTGTCGGCGAACAACCTGCCACGCTCGATTATGAGACGGGCCGTCATTGAACTTGAAAACTCCCGATGCATGAGGCTGTTGGCTATTACCTCGCGGAGAATCTTTCCGCGAACGCTCACCCGCTGTACCCCTTCAAGATAGAACTTGTCGTCAAGATGCTTCGCCCCAAACGCCATGAGCGCGTCAAATGCCTCGATCAGGTTCGTGCGCACGGTCTCGCGGTCGTCGTAACGATTGACATTGACCTTGCGCATGATGGCGTCCGTACGATAGGCCGGAAAGACATCAAGGATGACGTCGTCCTTGCCGAACAGCAAAACGCCTGCGGCATTAAAGCCCTCCTTGCCCGAAACAGGATCGCGGGCATAGAGCTTCGCGCTCTTGAAGAAGGCTGCGTCGCCAAGCTTCCGCCAGGGATGGTCTGGACGAAATGACGCCGCCATCTCCTTTACCGGACGAATCAGGTCAAGCCTCATGTCGGACTTGCGGATGCCAGGATAAACGCGACGCTCAGTATAGATTTCATGCTTGCGAATGAACATCTGCGCAATCGCCTCGGTTGAACGGACTCGGACATCCGCCTCATGAAGCCTGTCATACACGACCCCTTTGAACCGATGCACGTCCGCGCTTGGCGGCACCCGCACATGGACAATGTCCCGCCCTCCGACTTTAAACGCGTCTGGCGAAAGGTAGAACGGCGGATCCATCTGCTGCGGATCACTTGTCACATTCACAACATGCCGCATTATCGGCTCTACCTCGCCGTGCGGAACGCCAACTATTTCTCCATCGTCGGCGACACCAAGAAACACATCGCCGCCGAAACGATTCAAGAAAGCGCAAATTGTCTCAAAGGTGTCTTTCTGGGCTCCATTCCCGCCGCGCTTGAACTCAATGCAGACGTTCTCCCCGCTCTGCTGAAACTTATGGAAATCAGCCGCTCTCATGCAACCTCCACGATATGCTTGAGCATGATTGCATTGGGCGCAAGAAACTCCTCTCAATCGACATCAGACCTTCAAGGTCTGTTCCGATTAGAGACAGAATGCCATTTTCTTGTGTGAGCGTCATTGTCAGACCTTTTTGGATGCAAACATTATAGCATTTTTAGAGATTTTCGGTCATGCGGGACTCGTGACCGTCATCCAGCGAAGTGGTCACCACATCTCACCTTACGCGGCGTATCGCACCGAACTTGCACACCTGCTGGCACTGTTTGCAGCCTGCGCACTGGTTGGAATCGATCACCATCTGGAATGCACCCGGGCGGACCTCTTTGCCGCGCGTCATCGCCGGACAGCCCATCTTGAAGCATGCACCGCAAGCCTTGCACTTGTCGGCGTCGACCTCGCAAAGCCCTTCCTTGGTGAGCTTCGCCGCGATGCGGCACGGCGCGTAGGCGATTATGAGCGCGCCCTCGTCGCCGTCCATCGCGTCCTT